>NZ_CP118611.1:2297500-2597500 GCF_028993555.1 Ensifer adhaerens | reverse complement strand
GGACCCGCCTCATTAACCTTCGCACTGCTGAATTAACCATTTGTTAACCATTTCCTCGATACACCGAGGCAACGGAAAATTTACCAAGATGAACGATGTGTTAACCGAATCCCGGCCGATCCGCCTCAAGGGGCGATCCTTCCTTGCGCTAGCGCTGACCCCCGAGCTTCCCCTCGAGGATTGGCTCACCCGGCTCGACGATCTGGCGTCCCGCTCCGCCGGCTTCTTTCTCCGGCGCCCCGTCGTGCTCGACGTCGATGGCCTCGAAATCGATCGTTCGCAACTGCGCGATCTCGTGGACCAGCTCGGCAAACGCAATGTCCGGATCATGGGCATTGAAGGCGCTCGCCAGTCGCTGCTCGGAGCCGACTTGCCGCCGGCCATGAACGACGGGCGTCCGGCAGCCGACTACGAAGCGAAGATGGCAGAGCAGGCCGAGAAGGCGGAGCCCCTGGAAGTCGCAGCGGAAACCGTCCTCACGGCCGAGCCGGCTGCTGCCAAGGCAACACCTTCGATGGTCGTGACCCAACCGGTGCGTTCCGGCCAGTCGCTGTTCTTCCCCGAGGGCGACGTGACGATCATCGGCTCGGTCGCTTCCGGTGCCGAAGTCGTCGCCGGCGGATCGATCCACATCTACGGCGCACTGCGCGGCCGGGCGATGGCCGGCACCACCGGCAATGCTTCGGCGCGGATCTTCTGCCGCAAGCTCGAAGCGGAACTGATTGCGATCGACGGCTTCTACAAGACCGCCGACGACATGGAGCAGAACCTGCGCGGCAAGGCCGTGCAGATCTGGCTCGACGGCGAAGCGCTCAAGGCGGGAACGCTCGGCTAGGGCGAGGCAAGGAAGAGTGCGGATGATTGCCGTCCGCACCGGATGATTCGGGTCGATTCGGCCGGGATCATGAGGATGTAGGCGAAGGCGAATTCTTAGATACTTGGAGAGACGTATGGGCAAGGTAGTCGTAGTTACATCGGGCAAGGGCGGCGTCGGCAAGACGACGTCCAGCGCCGCACTGGGCGCCGCACTCGCTCAGAATGGCGAGAAGGTCGTCGTCGTGGACTTTGACGTCGGTCTTCGCAATCTCGATCTCGTCATGGG
This sequence comes from Ensifer adhaerens, assembly GCF_028993555.1. Classification (NCBI taxonomy): domain Bacteria; kingdom Pseudomonadati; phylum Pseudomonadota; class Alphaproteobacteria; order Hyphomicrobiales; family Rhizobiaceae; genus Ensifer; species Ensifer adhaerens. Next base: position 2,596,398 of record NZ_CP118611.1, on the reverse strand, counting down.
CGCGGAACGCCGCGTCGTCTATGACCTGGTCAATGTGATCCAGGGTGAAGCCAAGCTGTCGCAGGCGCTGATCCGCGACAAGCGCCTGGAAACGCTCTACCTGCTGCCGGCCTCGCAGACCCGCGACAAGGACAACCTGACGCCGGAAGGTGTCGAGAAGGTCATCGCCGCCCTTCAGAACGCCTTCGACTGGGTCATCTGCGATAGCCCTGCCGGCATCGAGCGCGGCGCGACGCTGGCCATGCGCCACGCGGATATCGCTATCGTCGTGACCAACCCGGAAGTCTCGTCCGTGCGCGACTCCGACCGCATCATCGGCCTGCTCGATTCCAAGACGCTGAAGGCCGAAAACGGCGAGCGCATGGAAAAGCACCTGCTGCTCACCCGCTACGACCCGGTTCGCGCCGAGCGCGGCGACATGCTGAAGGTCGATGACGTGCTCGAGATCCTGTCGATCCCGCTGATGGGCATCATCCCGGAAAGCGCCGACGTGCTGCGCGCTTCCAACGTCGGCTCGCCGGTGACGCTCGCCGACAACCGCTCGGCCCCGGCGCTCGCCTATTTCGAGGCCGCCCGCCGGCTGAAGGGCGAAGCCCTGCCGATCACCATCCCGGGCGAGAAGCGCAGCTTCCTCGGCAAGATATTCGGAAGGAAAGCTGCATGAACCTGTTCCGTTTGTTCTCCCGCACCCAGTCAGCTCCGGCCGCCCGCGAACGGCTGCAGGTGCTGCTGGCCCATGAGCGCGCATCTGCCGGCGATTCTGATCTCGTCACCAAGCTGCGCGACGAAATCCTACAGGCGATCTCCAAGCACATGCAGATCGACGACGACAAGGTCCGCGTAACGATGGAGCGCGGCCCCCAGGTCTCGACGCTCGCCGTCGACATCGAGATTCCCTTCGACGCAAAAAAGGCGGCCTGACGGCCGCCAATTCGTTCCGGTCGACCTCAAAATCGTCTCCGGATGCCCTTAGCCGGACAACATCGACAGATGTTGTCCGGCTTTTTCGTATGAGGTCAGAACTCCGGCGCAACGCCGAAAGCCAACTCCACCTTCTCACCCGTCATGTTGAAATACTGGTGATCGAAACCCGCCGGAATGTAGAAGCCGTCACGCGGATTGAGCTCGAACCAGACCTGGCCTTCGGCGTCCGGCACCTGCGAAATGCGCGGGCGATCGGCGCCCCACGATAGGGCGCCGCGCTGACGCTCAGGCCGCCTGTTGCGGCAGCGGCCCGACATAGAGCGAACGCGGCCGGATAAGACGACCTTCCAGCGCCTGCTCGCGCGCGTGGGCGACCCAGCCGACCGTCCGGCCAATCGCGAACACGCCGGTAAAGGCGTCGCGCGGGAACTTCAGAGCGTCGAGCAGAAGCGCCGTATAGAACTCCACATTGACGTCGAGCGGACGGTCGGGCTTGCGCACCTTCAGGATGGCGAGTGCCGATTGCTCGACGGCTTCCGCCAGTTGAATGCGATCGCGGTTGACCGGGTCGGCGGCGGTCAGCTGCTTCAGTGCACCTTTCAGCGCGTCGGCGCGGGGATCGCGGACACGATAGACGCGATGACCGAAGCCCATCAGCCGTTCGCCGTGATCGAGCGCCTCGGAGAGCCAGACTTGCGCGTTCTGCGGTGTCCCGATCGCATCCAGCATGTCGAGCACGGGCCCTGGCGCACCGCCGTGAAGCGGCCCCTTGAGCGCGCTGATTGCAGCAAGCACCGAAGACGTGAGACCGGCTTTCGTGGACGCGACTACGCGGGAGGCAAAGGTCGAGGCATTGAGACCATGGTCCGAGATCGTCACCAGATAGGCGTCGAGCGCCACCACTTCCTCTTTGCTCGGCACGCTTGCACCGAGCATTGCGAGAATGTCTGCGGAATGGGACAGCGACGGTGTCGGCGCGACAGGGGTCTCGCCTCGCTTCAAGCGCAGCGCCGCAGGCAGGAAGACGGCTGGAGCGGCCAGCAGGCGCAGCGCCGTATCGAGATCGTCACCATCCGGGAGGCGGGCGATCAGCGCACGCATGATGTCGACTGGCGGCAATTCCAGCAACGCATCGTCGATGGCGTGAACGTGGCCGAACACTTCTGCCCGTTTCTGCCCGAGGCGCCTGGCGAGTTCGGCCCGATCCGGAGCCGGCCCCAGCAGCCCGTCAAACAGCAGAGCCACGACATCCTCGTAGCTGGCGTAGCTGACCAGGTGATCGAGCGATACGCCACGGATGATCAATTCGCCGGCCTCGCCGTTGACATGGGAGAGCTGCGTTTCGGCGGCCACGACGTCTTCAAGTCCGTTCTTCATCATCAAGTTTCTCCTTTACGCCAGGGATGATCCGACCTAGACCTATTGACGTCAATCTTGATGCAATCGATCAACATGAAGACACTCTGGATCACCGCCGAAGAGGCGCTCGCCCGGCTCGGCAGCAAGCGGCAGACGCTTTATGCCAATGTCAGCCGCGGGCGTATTCGCGCCAAGCCCGACCCAGCCGACCCGCGCCGCAGCCTGTATCAGGCCGACGACGTGCATCGGCTAGCCGAACGCCATGCCGGACGGCGGCAGGCGGCGGTCGTCGCCGCCGAAGCGATCCGCTGGGGTGAGCCGGTTCTGCAGACGACGATCTCCAATATTACCGGCGGGCGACTGTTCTATCGCGGTCGCGATGCGGTCGAACTCTCCGAGGACGCGACGCTGGAGCAGGTCGCAACGCTGCTCTGGCAAGCATCCGAGACAGTGATCATTCCCGCCGGCGATCACGGCGGCAGCCAATCGCGCCTGGCTACGACGTTCGCACGTCTGGCTGCTCGCATTGAAGGCGACCTGCCGGCGCTCGGCCGCCGTCCGGCGATATTGAAGACCGAGGCCGCCCATGTGCTTGCGAGTGTTGCGACGGGAATGGCGCCATCTCCAGAGCAGATGCCGCTGCACCAGCGGCTGGCGCTCGGCTGGGGGCGGCCGGAAGCGTCGGAGCCGATCCGCAAGTGCCTGGTGCTGACCGCGGAACACGAACTCAACGTGTCGGCCTTCGCAGCCCGGGTCACGGCGTCCTCTGGCGCGGCGCTTTCCGCCGCCACGCTCTCGGGACTTGCTGCGCTGACCGGGCCCAGACATGGCGGCGCCTGGCTCAGCGTCACGCGGCTGGCCGAACAGGCAGCGGCGAGTGGCGTGCGCGAAGCGATCCGGGGAATGCTTTCCTCAGACGGCGTGGTCAGAGCGTTTGGCCACCGGCTCTATCCCGATGGCGATCCGCGCGCCAAGGCGATCATGGCGAGCTTCGAGGTGCCTGCACTCTACACCACCTTGGCCGAAGCCGGCGAGGAGTTGCTCGGCGAACCGGCCAATCTCGACTTTTCGCTCGCCGCCCTGGCAGCGGCCTATGCTCTGCCTGAAGATGCGCCGCTCGCCATTTTCGCGCTTGCGCGCACCGTCGGCTGGCTCGCTCATGCGATGGAACAGATCGAAAGCGGCGAGTTGATCCGCCCTCGCGCGCACTATGCCGGTTCCTAGCTATGTCATCGATGCCGACGCAAACACGGAGTCCGCAGCCCCTTTCCGCGGCATGGCGAGAAGAATAGTCTCCAGGAGATAAACGCTGATAGCGTTTATTACATAATTTTAACAATTTGATTTTTCAAGAAAAAATCGAGAAATATTACATTATATTAACATGACTAGCGCGCATCGAAGTATTACCTTCGAACCGAGGCTGAATATTGCCGGCGACCGCTTCGGCCGCGACGCGACAATAGGAGACAGCCTTGCAGGGAAGCTCCTCCCGCTTCCCGCGTTGAAGGAGATGCAGATATGCGCTCGCCCCTCAAGACCACCACCATCGCAACCCTTGCCCTCGTCGCTTTCGCCGGCGGCGCCTTTGCGGCCGATCACCACGACTTCGGTCGCGACAGTGATAAGGGCGCCTACACGGGCGATTACTACCAGGGCATTTTCACCCAGGACGGTATGGCCGCGCCGGCCATGCCGGTCTACCGCGTCCCGGTTCACATGGCATCGTCGCGTCTCGACCACGTCCTGCATGAACTCCGGGTCGACAACCACCGGATCAATGCCGACCGCGAACAGGGCAAGCTGACCGCGGCAAACTATGCGAAGCTTGAACGCGAAGACGGCGCAGTGCGCGCCCAGGCGGTCAGGACCGCCGCCGCCCATAACGGCATGCTGCCGACGCAATCCTATGCGCGGCTGCAAAACGAAGTTCGACACCTCGACCGGGACATCGCCCGGATGGCGTGATCGCAAGGTAAATGCGGTTCACCCGGCTTCCGGGTGAACGTCACCGACGGCGCCGGGCTCGAGCTGGGCCCGGTCCCTCGGCAATCGGCACAAGCCCTCACACGAAGCCGACCGAAGCAATAAGCCGTGCTCGCCTCCCAGACCGGGGCGCACGCCTGAGGTTTCTCGGCGACCTGGCAGCGAAAGGAACAAGATCATGTCAAACATTCTCATGAGGTACCGTGCTGCCGCCCTCCTTGGCGCAGCGATCATCGTCGCGCCCTTTTCCATGGCAGCCTTTGCAGGCCATGAAGCGGCTGCGGCTGCCGGAGCCGGTCCAACTGTTGCGGTCCCGGCTGCGTCCGGCGCCTCCTTCGCTCCGATCGTATCGGCAGACAAGCCGGCGGTCGTCACCATCACCACCGTGATCAAGGCCGACAACGCCGGCGACGACGAAACCTCGCAACTCGGCGGAAACTCGCCCTTCGACGAACAGTTTCGTCAGTTCTTCCGCGATCAGGGCATTCCGCTGCCGGACCCGGCTCCGCAGCAGCGCCCCGCCCAACGGGCCGAAGCACTCGGCTCCGGCTTCGTCGTCACCGCGGACGGCTATATCGTCACCAACAACCACGTCATCGACAAGGCGTCGAGCATCACGGTAACCCTTGACGACGGCACGCAAATGCCCGCCAAGCTTGTCGGCGCCGATCCGAAGAACGATCTCGCCGTTCTGAAGATCAGGCCGGCGAAGCCGCTTGCCACGGTTGCCTGGGGTAATTCCGACGGCCTCAGGGTCGGCGACCAGGTGCTTGCGATCGGCAACCCGTTCGGCATCGGCACGACGGTGACCGCCGGCATCGTCTCGGCACGCGGGCGCGATCTGCACAGTGGTCCCTATGACGACTTCATCCAGATCGACGCACCGATCAATCGCGGCAACTCCGGCGGACCGCTGGTCGATGCTGCAGGCCGAGTGGTCGGCATCAATACCGCCATCTATTCGCCCAACGGCGGCAGTGTCGGCGTCGGCTTCGCCATTCCTTCGGATCAGGCGCAGAAGGTCGTCGCCGAGTTGATGAAGGACGGCTCGATCCAACACGGCTTCATCGGCGTGCAGATTCAACCGGTGACGGCTGACATTGCCGACGCGATCGGCCTCCGTCAGGCAGAAGGCGCGCTCGTCGCCGGCGTCAATGATGGAACACCGGCCGCCAAGGCAGGCCTCAAGGCGGGCGACATCATCACCGCCCTCGGCGGCAGCCCGATCAAGTCGCCGCGCGATCTCTCGCGCATGGTCGCCGACCTCTCGCCCGGCACGTCGAAGAGCTTGAGCGTCTGGCGGACCGGCAAGACCAAGGATCTTTCGATCACCGTAGGCCGCAACGCCGGTGATCAACAGTAGCCGGCGGGCCGCCTCGCGGCGGCCGACAGCCAGGTCCTGCCCATTACCTGTCCGGCCGCACGGCGGCCGGGCACAATTGTCAGCGATAGCCTGTGGCGTTGATCGCCCCGCCCTCTTGGCCAGGCTTTTCCTTCCGGTTTTGCTCGCGCCAGGATCCGGGACTCAAGGATGTCACCCGGCGGAATTCGCGATTGAAATTCGATTTCGTCTGAAAGCCGGATTCGAGCATGGCCGCGGTCACCGACATGTCGGTCTCGCACAAGAGACGGCAGGCGTCGGCAATTCGAAAATCGTTGATGTACTGCGAGACGTTCTTGCCCGCGAGCCGATTGACGGCGGTCGATATCTGCCGCGCCGGCAGGCCCGCGCGCCGCGCCAGACGTGACAAGGTGAGGTTGTCGTCGCGGGCCAGTTTCTGGCTGACCAGCAACTGTTCGATCCGGTCGAGGATCTCCCGGTCCTGCGGCACAGAAGAAGCTGGGTCCTCGTCAACGATCGTGCCGGTGACCGGAAGCGCTCGTGCACGGTCTGCGACCATCGCGGTCAGTCCGATGAAGAGCAATCCGAGCATATTCGCATTGCTGACGATGAGGCCGATATTCGCCCCCTTCGTCCATTCAAAGTCCAGAATGATCGCAAGATCGAAGAGGGCCGAAAGACAGAGCGAGAACGCGGCAATCACCAAAGCGCGGTGCGCCGCGACGGCACCTTCGAAACGCGCCTCGTCCAATGCGTCAGTGCCGGTACGCGCGAGGTTCAAGAGCGCCAGTGCATATCCGACATACTCGACGATCAGGGCGAAGTCGATGTATCCCGGAGCAAGCAGCACGAGCATGAGCATGCCGATCGTCGGCGTCGCGTGAATCCACCCGGCGCCGGGAACGCTTCGCTCCTGGCTGCGGATCAGGCTGTAGAAACTCGCGAGCACCAGTGGCGGCACACCGCTTGCGAGCACCGGCAGAGCAAATCGCAATGCTGCAAAGTCATAGCCCCAGCGCAGACCGACGACCACCGACTGAAGGGCGCAGAGTGCCACCAGGGCGAGAAACGCTCGATTGCGCTTCGCAGGCTCGTCGCCACGCAGCATGACAACCAGCAGGATCAGTAACAGCAAGGCGACGACGAACGGCAACGGCAGAAAGATCAAGAGCTGGTCCTTTGGTGGGCAAACAACCTGGGAAGTCTTGGCTCAGATCGCGATTCGGGACGACCTGAATCGTGATCAAGGACGCAGAGAGGCGTAAGGCCGGCGACGATGATGCCTCTTTTTCAACCCAGCGAGATGCCCATGCCCCTCTTCCAGTTCCTGCCCGCCGCCATCTTCATCCTGGCCGCTGCCACCCCCTCGCATGCCCATGAAATCGGCGTGCGCGAAATCAGCGTTCCGGCTCCCGAACGAGGGCGAGATCTCTCCGTCACCATCTGGTATCCGGCTGCGGCCAGCGGCGAAACCACCCTTGTCGGCGACAACCAGATCTTCAAGGGAACGGAGGCCGCAAGGAACGCCCCCGCCCTCTCGGGGGCGTTCCCCCTGGTCGTCGTTTCGCACGGTTCCGGGGGCCGCGTGCAAGCGATGAGCTGGCTGGCGACTGCGCTCGCAAAGGCGGGCTTCATTGTTGCCGGCCCCAACCATCCCGGCACGACCAGCGGCGATTCGACGCCCGCCAACACGCCGAAGCTCTGGGAACGCACGGCCGACCTTTCCGCCGTCATCGACAAGCTCACCGGCGCTGGCGAATGGAACAAGGTTATCGACGCCGACCGGATCGCCGTCCTCGGCTTCTCTCTTGGCGGCTCGACCGCCATGGAGATATCCGGCGCTGAGGCGAGCCTCGACGCCTATGCCCGCTATTGCGACAGCTACCGGAAATGGGATTGCGCCTGGTTTTCCGGCGGCAAGGGCTATGTCGACGACACGCCGGTCGCGGTCGACAAGCTCGATCTTCGCACCATCGACAAAGCCCGTTTCGAACAATCGAGCCTTGACCGGCGCGTCAAAGCAGCCGTGCTGGTCGATCCCGGTCTCGCCCAGGCCTATAGGGAAGAAAGCCTGAAGAAGATCGAGATACCGATGCACTTCATCAATCTCGGCAGCGCAGAAACCATCCCCCTGGCCGTCGCCTCCAAGCCTTTGGCGGCGCTGACGCCAAAGGGCTCCTATGCGGCAATTGCCGGCGCCGACCACTTCAGCTTCCTGCCGGAATGCAAGGACGGCGCCGCCGAAGCGCTGAAATCCTTCGGCGAAGTCGACCCCATCTGCGAGCCGACCGAGCGTTCCCGCGCCGACATCCATGCCGATATCATCAAGCTGGCGCGCGAAGCCCTGCAGCAGAGCCTTGGTGAATAGCGGCTGGTGAGAGCGCCGGGCTGGCGGCGATACGCACTCCGGATCGCCGTCCTGCCAAGGCCGGACCATGCTTTGCCGTCGCCGCGAAATACATAGGCTTACAAAAAGCGCGCCCGGCCGACATACGGCCCATACACGCCTCCGCTCGAATGAGGATGCTTCCAACGACGCGCACTCGATCAACGGAGAACCCCATGAAAACGACCCGCATCATTGCCGCAACCCTACTGATCGCCGGCAGCATGACGACGCTTCGCATGGCTGAAGCTCAGCAGATGCAGGGCATTCAGCGCACCGACCTGATCAAGAACGAGATCAGCGTGCCCGGGCACGAAGCCGTGCAGGTTCGCGTCGACATCGACCCGGGCACTGCGTCGATCAAGCATTCCCATCCGGGCGAAGAAATCGCCTATGTGCTCGAAGGTTCGCTGGAATACCAGCTCGAGGGCCGGGCGCCGGTGACGCTTCAGGCGGGCCAGGCGCTGTTCATTCCGGCTGGCGTTGCCCATGTGGCGAAGAATGTCGGCACCGCCAAGGCATCGGAACTCGCGACCTACATCGTCACCAGGAACGCGCCGCTCGTCGTTCCAGTCAAGTGAGGAATTCGAGCAGCGCCGCGTTGAATGCCGGCGCGGACTCGATGTTGACGATATGGCGCCCGGGCAGCGATAGATGCCGGCCTCGCTGCACGCGAGCGGCGATGTTTTCGAGGTCGGACGGCGGGCAAACCGGATCGTCGCTGCCGGAAATGGTGAGTACGGGATTGGGAATCTCTACGATTTCTTCTCGCAGATCCGCGCCCGCCAGCGCAGTGCAACCGCCGACATAGCCATCGGTCGAGGTGGTGCCGAAGCTTTCGAGGACGCGATCGACGGCATCACGATGGCTGGCTGCGAACTGCGGGCTGAACCAGCGTTCGGCCGTAGCAGCGGTCAAGGCTGCAAGACCACCGGTCCTGACGCTATCGATGCGCGCGGCCCAGCCCTCGGGTGTGCCGATCTGCGCCGCCGTTGCGCAGAGCACGATCTTGTCGAGACGCTTGCCAGCGTGCACGCCGAGCCATTGCCCGGTCAGGCCGCCGATCGAGAGGCCGCAAAAATGCGTCCGCTCGATCCGAAGCGCGTCCAGAAGCGCCAGCACATCATGGCCGAGATCGGCGAGCGCATAGGGCGGAGGCGGCGCCAAGGAGCGACCATGGCCGCGCCGATCATAACGCAGCACGCGGAAATGCGGTGAAAGCGCCCCGATCTGCGCGTCCCACATCGAAAGATCGGTGCCGAGCGAGTTGCAGAAGAGCAGCCAGGGCGCATTGCCACCGTAGTCGCCGTCGATGCTGTAGTGAAGCCGGTGCGTGGGAAGATCAAGATAAGCCATGAAACAGGAACTCCAATGGGGAAAGCCGCCAGCGATGGCGGCTTCGATGTTGCTGGCGCGGCGCCGCGGCCCTGGCGTCACGTGCGCTGCGATACGTAGATACCGACAGGGCGCGCTCAAGGGGGCGGTGACCGAATGCTCTTAAGATCCGGCCACCATCGCCATTCCCTAAGCTGTCGCCAGCCGCGCAACCTCGACGCGGCGGGCATTGCTGATCGCGAAAATGAGCATGGCGAGCGCAGAGACCGCCGCCGGTATGGCGAAGATCGCGAAGTTCTGCTGCAGCGGAAACTCCTGCGCCAGGAGCACGCCGCCGAGCGTCGGGCCGACGATCGCCCCGATGCGGCCGACGCCCGAGGCCCAACCCAGCCCGGTGGAGCGAACGGAGAGGTTATAAAGCTGCGCCACGCTGGCATAAAGCAGGATCTGCGTGCCGATGGTGGTGGCGCCGGCAATGAACACCATCAAGAACAGAAGGGCGGGTGGCAGGCTGAAGCCGATCAGCGCGATCGAGAACGCGGCCGCGACGAAGAAGCCGACCACCACCTTCGGCAGGCCGAACCGATCTCCGAGCCAGCCACCGGCAATCGCCCCGACCATGCCGCCGAAATTGAGCGAGAACAGGCTGAGCAGGCTCGCTTTTTCGGCATAGCCGGCCTCCTGCAGCACCTTCGGCAGCCAGGACGACAAGAGATAGACGAGCAGCAGGCAGCAGAAGAAGGCGACCCAGAGCATGAGGGTGCGAAGCGTGCGCTGATGGCGGAAGAGCTCGAGCACCGATGCCGAGGCGCCCTTCGTCTCGGAAAAAATCAGCCGGTCCGCCGGGCCGAGGTGGGTGCTGGGGTCGATCTTCGCGTAGATGCGCTTCGCCTCTTCCTGCTTGCCCTGACGGATGAGGAAGCCGAGGGACTCCGGCAGCTTCCACAGGATCACCGGCAGCATCAAAAGCGGCACCGCGGCGATGAAGAACATCGGCTTCCAGCCATAGGACGGAATGAGACCGATGCCGAGACCGGCCGCAACCATGCCGCCGACCGAATAGCCGGAGAACATCAGCGCGACCAACGTGCCGCGCAGCCGCTTCGGCGCATATTCGTTCATCAGCGCCACGGCATTCGGCATCAGCCCGCCGCAACCGAGACCGGCGAAGAACCGGAAGATCTTGAACTGCTCCGGCGAACTGGCAAGGCCGGTGAGGAGCGTCGAGACGGTAAAGAGCACGAAGCTGATGGCGATGCCCTTCTTGCGACCGATCCGGTCGGCGAGCGGGCCGAAGATCAGCGCCCCGAACATCATGCCGAACAGCGCCCAGGCCTGCAGCGCGCCTGCCTGCGGCTTGCTCAGGCCCCACTCGGCAATCAGCGTCGGCAACACGGTGCCGGCGACAAAAACGTCGTAACCATCAACGATCAGGAGCAACGCCGACAGCGCCACCACCATCCACTGGAAGCGCCCGAGCGGGCTCCTGTCAATTGCCTCATTCACATCGATAGAGCGCATCATCTCCTCCCCAGGTTATTGCGCGTTTCAATTCAAAGCCGTCAGCCGAGATCGCCGCCGGCGACCGGCAGCACGCTGCCGGTGATGTAGGAGGCCTCGTCCGAGGCCAGGAACAGAATGGGTGCCGCCTGCTCTTCGATGCTGCCGTAGCGCTTCATGAAGCTCGACTGCTTTACCTGGCTAACGACATCGCCCATCCAGGCCTTCTCGGCTTCATTGTCGCCTGCGGCATTGCGCGGAATACGGCGTGGCGGCGCATCGGTTCCGCCGGGTGCCGTGGCGACAACACGGATGTTGCGCTCGGCAAGCTCCATCGCCAGCGACTGGGTGATGGCGTTGACGCCGCCCTTGGCCGCAGAATAGGGCACGCGATGGATGCCGCGTGTGGCGTTCGAGGAGACATTGACGATGGTGCCGCACCCGCGGGCAAAGAGATGCGGCAACACGGCGTGGCAACAGTAAAGCGTCGGCATCAGCGAGCGGCGGATTTCCGCGTCGATCTGCGCCGGTTCGAACTCGGCGAAGGGCCGCATGCGGATCGCGCCGCCGACATTGTTGATCAGGATGTCGATGCCGCCGAATGTTTCCGCAGTGAAACGCATCGCTGCGGCGGCACCCTCGTGGGTTTCGAGATCGGCGGTGAAGGCCGCCGTCTCGGCACCCGTGGCCTCAGCCGCCACCTCTGCGACGAAGTCGGCGCGATCGACGAACACCACCTTGCCGCCTTCCGCCGCGGCACGCAGCGCGACCGCGCGGCCGATCCCTTGTGCCGCACCGGTGACGACCAGCACCTTGCCGGCAAAGCGCCCCTCGAAGCGAGCCGCGCTCATGCGGCCTCCTTCGCCACGACATTCGGCGTGAATTTCTCGTAGTGGAAGCTGTTGGGTTTCACGCCGGTGTCGTCGAAGTGCTTGCGTACTGCGTCCACCATCGGTGGCGGGCCGCAGAGATAGACATCGACGTCGCCGCCGTTCAGCAACTCCTGCGGCATATGCTGGGTGACCCAGCCCTTACGCGGATGGCTGGAGGCGGCATCCGCCACGACCGTTGAGAAGGTGAAGTTGGGAAGGCGCTTCGCATAGGCCTCGATGTGGTCGACCAATACCAGATCGAGATCGCGAGTGACGCCGTAAATCAGATGCACCTTCTGGTCACGGTTGGTCCTGGCGAGCTGTTCGAGCATCGACAGGAACGGCGCAAGACCGGTGCCGCCGGCCAGAAACAACAGCGGGCGCTGGACCTCCCGCAGATAGAAGCTGCCGAGCGGGCCGGTCAGTTCAAGCTTTGTCCCGGCTTCGGCGCGCTCAAGCCATGTGCTCATGAGCCCTCCTGGGATCTTCTTGATCAGGAAGCCGAGCCGCTCATCACCCGGAGCCGACGAGAAGGAATAGGAGCGGCTCTGGCCGCTACCGGGCACGTCGATATTGACGTATTGACCCGGCAGGAAGGCGGGTGCCGCGTCCGTGTCCAGTTCCAATACGATCGCCGCATCATTGTGCGGGATGACCCGCGCCACCGTGGCGGTGAACTTCTGCTGCCCGGTCTTGCAGGCGGCAGACGTCGTCGGCACGGCGATAACGCAGTCGCTCGAGGGCTTCATCTGGCAGGTGAGCACCAGGCCGTTTTCAGCCTCGTCCGAGGTCAGGGCATCGTCGATGAAGTCGTCGCCGAGGTCGTAGGTGCCGCTTTCGGCGCGGCACTTGCAGGTGCCGCACACCCCGTCGGAACAGTCCATCGGCAGGTTGATCTTGTTGCGGAAGGCGGCGTCGAGCACCTTCTCGTCGTCCCGGCATTCGACGAAGCGGGTCACCCCGTCCTCGAAATTCAAAGCGATCCTGTAGCTGGCCATGGGTGCTCCTCCCTTTCCTGTCTCATCAGGCAGCGGTCATCAGATGTGGTAGACGTCGATGACCTGGCGGATGTAGTCGTTCTTCAGCACGATCTTCTTGTGCGAGATCGTGAGCCCGTCGCCGCTCTTGCGCAGCGTGACGAACATGGTGCCGAAGAAATGGTCGGTGACCTTGTAGCGGTGGTTGAGCGTGTGGAAGTTGTAGCGGACGTCCACCTCCTCACCGCGATCGGCCACGAGCTCGACATTGCTGACGTTGTGGCTGGTACGCGGTTCCGGCGTGGAGGCGCCCGAGCGCTCGGTCTTGATGCGGAAGACGCGATCTTCGAGGCCATCGCGGCTCGGATAGAAGATCAGCGAGATCTCGGATTGCGGGTCTACCGTCAGCTGATCGTCGTCGTCCCAGGCCGGCATCCAGTAGGTGACGTCGGGCGCGTAGCAGGTCAGCCATTCGTCCCACTCACGGTCGTCGAGCAGGCGCGCTTCGCGATAGAGGAAGGCGCAGGCGGCTTGATAGGAGATGCTCATGCGACCGCTCCTTGTCTTTCAGAGGCAAGCGCTGCGCGCATCACCTTCGCCCAATATTCATGCTGGCGGACGAACAGGCCTTCATCCTCGCTGCGCTCGCCCGAGAGCAGTGGCTGAAGCCCCATGCGCTTGGCATTATCATCAGGTCCGTCGATCCAGAGCGGTGCCCCGCGCGACAGATCGTTCCAGAGTGCAGTGATGCCGGCGTAACCCTGCTGGCAGGCGCGGAATTCCTCGAGATCGTCCGCCGTGCCCATGCCCGACACGTTGAAGAAATCCTCGTATTGGCGGATACGGAGCGCCCGGTCGTGAGCGCTTTCGCCCTTCGGCGCGAAACAGAAGATGCTGATCTCGGTCTTGTCGACGCTGATCGGGCGGGTGACGCGGATCTGCGTGCTGAACTGGTCCATCAGGAAAACGTTCGGATAGAGGCAGAGGTTGCGGGTCTGGTTGACAATGAAATCCGCCTTCACATCACCAACGCGCGCCTTGATCTCGTCGCGGGCGTGGAAGACCGGCCGGACCTCGGGGTTCATGGTGGTGGTCCAGAGCAGGATATGGCCGTTGTCGAAACCGTAGACGCCGGCAATCGAGCGGCTCCAGCTCGAGGCGTCGACCGCCTTGGTGCCCTCCTCGTGACGTCGACCCATGGTGGCGGAATAGTTCCAGTGGACGGAGCTGACGTGATAGCCGTCGCAGCCGTTTTCCATCTGCAGTTTCCAATTGCCGTCATAGATGTAGGAGGAATTGCCGCGCAGCACTTCCAGGCCGTCAGGTGCCTGGTCGACGATCTGGTCGATGATGACCTTGGTTTCGCCGAGGTAGTCTTCGAGCGACGAAACGTCAGGGTTCAGGCTGCCGAACAGGAAGCCTCGATAGCTCTGAAACCGGGCAACACGCTTCAGGTCGTGCGAACCATCTTTCGCAAACTGCGGCGGATATTGCGTGGTCTTCTCGTCCTTCACTTTCAGCAGTTTGCCGGTGTTGGAGAAGGTCCAGCCATGGAAGGGACAGGTGAAGCTGCCCTTGTTGCCGTGCTTGCGCCGGCAGAGCATGGCGCCGCGATGGGCGCAGGCGTTGATGACCGCGTGCAGTTCGCCTGATTTGTCGCGGGTGACGACGACGGGCTGCCGGCCGATATAGGTGGTGTAGTAGTCGTTGTTCTCGGGGATCTGGCTCTCATGGGCGAGATAGACCCAGTTGCTTTCGAAGATGTGCTTCATCTCCAGTTCGAAGAGATCTTCGTTGGTGAAGATATCGCGGCGGCAACGGAACGTGCCTGCTTCGTGATCGTCCTCGACGGCGGTCGCGAGCAGATGGTCAAGGGCTTCGGCTTTGTCGATAACTGCAGACATGGTTCTTCTCCCGCAAACGGCGCGCCGCATTCGGCCTGGCGATTGCAACAATGTCGGTGGTCAGGGGGCGGCGGCTCACGTGGCCGCCGCAGAGGCGATCAGGCGGCGGCGCGCTTGCGCTGCTCGTTGATCTGGTTGTCGACGCCATTCACCAATGAGGTCAGATGGATGTCGAACTCGATCTCGGCGAAGGGGCCGGAAAGACCGTTCGCCTTGATGCTCGCCTCGTCGGTCCGCTCGGTGACATCGGGCACCAGGCCGTCACGGGTCGCATAGGCGAAGTCGTCGTTGACCAGCGGGTCCCCGGCGATGTTGATCTGGGTCGTCAGCTTGCGGTGGCCGTCGGCACTGATGAAGAAATGGATATGTGCCGGGCGCTGGCCGTGCCGGCCGAGCGCCGAAAGCAGCTGTTCGGTCGGGCTGCCCGGCGGCACGCCGTAGCCATGCGGCACGATGCTCTGGAACTTGTAACAGCCCTTGGCATCGGTGACGATCGTGCGGCGCATGTTGAACGGCGCCTGCACGCCCGTCGGGTCGAAATGCGAATAGAAGCCGCGGGTGTCACAGTGCCAGACTTCGACCGTCGCGCCTTTCAGCGGCTGGCCGTCGGCATCATAGACAGTGCCGTGCATGATCAGCGGCTGGCCGTTCTGGTCGCGGCCGTCGTCGAGACGGGCAAAACCTTCCGAGGCCGGCGCGCCGGCGACATAGAGCGGGCCTTCGATGGTGCGCGGCGTCGGGTTCTTGATGCCGAGTTCTTCGTCGATTGCGTCCAAGCGTTCATCGAGGAAGTGATCAAGACCAAGACCGGGCGAGATCAGACCGGCCTGACCGGCAGCACCGATCTCGTTCAGCCAGGCAATGCCGGTCCAGTACTCGTCCGGGGTGATGTCGAGATCGTCGATCGCCTTGAACAGGTCCGACATCAGCCGGTGGACGATCTGCTTGACGCGTGGATTGCCGCCGTCCTTGTCGAGGCCGCTCAAGACCTTCAGGAAGTCCTGGGTTTCCGGCTTGTCGAAAATCTTCACGCTCATGATAATTCCTCCACTTGGATAGCTTGAAAGCGGTTGCCGCCTGCCAACCTCCCGGCGGCGGCCGAACGAAATCTCAGGTGTCGTCCTCTCGGATCGACGACGGATGTCGAAGCAACGGCGTCACTTCGATCTGCATGAATTTGAACAGCGGCAGGCCAGCGAGGATCTCGTGCAGCTCGGCATTGTCCTTGACGTCGAAGACACTGTAGTTCGCGTACTGGCCGGCGATCCGCCAGATGTGCCGCCACCTGCCGCTTTGTTGCAGCGCCTGCGAATAGGCCTTTTCCCGGGCGATGATTTCCGCTGCCTGTTCGGCCGGAAAGTCATGGGGAATGCGAACATCCATCCTTACGTGAAACAGCACGGCCCCATCCTCACTTTGCAACGCTGATCGTCTTGCGCAGCCCATCGCGCGCAAAGAACTTCAGTCGGTCTTCGTCGAGTTCGATCCCGAGGCCCGGCCCGTCCGGCACCGTCAGCTCGAAATCACTGTAGTCGAGTGGCGTCGCCAGGATTTCCTCCGTCAAAAGCAGCGGACCAAAGAGCTCCGTGCCCCATTGCAGATTGGCGAAGGTCGAAAACACATGGGCTGACGCCACCGTGCCGATGCCACCTTCCAGCATCGTGCCGCCATAAAGCTCGATGCCGGCGGCATCGGCGATCGCGGCCACGCGCTGCGCATTGAAGAGCCCGCCGCTCTGCTCGATCTTGACCGCGAAGACGTCAGCGCCCTTGGTCTTGGCAATCTCGAAGGCCGATTCAGGCCCGGTGAGAGATTCATCTGCCATCAGCGCCACCGGGAAGCGGCGGACCAGACGGCCGAGCGCTGCGGTCGAGGCGACCGGCTGCTCGACCAGTTCACAACCGGCATCCGCAAGCGCCGCCATGCCATAGGCCGCCTCGAACTCGCTCCAGGCCATGTTGACGTCAACGCGAACCGCACCGCGGTCGCCCAGCGCCTTTTTGATCGCCGCCACATGGGCGATGTCGTCCTTCAGCGCCTTCGCGCCGATCTTCAGCTTGAAGATCCGGTGACGGCGGAGGTCGAGCATTGTCTCCGCCTCGGCGATGTCCTTGGCGGTATCGCCCGACGCGAGCGTCCATGCGACCGGTAGGCGCTTGCGCAGCGCGCCGCCGAGCAGCTCGCCGACCGACAGGCCCAGGCGCTTGCCGTGAGCGTCGAGCAACGCCGTTTCCACGGCACACTTGGCGAAGCGGTTTTCCTTCACCGCCTTGCCGATGCGCGCCATCAGGGCCCTCACGCGGGTCGCATCCTCACCGATCATGACCGGTGCGAAATAGGTATCGATCGCGAGCTTCATGCTTTCCGGGCTCTCGCCGCCATAGGCGAGCCCGCCGATCGTCGTGCCTTCGCCAATGCCGACCGTTCCATCGCTGCAATGGATCCTCACCAGCATCAGCGTCTGGCCGGTCATGGTCGCAACCGAAAGCTTGTGCGGCCGGATGGTCGGCAGATCGACCAGCACCGTCTCGATCCGTTCGACGACGGGGACGAAGGTTGCTGACGGAGCGATGGGTGCAAGGGTCGTGTTCATGGCGTGACTGTGCGCCGCTCACCCCGCAGCGTCCAACACCAAATAGGTTCGTTATCATACCTTTATGGTATAGTATGATAGAGAATCCGTGGATTCATGCGGTTACCGCACTGCAACATACCGCAATGATAGGCAAATGAGGGCTTGAAGATGGATCTGCGTCAGCTTCGCTACTTCGTCGCCGTCGCCCGCGAGCGCAACTTCACCCGTGCCGCCGAGCACCTGCACATCGCCCAGCCACCCTTGAGCCGACAGATCCAGTTGCTGGAGCAAGAGTTGGGCGTGCCGCTGATCATCCGGCAGAGCCGTCCCGTGCGGCTGACGGAGGCGGGTCGGTTGTTTTACGAACAGTCGCTGCAGGTTCTGGGGAGGGTCGAACAGATGGTGGAGGCCACGCGCCGCGTCGGGCTCAACCAGAACCGAGTTTTCTCCATCGGCTTTGTTGCCTCGACACTTTATGGCGGATTGCCGACGCTGGTGCGCAAGCTGCGGCAGAACGCGCCAGAACTCGATATCCGCTTGCTCGAGATGGTGTCGGTGCAGCAGATCGCGGCGCTCAAGGAAGGCCGCATCGACGTCGGCTTCGGTCGGCTTCACCACAGCGATCAAAATGTCGTCGGCATCCTCATGCGCGAGGAGCGCCTCGCCATCGCGATTCCGCAGGGCACGGCGTTGGCGGAAGAGACCTCTCCCCTGCCCTTAAGCGCGCTCAGCGGCCAGAAACTGATCGTCTACCCGAAGGAACCGCGCCCGAGTTATGCCGATCATGTGTTGAGCCTGCTTCACGCTGAGGACGTGCGCCCGGCCGAGGTGCATGAAGTGCGCGAAATCCAGAGCGCTCTCGGCCTCGTCGCCTCGGAAGCCGGCCTCTGTGTCGTCCCTTCTTCTGCACGCCAGGTCCGTTCGGACGTCCACTACCGCATGGTCGAGGGCGAACGCGCGACCTCGCCGGTCATTCTCAACCATCGGGCCGGCGACAGTTCGCGCTATATCGAGCTCATCAAGGACCTGATCGTCGAGATGTATGCGGAGAACCCGCCCTGGCTTGGCCTCGAGCACAATCTGCCGTTTCGTCCCTCCTTTGTTAAGTGACGAGGTCAGGCGCGCGCACCCTGCGGTTCGTCGCGGTAGGCCTCCGCGCTCTCGACCCAAAGGTCCCGCACCATCTGCCGAAGCAGGAGCGCCTCGGCCCACCGGTCCGTCGTGTCGTTGCCGTACCGATCCGTGATCGCATAGGGCCTGGGGCCGAGTTCGCAGGTGATGACCAGTTCGGCATCTTCAGCGGCGCGGTCGCGCCAGTTCCGGAAGCCATAACCCCACCAGCCGCGGAAGAGGTCGACCCAGGGTCGATGCTGCGGAAAGGACATCTCGATCTGGATCTGTTGGCACGAGCCGATGCGGCCGTGAAAGGCCTTGGCGTTGTCGAGGATACGCCGGATCTGCGCGTGGCTTTCCGCTTCGACCGGAAAGGCGAACTCGCGGCCGACGAGATAGTGCGAGAGATCGGCAAGCAGCGGCAGGTCCGGCCGCCGGTCGAGCAGGTCGAGCGTGAACAGCAGATCGCTGGTGATCCGGTGGCGATGGGTTTCGATATAGACGGGCACGCCGGCGCCCTCGGCAAGCCGCATCCAGCCGTCAAGAAGCGGCAGACAATCCTCGACCCGACGCGGACGGATATCCGCCTGCAGGTCGATATGGCTGACCGGAAACTCTGCGGCCAGCTCTAGTGTCAGGCTGAGGTCTTCAACAGTCCGAGGAAAACAGACGCCCTCGATCTTCAATCCACTGCCCCGGATCGCGTCGTTGAGACGGATAACGTCATTTCGGTTGGTATAGTGTGCGCTGATGCCGTCGAACCCCGCCTCGACGATATCGGCGATGTTTTCTTCGAGGCTGCGCTCAAAGCCGTCCGGATGCCGACGCTCCATCGCCCAAAGCGACTGAAAGACAAGCAGTGTCTGCATCAGGCGGCCCGGGCACTTTTCAGCAGCGCCTTGAGATTCACGCCGGGATCAGCGAGTGCTTGAGGCTCCGGGCTGATGCCCGCGGCAATCAGCATTTCTGCAAGCTTGATATCCTTGGCGATGCTGTTTCCAAGGCCGAGACCCGCCGCAGCAACAAGGCGTCCGCCGTCGAGATAAAACTCCAGTTCGCCGCCGTCGAGTGGACGGATCACGATCTGATGGTCCGGTTGTGGCAAGCCCGCGACCTGCAGGCCGAGATCATACTGGTCCGTCCAGAACCATGGGATGGCGCCAAAGATCTCCCTGCCGCCGGCCATGTTGCGGGCCGCGACCTCCGCCTGGTTGCGGGCATTGCGCCAGCTTTCAAACCGCATGTGGCCGCCGCCCGGCTGCGCAACCGCGGCGCAATCGCCGGCGGCGAAGATGTTCGGGTCGCCGGTGCGAAGGAAGCTGTCCGTAAGAATGCCGTTTCCGACGGCAAGGCCTGCCGCTTCGGCCAGAGCTGTATCCGGAACGACCCCGATGGCGGAGACGACGATGGCGGCAGGCACCGCGCTGCCATCGGCGAGCAGAACGGCATCATCAGTGATTTCACCGATCCCCTGCCCGAGATAGAAGACCACGCCTTCCTCCTCGTGCCGGGTATGAAGCTTTGCGGCAAAGCGCGGCGGAACGGCGCGGCCGAGCGGCTTCGGCGCCATTTCGATGACGCTGACGGTTATGCCCTTGCCGCGCAGCACCGCCGCAAGTTCCATGCCGATCAGCCCGCCGCCGATGATGGCAACGCTCTTGACGTTTTCGGCGCGAGAGAAAATCGCCGCCGCATCTGCATAAGTGCGAAAATCGAGTGCGCGTTCGGCCCCAGGGCAGGGGAGCCGTCTTGGGCGGGCACCCGTTGCCAGCAGCAACCTGTCGTAGGCGAGCGTCTGTCCATTGCTCAAGGCGACCGCGCGGGCATCCGGGTCAAGACTGAGCGCCGACACGCCCTGGCGATAGTCGATGCCGGCGGCCTGAAGCGCCTCGGCACCGCAGATCGGCTTCATCTGCACAGCACCATCAAGCGGTTTCGACAACGGCGGGCGCTCGTAGGGCAGATGCGGCTCGGTACCGACGAGCGCCACGTTGCCGGAAAAGCCCGCTTCGCGCAGCGCAAAGGCCGCCCTTGTGCCGGCTTCGCCGGCGCCGATGATGACGATGCCGTTCATGGCTTGCTCCGTAGACCAAAAGTTGGAGCGGGACGCGGGCGGAAGACCGCGCGCACTCATCCCGCTGGAAGAAAGATGGCCGGCGCAGGCAGGAGAAATGCGCCGGCCTGGGAGGATCAGTTGCGCGCCGCGTAGTCGGCCATGTTCTTGGGCGTGACCAGTTCGAAGGGAACCCAGACATTCTTGTCGACAGCTTCGCCGCGTACCAGCGAGACCGCGGCGTCGACGGCGCTGGCCGATTGCCCTTTGGCGTTCTGGAACACGGTGGCATCGAGGTCGCCGGCGGCCATGGCGGCAAGGCCATCCTGCGTCGCATCGATGCCGACGACGATCACGTCGTCCATCGAGACACCAGCGGCTTTGAGCGCCTGGATGGCGCCGATGGCCATTTCGTCGTTGTTGGCAAAGACCACGTCGATCGGCCGTCCAGCCGTGACCCAGTTGGTCGTCAGGTCCATCGCGTTGGTGCGTGTCCAGGCGGCTGACTGTTCGTCGGCGATGGTTGCACCTTTGCAGTCGCCGGCAGCGAGCGTCTCCTTGAACGACGAGGTCCGGTCACGCGAGGCCTGGTGGGCGAGATCTCCCATCAGGATATAGACCTGCGCATCGCCGGCCTTGCCCTTTTCCTTGAGCAGCGAACAGGCGGCTTCCGCCCCCAGCCGACCGGAGTCGGTTTCCTTGGAGCCGACATAGGCCTGTTTTGCTGGCAGCTTGCCGAGGTTTTCAGGCTCAAGGTTGAGGTAGACGAGCGGGATGCCGGCCTTTTCGGCAGCCTCGCTGATACCGGGGGCAGCCGAGGTATCGGTCAGCGTCATGATGATCGCATCGACGCCGGCGGCGATGAAGTTGTTGACCTGGTTGAGCTGCTTGGAGATGTCGGTCTGGGCGTCCTCGATCTGGACGCTGGCGCCGTTGACCTCTGCGGCGCGGGCATTGATGCCCTCGCGCAGAAGGGTCTGGAAGTTGTTGTCGAAGCTCTGCATCGAGACGCCGATCGTCTCTGCCGAGGCAGCACTTCCCATCAAGGCGGCAAGCGCTGCCGCCAGGTACATGGATTTCATGATTTCCTCCCAATGGGTGCCGGATCACCCGAGCGCGTTCCGGAGGCCCTGCGGGCCTGGTCAATGCTTGCGTGCTTGGCCTTAGCCGAGAGCCACGCGGACCTCGCCGTCGACGATCTCGGCGGGGTAGGTCTTGAGGTTCTCGCAGGCCGGAAGCCGGATCGCCTCGCCGGTGCGGTAGTCGAAGGCGCCGGAATGCTTGGGACATTCGACCTCGTAGTCCATGACCAGCCCATCGGCGAGATGGATGGCCTCATGGGTGCAGAGACCGGCGGTGCAATAGACGCTGTCGTCAGGGCCGCGATAGATCGCATAGGTGCGGCCGGCATGGTCGAAGCGGATTGCCCCTTCCTGTTCGATGTCGTCCAGTTTGCAGGCTGGAACCCAGGTGATCACGTTGCTCATTCTGCTGCCTCCCCGACTGTGTTGCGCGCCTTGCGGGCCGCGAGTTTTTCCTTGCGCTTGCGGTAGCGTTCCTGCATCCGCGCCTCGCCTTCCTTGGAGCCGTCGTGCCAGGTGCCGAACCAGCGATCGAGCGGGATCAGGGCGTCGCCATAATTCACCTCGAAATACTTGTGGTGCAGGTAATGCGCATAGGCGTGGCTATCGACGAGGGTCTCTTCGCCAACCTCGACCTTGTCGAAGCCGACATGGCCGGGAATGGCGCCGAAGCCCGCATAGTGAAGCTGGTAGAGCATCAGGATCGGATTCGATGGCAGGACCAGGTGATAGAACGCGGTGCCGAAATAGAGCAGGTGCTCGACCGGATGCATCGACAGCGACGACCAGGGCGACGGGTTCACCGAATTGTGGTGGACCGAATGCACCCACTTGTAGAGCAGCGGCGTGTGGATGAGCCGGTGAATGCAGAAGAAGTGGAACTCGTGGATGACAGGCACGACCAGCGCGACAAGTGCGAGCGTCCAGGGATTGTCTGCAAAGGTCAGCCAGGGCGCATAGCCATTGGCATAGGCAAAGAGCATGCCGACTTCGACGGCGGTCCAGATGGTCACGCCTGACAGGAACGTGCGCAGGATGTTGTCGAGGTTCTGACTCTCGAACCAGAAGGCCTTGCTCTTCTGCTCGGCCGGGAACTTGCCGTTATACTTGAAGCGGGTTTCCTGCCGCTTCAGCACATAGAGGTGCAGTTCGAAGGCACCGTAGAACAGGAAGACGCAGACGGCGTTGACGACATAGAGCCGGGCGATCCAACCGAAGCTTAGGCTCTGCATCGTCTCGATCGGTGGGATCACCCAGGCCCAATAGGCAACCGCCGAGGCGGCGAAGATCGCGTTCCACGGAAAGAAGTAGTGTGGCAGCCACTTGACGAGCGCCATCAGCTTCGGCGGAAAGGCAAACAGCGGCGCCGTCTCGATCGGCTCGTTCGGCGCCCAGTCGCCACGCTTGTTGCGCGTCCCATACTTCAGATCATCCATGACGCTCTCCTCCCAGCGGACCGCCGTGCGGTCAGCACAATCATTGAGGAAGGAGAGCGCTTTTGACGCCGCTTTCCGGTCCGGCTCCTCCAAAGAACCCCGGCCTCCTTCTTGATAAAAATCTAGCAGGAGGCGTTCTGAACGGCGAAAGCTTCCTTGATCAAATTAGATCAAATGCTCTCGGCGGTGATGGTGACGAAGCGAATGGGCGCCTTGTCCGGCTCCATCTCCGAAAGACCGATGCGGCGCAGGATGAGGTCGAGCGCGCGACGGGCCTGCGCCTCGGGCGCCTGATCGAGCACCACGTCCATGATGCCGTCACCAAGCGCCTTGCGCGTATAGTCGGTCAGCTCGTGGCCGACGAAGAAGATCTCACTTCCGCGCGGATGCCGACGAAGAACGTCGATCAAAGCCGCATTGGCGCCGCCGGCATTGTAGAGCCCGGCCATATCGGGATACATCTCAAGCGCCGAACGCAACGCTTCGGCACCGTAGTGTTCCTCATCGCGGGTGAAACCCAGCCATTCGAACCGGCGCTCTCCGGGATGCGCTTCGAAATAGTCCGAAAAGCCGGCGAGGCGATCACGATGAACCTGATAGATCGGGTGGCATAGCGCGACGACAGGGCCGATTTGGCGCGCCATGCGCGCGATAAAGAGCGCAGCCGTGCGCCCCGCCGCGTGATTGTCGATGCCGACGAACTCGCCCAACTTATCCGAGGCCCGCGTCACGACATGAACCACCGGCACGCCACGCGCGACCACTGCCTCGACAGCGGCAGTGATCAAGGGGTGGTTGGGTACAGCAAGGATCAGCCCCGCGCGCGGCACGTCGGACGAGTGAATTCGCTTGGCAATCTCCTCCGGCTTCATCTCCTCGGTAAAGCTGCGATGCACGACGACGAGCGGGTCGAGCGTCTCGGCGATCCGCTGGAACGCCTGCGACAAGCGGCGATAGAAGGTCGTCTCCGGACGCACCATCAGTACGTCGATGCGCAGCAGTCCGCGATGAGCATCGGGCAGAGTGCGCGGATAGTTCAGTGCGCGCGCCGCAACCACCACCTTCTCGACCAGTTCCGGGCGAACACCGCCGCGGCCGTTCAGCACCCGCTCGACCGTCGCGGTTCCGACGCCCGCAAGCTTGGCAATGTCGCGATAGTTCGGTTTGCTCACGAGGGCTTCCTTGGCACAGGCCGACGACACAACTGCGTAGCGCCATAGCATGGGACGGGGCTTGCTCGACAGAGTGCGCATCCATGTTTGGCTCCGCCCTCGTCCTCGCTCCGCAGCCGCCTATATCAGCCTGGTATCGAGAACGTCACGAGGCATCCATGACCTATGAATTGTATTACTGGGATGGCATTCAGGGCCGCGGCGAATTCGTGCGCCTGGCGCTCGAAGACGCCGACACGGACTACATCGACGTCACCCGCGAACCGGGCCGCGGCACCGGCGAAATGCTGAAGCTGATGGAAAGCACCAGCGAGGCGCACGTTCCTTTCGCGCCGCCTTTCCTGCAGGACGGCGGCCAGATCATCTCGCATGTGGCGAACATCCTCTTCTACCTCGGTCCCAGGCTGAAACTCCTGCCAAAGGACGAGACGCTGCGCTGGTTTGCCAATGGCCTGCAACTCACCATCACCGACTTCATCGCCGAGGTGCACGACACGCACCATCCGATCGCCACCTCGAAATACTACGAGGAGCAGAAGGAGGAGGCGAAGGCGCGCGCGTTCGAATTCGTTACCAACCGCGTCCCGAAATTTCTCGGGTACTTCGAGCGCGTTCTGACGCACAACCCTGAGGGCAGCGGCCATTCGGTCGGCAACGCCACGACCTATGTCGATCTCTCGCTGTTCCAGGTGATCGAGGGGCTCCGTTATGCGTTCCCAAGAGCGATGCGCCACTATGAGCCGCGATACCTCGAGCTTTTGAAGCTGCATGCCTCGGTAAAAGCGCGACCTAACATCGCCGCTTACCTCGCTTCACCGCGGCGGCTGGCCTTCAACGAGAACGGCATCTTCCGCCGCTACCCGGAACTGGATATCGGGCCCTGATGGGAACTCCCCTCAAGCCGCGGCTACCCGTTGCTCCCACAGGAACTCGGAGACGCGCCTCAAGCCTTCGCGCAAGATGCCTGCATTGTTGGCGTAGCCGATCCGGAGATAGCCCTCCATATCCATCGCGCTGCCCGGCGTGAACATCACACCGGTTCGCTGAAGCAGCTGCAGGCACAACGCTTCGGAGGTCATCGGCAGGTCGTACTTCAGAAGCGCTGTCGTGCCCGACTGCGGCTTGACCCAGGAGATCAGCGGCTCGCTCTCCACCCAGTCCGAGAGAATGGCGAGGTTGGTGCGGGTGATGCTTTGGCTGCGCGCAAGGATCTTGTCCTTGTTTTCCAGAGCGATGGCCGCGAAGTGGTCGTCGAGCATGCCGACGCTGATGGTGTTGTAGTCGCGATGAACAGAAACGGCCTGGATCACTTCTGAGGGCGCAACGATCCAGCCGAGCCTGAGCCCGGCGAGCGAAAAGGTCTTCGACATGCTGCCGGTGCTGATGCCCTTTTCGTAGAGGTCGGCGATCGATATCGTCAGACCGTCGCCCTCCTGATCGGTCCCACGATAGACCTCGTCGCAGAGGATCCAGGCTCCTGCGGCGCGCGCGATCGCGACGATCTTTTCGAGATAGGCGCGATCCATCAGCGCGCCGGTCGGGTTGTTGGGATTGTTGATGGCGATCAGCTTCGTGCCCGGGATTGCCAGGCGCTGCAACTGTTCGAGATCGGGCAGGAATCCCGTCTCTTCGGTCAGCTTCAGGATCTGTATGTCAGCGCCGTAGCATTCCGGGATCGAATAGTGCTGCTGGTAGGTCGGCAGCACCGAAATAACGCGGTCGCCCGGTTCGACCAGCGTCTCATGCACCAGAGCATTGGCACCGATCGCGCCATGGGTGGTGACGACGTTGTCGGTCCGCTGTTTCGCATAGAGGCCTGTGATCAGGCCGCGCAGCCGCTCGGAGCCCTCGATCGCGCCATAGGTCAGCTTCAGCGGCAGCAGTTCGGTGAGGATCGTGTCCGTCTTGCCTGCCATCTCCAGGAGTTCCGCCACGGTCAGGGACTCGACGCAGGTTTCGGCAAGGTTCCATTCGCAATGGTTCTCGTAGCGGTTCATCCAGATTTCGACGCCAAAGTCGCGAATTTTCATGCCAGGTCCCCTCGAAAGCGCGGAGTGAGTTTTCAGACTGCGACCATGCGACTGCCACGGCGGGCAAAGCCCCGTCGAGCTCGCGTTGAGAATTGTCGCCGCCTGTGACATGACACCCCTCGTGTAGGCACAGCTTCGCACGGGCGGCCCATCATCGTCGGAAGCACCTTGTGATACCGGTGGCAGTTGATGGTCGATCAGTGTAGAAAGACACTATGAGCAATATATTGCACAGTCAAGATCGATCGGATGTTTTGACCCACGTCGCGGACAACCTGCGGCGGATCCGGCTGGCAAACGAGCTGAGCCAGACGGCGCTGGCAAAAGCATCCGGCATCAGCCGCCGGATGATCGTCGCCGTCGAGGGGGGCGATGCCAATATCAGCCTCTCCAGCCTCGACAAGCTCGCGGCCGCAATGAACGTCGGCTTCGTCGATCTCGTCAGGGATCCCGCGCGCCAGTCCCACGACAACATCAACGAAGTGACATGGCGCGGCCGGGACGTTCGCAGCGAAGCGCGGCTGCTTGCCTCCGCCCCCGCAGCAAACGAGGTCCAGATGTGGCTCTGGTCGCTCGCGCCGGGTGAGCGCTATGACGCCGAACCCGACCCGCAGGGCTGGCACGAGATGCTGTTCGTGACAGCGGGCACCTTGACGCTCGAACTTTCCGGCGAGGAAAAGTACTACACCAGCGGTTCCTTCACGATCTTCAGCTCGGCCCAATCCTATGCCTACATCAATGGCGGCGAAGACGTGGTGACTTTTATCCGCAACGTCAGTTCGTGACCCGATGATGTCGGCGGAGGCCAAGCATACCCGACCGGCAAGCCTTGTGCGTCATTCGACGTAGTTCCAGGGGACGAAGCGATAGAGCGTCTCGTCGCGGGCGACGTGACCGACACCGGGGAACGGCAAGTGCGCGCCGGCAACGAGGTAACGGTCGTCGGCCGCATCCGCCAGTGCCACCGCACGGGTCGCAGCCGCCGCCGTTCCGTCGACATCGAAGCTGACGAAGACGTCGGGGGCGTCGAACTGGACATGGTCGCCATGGATCACGTCACCCCAGAAAACCAGGCGCTGGCTGTCATCGGCTTGAAGCACGATCGAGGAATGCCCGGGCGTATGCCCCGCCCGCAGGATCGATCCAAGGTTCGGAAGCACATTCGCATTGTCGGCGAAACGCGTCACCCTTCCGGCGGCGATGTAGGGGGCGAGAGCATCCTTTGCACGCTGGAAGTCAGTCTTCTGTGCCTCCGTCATCGTCGTCACGCCCTCGCGCTCGATCCAGTAACGATACTCGCGGTCGGCGAGATGGATCTCGGCATTCGGAAACTGGGGCTTTCCGTCTACGATAAGGCCGCCGGAGTGATCGGCATGCACATGGGTCAGAATAACGGCATCGACCTGATCGGCTTGATAGCCGGAGGCCATGAGATGCCGCATGAGCTTGCCGGCTGCGGCGCCGAGCAGGGCGCCCGATCCCGCATCGATCAGCACCAGGCGCTCGCCATCGTTTACCAGATAGGCGTTGATCGACAGATGCGGTTCCTTGCCGAGGAAATTGTCGTCGAGCTTGCGCTGCAGTTCGCCCTCCGGTTCGTTCTGATAGATCTTCGCCATCGGCAGCGCCAGCGTTCCGTCCGATAGTGCGGTGACTTCAAACTTTCCGAAGCGGAAGCGGTAGTAACCGGCATTGGCAACGGTCGAAAACGGCGCGGCGGAAAAGGCAAAGCGCGGGGCGAGCGGCAACAGCGCCGTGGCGGCGAGAAGGCCCAAGGCTTGTCTGCGAGTGGTCATGATTGGCTCCTTCGATTGGATGCGACGAAGCTATCAATTCAACTGTCAGTCGATTATCCTGCGATCATGGAAGTGATTGTTCCGGAAACGCATGAAATCCCCCCAGTCGCCCGATCTCAACAGCCTCAGGATCTTTCTCGAGGTCGCTCGCACCGAGAGTTTCTCAGCCGCAGCACTTCGCCTGCACCTTCCGCCGAGCACGGTCAGCCGTCGCCTGGCTGAGCTCGAGACCGCGCTTGGCGTCGCGCTGCTGCTGCGCTCCACGCGTCGGGTTTCCCTGACTGAATCGGGCAAGCACCTGCTCGAGTCGGTCGGCGGCGCCGTAGAGCTCATCGATCGCGGCATCGCCGGCTTCGGGCCTGCCGATGGCACCGCCCGTGGGCGACTGCGGGTGGCCACATCCGTCGCCTTTGCCCGCACCTTCCTGCCGCCGATCCTGAAGCGCTATGCGGAGCTTTGCCCGGAGGTTCAGGTCGATCTGCAGACGACACACAACAATGTCGATCTGATCGGCGAAAGCGTCGACGTCGCGCTCCGAATGGGCGAGCCGGTCGACAGCGAGATGATCTATCGCAAGATCGGATCGATCGAACAACGCCTTTACGCCGCGCCAGCCTACTGCGACGGAAAATCCCTCTCGTCACCTGAAGACCTGATGCATGTCGCCCTGGTGTCACATAGGACCCGCATGCGGCGGGAACTCGCCCACTGGGTGCTCTCGGACGGCAGCCGGATTTTCACGCTTGAGCGCCCACCGGCGATCGTCGTCGACGATCCGGCCATTGGGGAACGGCTGATCGCCGAGGGCCTCGGCATCGGCATGCTCAGCGATGCGCTTGCTGCCGACGGTCTTGCCGCGGGACGGCTGGTTCCGGTTCTTGCCGAATGGTCCGGGCCGGCTACACACCTCTACTATCTCTATCATCAGCAACTGGGTGATCTGCCGAAAGTGGCAGGATTCCTGAGGGCGGTGCGCGAAACGTTCCGGATTCGGAGCGAGTGAGGCCACGCCACTCAACGCAGCGATCCTCACGCTGCGAGCAACCGACCACCCCGCGCCCTTTCCCGCCTAGGGCCGAGACTCTTCGATCGAATCCACCCGGTCCGGATAGAAGGCCAGCCGGTTTCTGATGTCGGCAACCGCAGCATGCGGGTCTTCATAGGTCCAGACGGCGTTCTTCGACAGCTGGTCGCCGATCGCGATGCTGTAAAAGGAAGCGTCACCTTTGTAAGGGCAGTGGGAGGTGTGATCGCTGCGCTCGAGCAGCGACATGTCGACATCCTCACGCGGAATGTATTGCACCGACGGATAGGACGCCTCGCGCAATATCAGGGCATTGCGCGTGTCGGCGACGACGCGACCGCCGAGCTTGACGACGACGCGCTCCGGATTTCGGTCGATGGTGATCGGATGGTCGGGACCGGGGAACTTGATCGACTTATCAGACATGACTGTTCCCCTTCGGACGTTTCAAGACTCTCTAGATGGTATCGCGCTGGTCGCTTGCCAACCGGTTCCTTTTGCAAGGCGGGCGCTGTGCGAAGCAGTGCCCACGGCAGCAGGCCCGGTCGGGCGGAGGGTCAGTTCTCGCCGGCCGTCAGGGAGCGGGCCGCCACCTGGGCCTCTGCTTCGCCCGCGCGAACCGCCAGATGCCCCTCATCCAGCAGCTTGCGCACCTCCATCACGCCCTTTGCCGTATCCGACCAGCTGTGTCTCCAGACGAGAAGTCCCACCGAGCCGACGATAGCGACGAGAAACGCGATCGGGCCCAAGAACCAGAGAGCCGCAGCAACGGTGAAGTAGTAGGAGCGAACACCCTGGCTGAAAGAGCGAAGGGCCGGATTGATCATCAGCGACAAGGCGTGGGTCCAGGCGGCGATGTCCCGGGCTTCGTCCCGCGACGGGCTGGCTCCGATTGCCGCAAGGCAATAGTTGATCTGCCGGACCGCCCAGATGAATTCGGAAAGCCCTCGCAGCAATGTGGCCATGACGAGGAGAACCTTGCATTGGAACAGCCACAGCGGTTCGATCGGCGCGAACATCGCGATGATCCCCGACTGAAGGCCGATCGTCGGCTGAATGAAAAGCGCACTGCTCATGGCGACGATGACGATGAGATTGGCCGAACCGAAAAACGAGGCCGAGTTGATCGTGTGACCGAGGATGGCGGCATCGCCGATGAAATTGGTGTCCCGTGTCAGGACCTCGCGCATCCAGGCCTGCCTGATACGCACCATGTCCAGCATCAGGCTGTCTGTCCGGCGCGGCCAGCCAAGCGCCATCATCGGCTCCAATGCCACCCAGGTTACGGAAAATAGGATAATCGCAATCCAATCAAGCATCTGCACGGCCAGCCTCCCACCACAGCTGCTCCTAATAGAAGCCGCGACGAGCCACTCGTCAACGCGCCCGCGTCGGTCGCGATTGGCCGAGGCCTGCATCCTGGCCCTCGCTGATTGAAAATCCGTGGGGCTTATGCCTCATCGCCGGATTGACACGGCCTGTATCCTGGATACAATTTGCCTCGATCTTGGGAGGGATCGATGAACCAATCTTTCGAATGGCGAAGCCAGTCACGCCTTCTCGACGAAGTGGCACAGGCGCTTCGCGAACGCATCTATGCCGGCGTCTATGCGCCGGGCGCGACGCTGCGCCAGGAGCGGATCGCCGCCGAGTTCGGCATCAGCCGCACGCCGCTGCGCGAAGCCTTGCGGGTGCTGGAGCGCGATGGCCTTGTCGTCAACAAGCCGGGCAGCGGTGTGAGGGTCGCAACGGCCGACCTGCCGAAGCTGCTCGACGCCTACGCGGTGCGTGAGGCGATGGACGGGGTTGCTGCGCGCAACGCCGCCGAGCGTGCGACATCGGCCGAAATCAAGGACCTCGCCAAACAGGTCGAACGGCAGCGCAAGGTCGTCGAAAGCTGGGATCCGGGCGCCTATACCCAGTCCAACGTCGACTTTCACGAGGCAATCGTTTCCGCCTCGCGTAACATGTCACTGGCGCCGCTCGGACCGCTGCTACGCATGACTTCGCAGGTCTTTGCGCCGGCCTTCTCGCTGTCCAGCGAGCGCGCCAGCGCCGCCGTCGCCGAACACGCGCTGATCGTCGAGGCAATTGCAGCGCGCAACCTCGACGAGGCCGAGAAACTGGCACGCGCCCATATCAACGCGACAGCAACGAGATTGAAAGCGCTCCTTGAGGCGCGCGAGACTGATAAAGAGGCATGACGTGAAGACCTACGGCAATTTCATCGCAAACACTTGGCAGGATGCATCGAGCGGCGAGTTCATCCCCGTGCGGGATCCCTCCAACGGCCAGGAGTTCGCACGCATTGCCCGGGGAACCCGGGAGGACATCGATCTGGCCGTGCGCTCCGCGCGCGCTGCCCTTGCAGGTGACTGGGGTCGCATGACCCCGACCGAGCGCGGGCGGGTGCTGACCCGGATATCGGCGGCGGTCTTGCGCAACATCGATCTCCTGACCGACCTCGAGGCCCGCGATGTTGGCAAGCCCGTGACGCAGGCGCGCGCAGATGTGGTGGCGCTTGCCCGCTATCTCGAATTCTATGGCGGTGCGGCCGACAAGGTGCATGGCGATACCATTCCCTATCAGAACGGCTTCACGGTGCTGACCGTCTACGAACCGCATGGGGTCACGGGGCACATCGTCCCCTGGAACTACCCGATGCAGATCCTCGGCCGCAGCCTTGGTGCGGCACTTGCCATGGGCAATGCGGCGGTGGTCAAGCCGGCCGAAGAGGCTTGCCTGACGATCCTGGAATTCGCACGCATCGCCGAAGAGGAAGGCCTGCCGTCGGGTGCGTTGAATGTTGTGACCGGCTTCGGTTCTGAGGCGGGCGCCGCCCTTTCCGAACACCCTGACGTCAACCACATCTCCTTTACCGGTTCGGTCCGCACTGGCGAAACGGTCCAGGCGGCGGCAGCCAAGAACGCTGTGCCGGTGACGCTCGAACTCGGCGGCAAGTCGGCGCAGATCGTCTTTGCCGATGCCGACCTCGACCGCGCCGTTCCCTTCCTCGTCAACGCCGGCATTCAGAACGCCGGCCAGACCTGCTCGGCCTCGTCGCGCATCCTGGTCGAGCGCGCCGTCTATGAGGACGTCGTCGCACGCATGAGCGAGCGCTACCGCGCCCTCAAGGTCGGCCCGGCAGGCGCCGATCTCTCCGTCGGGCCTGTGGTCTCGCAACGGCAGAAGGCGATCATCGAGGACTTCCTCGCCGGTGCCGCCAAGGACGGCCTGAAGGTTGCAGCCCAGGGTGCGATCGTCGCCGATGCGCCGGCCGAAGGCGCCTATGTCGCGCCGACGCTTTTGCGCGACGTGCCGCATGAACACCGCACCGTGCAGGAAGAGATCTTCGGCCCAGTGCAAGTGATCATGCCGTTCGACGGCGAGGAAGAAGCGATCCGCCTTGCCAACGGCACCGCCTACGGGCTCGTCTGCGGCGTCTGGACCAATGACGGTGGCAGACAACTGCGGCTGGCGCGCGCCGTTCACGCCGGCCAGGTGTTCATCAACAATTATGGCGCCGGCGGCGGCGTCGAACTGCCCTTCGGCGGTGTCAAGAAATCTGGCCATGGCCGCGAGAAGGGTTTTGAGGCCCTCTACGGCTTCGCCAGCATGAAAACCATTTCTGTCTACCACGGCTAGAGCGGGAAGAAGAGTGTGCGCGGTTTTCCGCCCGCATCCCGCTCTATACATGATGCAAATTGCCTTAGGAGGAACACGTGTCACTAGAAGGTAAAGTCGCTCTCATCACCGGCGCGGGTTCCGGCTTCGGCGAGGGCATTGCCAAACGCTTCGTCGAAGGCGGCGCCAAGGTCATCGTCGTCGATCGCGATGCCAAGGGTGCTGAGCGGGTGGCAAGCGAACTCGGCGGAAATGCCATCGCGGTCGTCGCCGATATCGCCAAGGAAGCAGATGTCGAAGCCGCTGTTGCAGCGGGCCTCCACAAATTCGGTCGTATCGATATCCTGATCAACAATGCCGGCATCGGCCACAAGCCACAGAACGCCGAACTGGTCGAGCCGGATGAGTTCGACCGGATCCTCGGCGTCAATGTCCGCGGCGTCTACCTGATGACGCGGGCGCTGTTGCCGCACATGAAGGAAAACAAGGCGGGCGTCATCGTCAACATCGCGTCCACCGGCGCAAACCGGCCGCGGCCAAACCTTGCCTGGTACAATGCTACCAAGGGCTGGGTGGTTTCCGCCACCAAGGCGCTGGCGATCGAGCTTGCGCCTTTCAACATTCGTGTCGTCGCGCTCAATCCCGTTGCCGGAGAAACGCCGTTGCTCACCACTTTCATGGGCGAGGACAGCGAAGAAATCCGCAAGAAGTTCCGCGACTCCATTCCGCTCGGACGCCTGCTGAAGCCTGAAGATCTTGCTGAAGCCGCAGCCTTCGTCGCCTCGCCGCAGGCATCGATGATCACCGGCGTCGCGCTCGATGTCGACGGCGGTCGGTCGATCTAAGTAACTGGGACCACCAACAACCAAACCGCAAAGCGGGGGAACCATGATGAACTTGACGAAATGGGCACTTGCCTCGTGCTTCATCGCCGCGTCGCTGACGACGGCGATGGCGAAGGACACGATCACCGTCGGCCAGGTGCTGGAGCCGCCGGGCCTCGACCCCACCGCCGGTGCCGCAGCCCCGATCCGCTACATCACCTACGGCAACCTCTTCGAAGGTCTGGTGCGCGTGATCGAGGATGGCAGCGTCAAGCCGCTGCTTGCCGAGAGCTGGACGGTCTCCGACGACCAGAAGACCTATAGCTTCAAGCTTCGCCAGGGCGTCAAGTTCCACGACGGCACCGCCTTCGACTGCTCGGTCGTCAAGTTCTCCTATGAGCGTGCTGTTTCCGCCGATTCCACCAACGCGCAGAAGGGCCTGTTCGAGCCGATCGAAAAGACCGAGTGCCCAGATCCGGTAACCGCCGTCGTGACGCTGAAGCGCCCGGCTTCCAACTTCCTCTTCAACATGGCCTGGGGCGACGCGGTGATGATCGCGCCGTCATCGGCCGCCGACAACAAGACCAAGCCGGTCGGCACCGGCCCGTTCAAGTTCAAGGAGTGGGCGAAGGGCGACAAGGTGGTGCTTGAAAAGAACGCCGACTATTGGGGCGAACCGGCCAAGCTCAGCGAAGTCACCTTCAAGTTCATCAGCGATCCGTCGGCCGCCGCTGCCGCCGTTCTTGCCGGCAATGTCGATGCCTTCCCGATGTTCCAGGCAGCCGAACTCGTCAGCCAGTTCCAGAGTGACCCGAACCTGCAGGTCGAGGTCGGCAGCACATCCGGCAAGGTTGTGCTCGCGCTCAACAACGCGAGGAAGCCGTTCGACGACGTCCGCGTCCGTCAGGCGCTCGCTTACGCGATCGACCGCAAGTCGCTGGTCGAAGGCACTTACTCGGGCTTCGGCACGACCATCGGCTCGCACTATTCGCCGGTCGAGCCCGGTTACATCGATCTGAACGACACCTATGCTTACGACCCCGGCAAGGCGCAGCAACTGCTTCAGGAAGCGGGCGTTCAGAACCTCGAGATCACCATCATGCTGCCGCCGCCGGCCTATGCCCGTCGTGGCGGCGAGATCATCGCGGCGATGCTCAGCGAAGTCGGCGTCAAGGTGAACCTCGTTCCGATCGAGTTCGCGCAATGGCTCGATCAGGTGTTCAAGAACTCGGACTTCGACGCGACGATCATTGCCCATGCCGAGGCACGCGACCTCGATATCTATGCCCGCGACAAATACTACTTCAACTACCAGAACCCGGAATACAAGGCGCTCTACAAGTCCTTCACGCAGGCCTCGACCGAAGCCGAGCAGATGGATCTCGCCGGCCAGCTTCAGCGCAAGCTCGCAGCCGACGAGCCGAACGTTTTCCTCTACGCGCTGCCGAAGATCGGTGTCTGGAACAAGAAGGTGAAGGGCCTCTGGAAGAACATGCCGGTGCCGGCCGACGACCAGACCCAGACCTATTGGGAAAATTGAGGAATGGCACCGGCCCCTTCAACGTGGGGCCGGTGTAGACCTGACGTTGACCGGCACACCCGGCGCCGGTCAGCGCTCGCTCTTTCCGGGAGGTTGATGTGATTTCCTTTATCGGCGGTCGCCTCGTGTCGCTCATCCTGACGACACTCGCCGCCTCAGTTATCGTCTTTCTGCTGATGCAAGTTCTGCCGGGCGACCCGGCGGTGCTGATGCTCGGCATGAATGCCGACGCCGACGCGATCGCGGCACTGCACCGGCAGCTCGGCCTCGATCAGCCGATCTGGATCCGCTATCTCCACTGGATCGGCGGCTTTGTCGTCGGCGATTTCGGCACGAGCCTCACCTACTCGGTGCCGATCCGCGAGTTGCTTGGCCCCCGTATTCTCGTGACGCTGCCGCTCGCCCTCCTTTCCATGGCGATCTCGGTCGTTGTCGCCATCACCATTGGCGTCTATGCCGCCGCCAACCGCGGCAAGGCCGGCGACACCGTCGTGATGGGCATCGCCCAGGTCGGCGTCGCCATTCCGAACTTCTGGCTGGCGCTGCTGTTTATCCTGCTGTTCGCATTGAAACTCGCCTGGTTCCCGGCCTCCGGCTTTGCCGGCTGGGAAGGCGGCATCTGGAACGGTCTGAAGTCTCTGATCCTGCCAGCCTTCGCGCTCGGCCTGCCGCTTGCCGCCATTCTCGCACGCGTGACCCGCTCCGCGGTCATCGAAACGCTCGGCGAGGATTTTATCCGCACCGCCCGCGCCAAGGGGCTTTCTCGCTCCGGTGCGCTCTGGAAACATGCGGTGCCGAACGCGCTGATCCCGGTCGTCACCATCATCGGTCTGCAGTTCTCCTTCCTGCTTGCCGGCACGATCATCATCGAGAACGTCTTCAACCTGCCGGGCATCGGCCGCCTGGTGTTCCAGGCGATCGCTCAGCGCGATCTCGTCACCGTTCAGACGCTGGTAACGCTGCTCGCGGCCTTCGTCATCACCATCAATTTCCTCGTCGATCTGGTCTATGGCTACCTGGATCCGCGGCTGTCGCGGGGAGGCCACTGATGTCCACGTCCGCAGCCGCATCTGAACCTCGCCTCATCTCCAAGCTCATCGGCAGCCGCAGCCTGACGATCGGCGCCACGGTGACCCTGATCCTCGTGGCGATGGCGCTCGTCTCCTTTGTCTGGACGCCCTATTCGCCGACCGCGATGAACTTCCGTGACAAGCTGCAGGGGCCGAGCCTTGCCCATTGGTTCGGCACCGACAATTTCGGCCGCGACATCCTGTCGATGATCATGGTCGGCGCCCGCAACTCGATCTCGGTTTCGATCGTCGCGGTGCTTGTCGGCGCCGGTATCGGCGTGCCGCTCGGCGCATGGGCGGCCGCGCGCGGCGGCTGGGTCGACGGCCTCGTCATGCGCATGAGCGACCTTGCCTTCGCCTTCCCGGCGCTTCTGACTGCCGTCATCATCACCGCCATCTTCGGTCCCGGTGCGACTAACGCGATGATCGCGATCGGCATCTTCAACATCCCGGTTTTTGCCCGCGTCACCCGCGGCGCCTCGATGGGTCTCTGGAAGCGCGAATATGTGCAGGCCGCCCGCTGCGCCGGGCGCGGCGACGTCGCGATCACCGCTCTTCACATCCTGCCCAACATCAACCATGTGCTGCTCGTCCAGGTGACGATCCAGTTCGCGCTCGCAATCGTCGCCGAAGCGGGCCTTTCCTATGTCGGCCTCGGCACCCAACCGCCGATGCCGAGTTGGGGCAAGATGCTGAACGACGCCCAGACCTTCATCTACCAGGCGCCGTGGCTCGCGATCTTTCCGGGGCTTGCGATCACCTTCGCCGTGCTCGGCCTCAATCTGCTCGGTGACGGCCTGCGCGACATTCTCGATCCGCGCGTGAGGCGGCAACGATGACGAAACCTTTGCTCCACATGGCCGGCATGTCGGTCGAACTCTCGGCAGGCAAAAGCCAGGTCGATATCGTCTGCGACATCGATCTCGAGCTCAATCGCGGCGAGCGCCTCGGCATCGTCGGCGAATCCGGCAGCGGCAAGTCGATGACCGCCCTTGCCGTCATGGGCCTGTTGCCGCAGCGCATGCGGGTGCGCGGCGAGCTTCTGTTCGACGGTCGCAATCTCGCGGGCATGCCGGAGGCCGAATATTGCGGCTATCGCGGCCGGCGCGTCGCGATGATCTTCCAGGAACCGATGACCGCGCTGAACCCGGTCAAGTCGATTGGTGCGCAGATCGCCGAGGGGCGGCGGCTGCATCTTGGGGAAAGCAAGGCGGATGCCGAAAAGAAGGCGCGCGCGCTGCTCGACCGGGTCGGCCTGCCGGCGCCGCGCTTCGATCTCGACCTCTACCCGCACCAACTCTCCGGCGGCCAGCGGCAACGCGTGATGATCGCCATGGCGATCGCCTGCGAACCGGATCTGCTGATCGCCGACGAGCCGACGACGGCGCTCGACGTCACTGTGCAGGCGCAGATCCTCGACCTGCTCGACGAACTGATCGAAGATACCGGCACGGCGCTGATGCTGATCACCCACGATCTCGGCGTCGTCTCCGAAATGACCGACCGCATCGCCGTCATGTATGCCGGGCGCATCATCGAGACAGGGCGCACGGACGATGTGTTTGCCCGCATGGCGCATCCCTATGCCCGCGGCCTGTTTGCCGCCTCGCCGCACGGCGCGGCCCTTGGCTCCCGCCATCAAGGCGAAGGGCGACCGCGGCTGAACGCCATCCCCGGCATCGTTCCGGATCCCTTCGGTCGTCCGCCCTACTGTTCCTTTGCCGAGCGCTGTTCCTTCGCTGAGGCCGATTGCCGCCAGGCGATCCCGACGCTGGACCTGATCAATACCGATGGACATGTGCCGCATCGCGCTGCCTGCTTTCATCCGCGCGAAAGGATGGTGGCACCATGAGCGAGGTCATCCTCAAAACCACCGATCTCGTGCGCGAATACGACCTGCCGCGCCCGTCGATCTTCTCGAAGCAGAGCCGGCTGCGCGTGCTGCATGGCGTCAGCATCGAGCTGGCCGCCGGCCAGAGCCTTGGCATCGTCGGCGAGAGCGGTTCCGGCAAATCGACGCTGGCGCGCGCGGTGATGGGACTCGAACGGCCGCAATCGGGCGAGGTCAATATTGGCGGCAACAACATCTACGCGCTCGACCGCACAGGCCTGCGCGACGCACGAAAAGGTTTCCAGGCG
Source organism: Ensifer adhaerens (assembly GCF_028993555.1). Taxonomy (NCBI): domain Bacteria; kingdom Pseudomonadati; phylum Pseudomonadota; class Alphaproteobacteria; order Hyphomicrobiales; family Rhizobiaceae; genus Ensifer; species Ensifer adhaerens. The sequence goes on along the minus strand of NZ_CP118611.1, from coordinate 2,558,335 downwards.
ATCTTCCAGGATCCCTACGGCTCGCTCGACCCACGCCACACGGTCCGCACGATCATCTCCGAGCCGATCGTTTCGCTGGAACGCGGCACCGGTGCGGCCGAGCGGAACAGGCGCATCGCGGAGGTGCTGGAGGCGGTCGGCCTGCCGCTCGCATCCGCCGACAAGTACCCGCACGAATTCTCCGGCGGCCAGCGCCAGCGCATCGCCATTGCCCGCGCCCTGATCACGAGGCCGGCGCTGATCGTCGCCGACGAGCCGGTCTCGGCGCTCGATGTCTCGATCCAGGCACAGGTCCTGAACCTGATGATGGACCTGCAGGAAAAGCTCGGTCTATCCTATCTGTTCATCAGCCATGATCTCGGCGTGGTGCGCGCCATCACCGACCGGGTCGCCGTCATGCATCTCGGCCGCATCGTCGAGGAAGGACCGACGGCTGAAGTCTTCGACAATCCGCGCCATCCCTATACCCAGGCGCTCGTTGCCGCCGTGCCGAAGCCCTTCTCCGGGCGGCGCAAGCGCGTACGTTCCGATGGGCCGCCGCAAACGCCTGTCCATACAGCAACAACCGCAGCCGGCTGCGCCTATGCCGCCGTCTGTCCGGTGAGGCAGGATATCTGTCTGACCCGCACGCCCGAGGCCAAGCCGGTGACGCCGGCCTGGTCCGCCCGCTGTCATTTTGCCTAGGAATAACCCTATGTCCGAACTCGCCGATCTCTCCGCCGTCGATCTTGTCGAGGCCTACCGCTCGAAAAAGCTATCTCCCGTCGAGGTGACCGACGCCGTCATCGCGCGCATCGACGGTTCCGAGCCGAAGCTGAATGCGCTTTGGGCCTATGACCCGGCCGAAGCCCGTAGGGCCGCCAAGGCATCAGAAGCGCGCTGGGCAAAGGGCGAGCCGCTCGGCGCGATCGACGGCGTGCCGGTGACGATCAAGGAGAACATCGCAACGAAGGGCACGGCCGTGCCGCTCGGTTGCGCCGCCGTGTCGCTGACGCCGGCCGCAGCCGATGCACCGCCCGCAGCGCGCACCCGCGAGGCTGGCGGCATCCTTCTTGCCAAGACCACCATGCCGGACTACGGCATGCTCTCCTCGGGCCTTTCCAGCTTCCACAAGCTTGCCCGCAACCCTTGGGACCTCTCTGCCAATCCCGGTGGCTCAAGCGCCGGTGCGGGCGCGGCGGCAGCCGCCGGTTATGGCCCCCTTCATATCGGTACGGATATCGGCGGCTCGGTCCGCCTGCCTGCCGGCTGGTGCGGCGTCGTCGGCCTCAAGCCTTCGGCGGGACGCGTGCCGATCAACCCGCCGTTCATCGGTCGCGTCGCCGGGCCGATGACCCGGACGGTCGCCGATACCGCGCTCTACATGTCAGTGCTCTCCAAGCCCGACGCCCGCGACACCATGGCCCTGCCCTACGCCGATATTCCCTGGCTCGATCTCGACCGTGACTTGAAGGGCCTGAAGATCGGCTTCTGGCTCGACGCCGGTTTCGGCCAGGCGGTCTCGAAGGAAACGGAACTTGCGGTCAAGCGGGCGGCAGGTCTCTTTGCCGATGCCGGCGCCATCATCGAGCCGGTCGGCCCGTTCCTGACGCGCGAGATGATCGACGGTCTCGACCGCTTCTGGCGAGCCCGCGGCTGGGAGGACGTGTCGCGGCTTTCGCCGGAAAAACAGGCGCAGATCCTGCCCTACATCTTCGACTGGATCAAAACGGCCGAGAACTTCTCAGGCCGCGAGGTCTATACGGGCTTTGCCCAGATCGAGGCGATGCGCAATGCGCTGCACACGGCCCTTTCCGGCTACGACTTCATCCTTTCGCCGACCGCTCCGACCGCATCCTACCCGGCCGAGTGGGCCTCGCCGGTCAACGATCCGCAGAAGCCGTTCGAGCACATCGCCTTTACCGTCGCCGTCAACATGGGCGGACAGCCGGCGGTCTCGCTCAATTGCGGCTATACGGAGCGCGGCCTGCCGATCGGCCTGCAGATCATCGGCCAGTCCTTCGACGATATCGGGGTGCTTCGCCTGGCGCGCGCCTACGAGACCATGCGCCCCGAACAGCGCCCCTGGCCAAAGGTGGCGGCATGACCGACACGATGCGCTACACAGTCGAAAGCGGCGATCTCGAAAACATCGTTTCGCGGCTGCTCGACATCGTTCGCCGGCTTGGCGTCAGCGTCTCGAAGCTTGCGGTTGAGGTCGACGGTGGCAAGGCCAACCTCGAGATCGCCGTCGGCCCTAGCTCCCAGAGCATTGCCAACACGCTGCGTGAGCGCATCAGCCAGATTGAAGGCGCAAAGCCTGCGGCTTAGCCCCGCCCGCATCATCATCATCATCAACGCGGCGACGCCGCTTTACATCAGACCAGACACAGGAGTGCCGAAATGGCCCGCAAGCTTTTTATCCTTCCCGGCGACGGCATCGGCCCGGAAGCCATGGCGGAAGTCCACAAGATCATCGCCTACATGAACGCCGAGCTTGGCTCCGGCTTCGTGACCGACGAGGGCCTGGTCGGCGGTTCGGCCTATGACGCCCACGGCCAGGCGATCTCGGAAGAGGACATGAAGAAGGCGCTTGCCGCCGATGCGGTGCTGTTTGGCGCCGTCGGCGGTCCGAAGTGGGATGCGGTGCCCTACGAGGTGCGCCCGGAAGCGGGTCTCCTTCGCCTGCGCAAGGACCTGCAGCTCTTTGCCAACCTGCGTCCGGCGATCTGCTATCCGGCGCTATCGGCCGCCTCGTCGCTGAAGCCGGAGCTGGTCGAGGGCCTCGACATCCTGATCGTGCGCGAACTCACCGGCGGCGTCTATTTCGGCGAACCGAAGGAGATCATCGATCTCGGCAACGGCCAGAAGCGCGGCATCGACACCCAGGTCTATGACACCTACGAGATCGAACGCATCGCCGGCGTCGCCTTCGAGCTGGCCCGCACCCGTAACAACCGCGTCTGCTCGATGGAAAAGCGCAACGTCATGAAGTCGGGCGTCTTGTGGAACCAGGTGGTGACCGAGACGCACAAGGCGAAATACGCCGACGTCCAGCTCGAGCACATGCTGGCCGATGCCGGCGGCATGCAGCTGGTGCGCCAGCCCAAGCAGTTCGACGTCATCGTCACCGACAACCTGTTCGGCGACATGCTGTCGGACGTGGCCGCGATGCTCACCGGTTCGCTCGGCATGCTGCCGTCGGCCTCGCTCGGTGCGCCGGACGGTGTCAGCGGCAAGCGCAAGGCGCTCTACGAGCCGGTGCATGGCTCGGCACCCGACATTGCCGGCAAGGGCATTGCCAACCCGATCGCCATGATCGCGTCGTTTGCCATGTGCCTGCGTTACTCCTTCAACCTCACGAAGGAAGCCGACAATCTGGAAAAGGCGATCGCCAACGTGCTCGACCAGGGCATCCGCACCGGCGACATCATGGCCGAAGGCGCACGCCAGGTCGGCACCACGGAAATGGGCGACGCCATTCTCGCCGAGTTCAAGGTGCTGTCGGCGTAACCGACGAACAGCCGCCGAAGGCGTCGACATGACGCCAGCAGGTAACCTGGAAAACAAACACCTCCGGAACCCATCCGGAGGTGTTTTGCGTTTCATGGCCTTGAAAAGGACGAGCGAAGCAGATTTGCGGCCCGTCAATTACGGCTTCGCAGAATAGACGCCAATCTAACCAAGAATCCCTCATTCCTGTGCTCGTGACAGAAACCCAGCCGGACCAAGTCCTTGGGCCGAAAAAGTCCTTTGACCCGACGGACGCCGGGTCGCTGGATCCCCCGCCACAAGGGCGAGGATGGGGGCGATGGGGTCGGCTTTTCTCGGAAAATCGAAACCGTCCGGGTCGAGCGGCGGTCGTCTCCGATGATGTTGCGCCGCCAGCAACCGGCGGCCGCGGCCTCAGATCGTAATCCCGCCGTCGATATTGATCGCCTGGCCGGTGATGAAGGCTGCCTCGTCGGAGGCGAGGAAGGCGCAGATGGCTGCGACCTCCTCGACCGTACCGAAACGCCCGGCCGGTTGCCGGCTAATGAAGGAACGGTAGGCTTCGTCCCGGCTTCCGAGCTTTTCGCCGAGTTCGCCGATCCGTTCTTCCAATGAGGGTGACGCGACCGTTCCGGGGCAGACCGAATTGCAGCGAATGCCTTGGGATACATAGTCGGCGGCCACCGCCTTGGTGAGGCCTATGACGCCGCCTTTGGCCGCGCCATAGGCAGCGCGGCGCGGAAAACCCTTGATCGAGGAAGCGACCGAGCCAATGGTGATGATGCTGCCGCCAGCCGCCTTCATCTTAGGGATCGCGCCGGCAATGACGTTATATGCACTGTCGAGCGTGATGTTGACCGAACGCCGCCAGTCCTCGGGTGAGCACTCCTCGATCGTGCCCTGGTGCACGTAGCCGACCGCATGGACGAGAATGTCGACCCGCGCGAAGCCGGCAAAATAGTCCGCTACCGCTGCATGATCCGTCGCATCCAGCCGCGTCGTCGCAGCGCCGTCCAGCGTGCCAAGCAAGCCTTCATTGATATCGCTCGCGTGAACCGCAGCACCCTCCGCCATCAGCCGTTCGGCAACGGCGCGGCCGATGCCCTGGCCGGCGGCAGTGACCACGGCCACGCGTCCGGCCAGTCGTCCCGTCTTTCCACTCATGATCCGTTCCTTCCTTCCGATCGGATTAAATGGCCTGAACGACCTGGCGCTGGCGGCCGAGGCCGTCGATGCCGAGTTCCACCACGTCGCCGGGCTTCAGGTAGCGCGGCGGCTTCTTGCCCATGCCGACTCCAGGCGGCGTGCCGGTGCAGATGAGATCGCCCGGCTCGAGCACGCAGAACTCGCTCATGTAGGAGACGATGGTCGCGACATCGAAGATCATGCGCGCGGTCGTGCCCGCCTGCATGCGCTCGCCGTTGACGTCGAGCCACATCGACAGCCCCTGCGGATCCGGCACTTCGTCCTTCGTCACGAGCCAGGGGCCGGTCGGGCAGAAGTTGGGAAAACTCTTGCCCTTCACCCACTGCCCGCCGCGCTCCATCTGCCAGGCGCGCTCGGAGACATCGTTGACGACGGTGTAGCCGAACACATGCTCCATCGCGTCAGTGCGCGACACATTCAGGGCGCGCTTGCCGATGACGATGCCGAGTTCGACCTCCCAGTCGAGCTTCGACATTTTTTCGGAATGGAGAAGTGGGGCGTTTGGCCCGCAATAGGTGCCGGCCGCCTTGTTGAAGAGGATCGGTTCTGATGGCACCGGCAGTCCCGCCTCTTCGGCGTGATCCGAGTAGTTGAGCCCGACGCACCAGATTGTGCCCGGCCTTGCGACCGGCGGCAGGATGTCCGTATCGATGACGGACAACACGGGCAGGGCCGACAGATCCACACCCGACAGTGCAGCCGCGACGCCGGGCAAGGTTTCCGCGGTGAAGTCGGAAACGAGTGAAGACACGTCCCGCGCCTTCCCCTCGCCATCGAGGATGCAGGGCACGGCAGAGCCGTCGACGATGAGGCGCAGCATTTTCATTCTCTTGGCCTTTCAATTGGAAATGGCTGGGCGAGCGTCGCGCCTCAACCGATCGGAGCGGCTTCGACGGATAGCCGATAGTGGGTGACAAAGGTCTGGCCTGGCTCGAATGCGATTGCCGTCGCTATGCCCGATGCCGCAATGGGATTGCCGTCCGTGCAGACCGCCGGTCCCAAATCGAACGCGGAAGCGATCGGCTCGACGCCGAGCGCCACATGCCGTCCGTTCCAGGGATAGGCCTTGCGGCCGCGGTTGCTGTACCAGATGAGCAGACCGGGAAAATGCTCCTTTTGCCAGCTAAGCCGTGCGCGAAACCCCTCGTCGCGATAGTGAAGCGCGACGCTGCCATCGATGCCCGAAAGCTGCAGCAGATCCTCAGTATCGGCAGCGAGCGGCACCTGGGTCGCATCAACTGTGAAGCCGTCGCGCGTCTCGATTTCGTCAAGAGAAGACCATGGCCGATCGGGCGCAAACAGCGCAGCACCCGGCTCGACATCCCCCGGAAAACTCCAGACCCGATCATACCGACCGGGCTCGATGACGACTGAACCCGGCCGCAGCGACAGGCGAAAGGTCGGGTGCAGACCGATCGGCAGCCGGCACGGGCGGCGCGCCTCGACTTCCAACGTTAGGTCGATGGCCGCCGCGCCTTGGTCCGGCACGATCCGTCGACGAAGCCGCCGGATCGGATGGTGATCCGGATAATGGCATTCCATCGTGATCTGGCCGTCGTCGCAGGCGCGCCAGTCCCAATGGGTATTGGACCCGTGACCATGTGGCGCGCCGGCGCCCACGAAACTCTCGCCCGTTGCAGTCCAACCGTCGGGCAGGTTGCGCCCCGCATCGCTGCCGAAGGGGACGCAGGGCCACTCGCCGCGAAGCTCTTGAAGGATTTCCGGCAGCGCCACTCGCTCGGGATCATTGCCCCAGGGCGCGACTTGCAAGGGGCTGACCTGTCGCCCATCCGGCAGCAGGAACAACACCGGACCGAGCATGCCGCCAAGCGATTGCACCGAGAGGCACCCGTGCGCCCAGGCAAGCGCGCGCCGTGTCGTCTGCGCGCTCACCTTGTGGTCACCCCGAACCGATTTTCCGGCATGCCGGAAACGTCGACACGCGTGGCATAGAGACTGCCGGCGAGGCGCTCCGCCGGCCCGGAGCCGGCCGTGGTGATGTAGAGGGTCTTGAGGTCGGAACCGCCGAAAGTGCAGGTGGTGATGTTGGTGACCGGCATTTCCATCGCCTCGGCATGACTGCCGTCCGGTGCAATGCGAGCGATACAGCTGCCGCCATAGCGGCAGTTCCAGAGGAACCCTTCGCTGTCGATCGCTGAACCGTCGGGCGAGCCGCGTTCGAAGCCAGTGAAGAAGCTCCGTTCACCGGAGATCGCCCCCGCCTTCGCATCATAGTCGAAGGCGTAGATCTCGTTGGCCAGCGTATCGCCGAAATAGAACGTGCTTCGATCCGGGCTCCAGCAGAGCGTATTGGATATCCCGAGGCCGTGACGCCATTCGGAGACCGCGCCGTCGGGCGCGATGCGGTAGAGAATGCCCTCGCCCGGGGCAACGTCGCCGAGCTGGCCGTCGGGAAGGACGTTGTTCTTCATCGAGCCGACCCAGAAGTTTCCGGCCGGATCGGCGCGACCGTCGTTCAGTCGGACGCGCGGAGCGCCTGGCAGGAAGAAACCGTGATCCGCGCGACGGTCGGTCCCAGGCCACCACCAGATCAGCTTCGAGCCGAGCGCGACGAGCAGGCGCCCGTCGTCGCTTGTCAGCGAGATCGCCACCACCGGCTCGTCGAACAGCCAGGTCCTGACGGCCCGCGTCGCCTCGTCATAGCGATGCACGAGAAAACGGTTGATGTCGGTCCAGTAGAGCGCTGTTTCCGCAGCCGACCAGACGGCGCCTTCGCCGCAGCGGTCGCCGACCGGGGCGACGCAGACGATCTCGTGAGCCATCCCCACCTCCTATTCCGCTGCCATGCTCGTCGGGATCGACCGCGCGGGGCCGAGAGCCTCGGCATTCTGCACCAGCGCCTTCATGTAGCCGAGTGCAAAGGCCTTACCGGCGTGCCAGGAGGCACCGCAGGTCATCGCCGGCGTATGGTCGGGGATCAGCACGCCCTGATAATTCTCGTCGCGCAGGATGCGGATGATCTCGGCCATGTCGATATCACCCTCGTCGACGAAGGTCTCGACATAGCGCGGCATCTTTCCACGTACGTTGCGGAAGTGGATGTAGCCGATGCGGCCCGAACGGGCGAAGCGGCGAACATGCTCGTAGATGTCGCCACCCGGCATTTCCTGGAGCGAGCCGAGGCAAAGTTCCAGCCCGTTCGAGGGCGAGTCGATGATCGCCATCAGCCGGTCGTATTTCTCCGGCCGGTTGACCAGTCGTGCGGTGCCGCGCAGCTCTTCGGCCGGCGGATCGTCCGGGTGGGCACCGAGGACAACGCCCGCCTCTTCGGCGACCGGTACGACCTCCTTCAGGAAGCGGCCGAGACGATCCCAGAGTTCCGCCGAACTGACCGAGACGGAAGCAGCACCGGCGATACCGCGGCGGTATCGCATGTTCCAGACCATGCCATCGGGGATCGGGGCATCGGGGCTGGGTGCAATGCTGTTCTCGACACCGAAGCCGACGGATTCAGCGCCACCGCGGGCATAGGGTCCGCGCGTCCAGCCGTAGACGCCGGCGAGCGAGAAGTTGTAGCCGATGCAGGGGATGCCGGCGCGACCGGCATCGCGGATGAGCTGCTTCAGCCCCTCGATCTGCTGAGCCCGCTCCGCCCCGTCCAGGAGCACATCGTGCCAGAAACGGGGCGAGAAGTTCTCGATCGCCGCCACTTCAAGTCCGCCAGCGCGCACGTCCTTCACCAACGCCGACAGCTCCTCGTAGGACCAGAGCCGGTCGCCGGAGCAATCGCCCCAGCCGCCCTGATCGCCGCTGTCGATCTTCGGATCCTTGCCGGCGAAATAGTTGGTGAGATGCGCGACGACATGCGTCGCACCCGCCTGCAAGGCAAATTGATAGTTGTCCGGGGTGAGTTGCTCCCGGTAGAGTCCAAGGCCGATTTTCATCTGGTCGATTCCTGTTCGATTACTTGACGCCGATGCCGGCGGTGAGGCCGCCGTCGATTCGGAAATCCGAGCCCGTGACGAAAGCGGCGCGGTCGGAGGCGAGATAGGCGACGAGTTCCGCGACTTCCTCCGGCTCGCCGATGCGGCCGATCGGGTGCGCCGCCCCGAAGCGGGCGAAGGCCTCCGCTTCGCTCACGCCCTCACCGCCATAGGTGCGGGCTGCGAGCGACAAGAGCGGCGTGCGCACCGAGCCGGGGCTCACCGAGTTCACCCGGACCTTCACTGCCGCATGGTCGAGCGCCATGGCGCGGGTCAGCGCATGGATCGCCCCCTTTGAGGCGACATAGGCCGCCACATTCTGCTGGCAGGCATGGCCCTGAACCGATGAGATGTTGACGATGGCGCCGCCGCCGCGCTTCATCATTTCCGGAATGCCGAAGCGGCCGGTCAGATAGATCGAACCGACATTGACCGAAAGGCAGCGCGCAAAGGTCTCTGCACTGGTGTCTAGCACCGTGCCATAGGGGTGGACGGCCGCGGCATTGACGATGATGTCGAGACCGCCATGGCGCAGCACCGCCTCGCGCACGGCAGCTTCAACCTCGGCCTCTACGGATACGTCCGTAAGCCGCGTCGACATTGGCAGGTCGCGTTCTCCAGCGATGCGGTCGAAGATCTCGTTGGTATTGATGTCGTTGCCGCAGGCAAGCACGGTCGCACCGGATGAAGCGAGACGGATCGCCGAAGCGAGGCCTATCCCCGACGTGCCGGTGACCAGCGCGATTTTTCCGTTGAATTCAGTCATGATTGTCTCCGCGAAACTCGTAAGTTGGCGCGGGATGCCGGGCACCCCGCTCCGGTCTCAGCGCACCCGTTCCAGGACCTGGTTGAGAAGCACGGCGCCGAGGATGATCCCGCCGCGCACGACGTATTGCCAATATTCGCTGACGTTCATCAGCGTCATGCCATTGGAGATGCAGCCGAGGAAAAGGACGCCGATCAGCGTGCCCCAGATGCGGCCCTTGCCGCCGAAGAGCGAGGTGCCGCCGATGATGACGGCCGCGATCACGTCGAGCTCCATGCCGGTCGCCGTCGTCCCGGTGCCAGCACCGATCTGCGAGGCGATCAGCGTACCGGAGACGGCGGTCAGCCCGCCGGTCAGACCGAGCGTCAGTGCCTTCACTTTCCAGATGTCGATGCCGGAAAGGCGCGCTGCTTCCATGTTGCCGCCAACAGCATAAACCTCGCGGCCGAAGCTCGTGTACTTCATCAGGAAGTGCATGCCGGCGAAGGTGAGCGCGAAGATGTAGACCGGGAAGGGAATGCCGAAGAGGTAGCCGCCGCCGAGGAAGTCGAAGCCGAGCGGAAAGGACGACATCGGGAAGCCGCCGGTGATGAGGTTGGCGACGCCGCGGAGTGCTGCAAAGAGCGCGAGCGTGGTGATGAAGGTCGGCACGTTGAACCATTGGCGGAAACGGCCAGTGAGATAGCCGAGCGTAAAGCCGAGAAGCAGCGCGGCGGCAAAACCGACGGTTACCGCACCCCAGTCGCCGAAGACGTCGGTGAAGCGATCGGCGAACCAGGCGACGATGCAGCCGGCAAGCGCCGCACCGGCGCCGACCGACAGGTCGATCTCGCCGCTGATGATCACCGCCGTCATGCCGAAGGCGATGATGCCGAGCATGGAGACCGTTCTGAGCACGTTGAGCACGTTGGCCGTCGAGGCGAAGCCCGGTGCGACGAGGATCAGGAAAATCACCAGTGCCGCAAGGATGATCTCCATCGGATAGGTTTTCAGGAACTTGAGCGGCGTGTTCTGACCGCCTTCTTCCGTTGTCTGGCTCACAAGTGTCATTGTCTGGCCCCTTCCATGCACAGGCCGTAAAGTTCGGTAAGGTCGGTTTTCGTCGGGTCCACCTCGGCAACGACTGCGCCGTGGTGCATGACGAGGATGCGGTCGGCGACCTCGAGGACTTCCTCGAGTTCCGTCGAGACGAAGAGGCTGGCAAGGCCGTCGGCGGCCTGCTGCCAGATGATGTCGAAGATCTGGCGCTTGGCCTGGACATCGACGCCACGGCTCGGCTCGTCGAAGAACATCACCGACGGCTGCCGGTTCAGCCATTTGCCGATCACCACCTTCTGCTGGTTGCCGCCCGAGAGCGACGACACCGGCAACTCCGGATCGCCGCACTTGATGTGCAGGTCGGCGATCTGGCGGCGGATGAACGGCTGCTCGCGCCGGCGCGAGATGAAGCCCCTGTTTGCAATCGGGCCAAGGCTCGCCATGCAGAGATTGTCGGCGGTCGAGAGCGATTGCACGAGGCCGACTTCCTTGCGGTTTTCCGGTGTGTAGCCGAGGCCGGCCTTGCGCATGTCGCGCGGGCTGGCACCGGTCATGTCGCGACCATTGAACGTCACTGAACCGCCGTCGATCTGGTCCGCGCCAAAGATCGCCCGCATCAGCTCCGTGCGGCCAGCACCGAGCAGGCCGGCAATGCCGAGAATCTCGCCGGGATAGAGATCGAAGGAAACATCCTGGAAATGCCCGGACCGGCTGAGATTGCGCACCTCAAGGACCGGTTTGGCGCGATCGAGCATTCGCCGCGGCGGACGCGTGGCGCGGGCCGCGTCCCCAAACATCATGCCGACGATCGCCGACGGTGTCGTCTCCTTCATCGCCACCGAACCGATATAGTGGCCGTCGCGGATCACCGTGCAGGTGTCGGCGATTTCGAAGAGTTCGCTCATGCGGTGGGTGATGTAGATCATCGTCACGCCGCGAGCGCGTAGGCGTTCGATCAGCGCGAAGAGCTGTTTGACCTCGCGCGAGGCGAGCGCCGAGGTCGGCTCGTCCAGAAGCAGGATCGACGGATTGAAGGACATCGCCTTGACGATCTCGACCACCTGCTGCTGGCCGACGCTGAGTGCGGAGACCGGCTGGCGGGAATCGATCGCAAGCCCCATGTCGGCGAGCAGCTCGCCGGCGCGCTTGTGCAGGCCTGTCCAATCGACGACGCTGAAGCCGGCGCGGCGCCGGTGTGGCAAACGGCCGAGAAAGATGTTCTCGCCGACCGAGAGTTCGGGCACCAGCGAAAGCTCCTGGTGCACGGTGACGATGCCGGCCTCGAAAGCATCATGCGGCGAGGTGAAATGGCGGTCCTCGCCATTGACGCTGATCGTGCCGGATGTCGGCTCGGTGACGCCGGCAAGCAGCTTGACGAGCGTCGACTTGCCCGAGCCGTTCTTGCCCATCAGGGCATGGACCTCACCGGGCGCGAAGCTGTGGGTGAATTCGGAGAGGGCGACTGTCGGGCCGTAACGCTTGGTCACGGCCCGAAAGTCCAGCCGTCCCTGCACCCCTTGCAACGCGGCTGACCTTGGTTGCGGATTGCTCATGCGGATTTCCTGCTGTCGGCGGCGAAGGAGCGGCGGCCGATGCCCGCCGCCCGGTTCACGTCCCGGCCCTTATTTCAGGGCCTTCAGGCCTTCCTTGTAGGCCGCGACACCTTCTGCATCGGCGCGCTTCAAGGGCAGCACCGGCACGTTGACCTTGGTTTCGATCTTCTTGCCGTCGAGCAGGTTCTGGGCCGCCTCGATCGCCTGCTTGCCGACCTCGAGCGGCTGCTGCGCCGTCGTTGCCTGCAGCACGTTGTCGGAATTCAAGAGCATGTTGGCGAGCTGCTCGGACCCGTCGGTTCCAAAGACGAAGACCTTGCCTTCAAGGCCCGCCTTCTTCACCGCCTGAACGGCGCCGATCGTTCCGCCTTCGTTGGCCGCGTAGATCACCTTGATATCCGGATTGGCCGTCAGCATGTCGCTGGCGACGGCGAGCGCCTTTTCCGCCAGCCAGGCGTCCTGCTGGGCGACGATGTCGACCTGATCCTTGACGACGCTCAGGAAGCCATCGACGCGGGCATTCGATTGCTCCGGCAGCAGCGCCTTGAAGGCGAGCGTGCCGATCTTGACCTTTTCGCCATTGCCGAGCGTCTTCAGGAAATCGGTCGCGGCATTGCCGGTACCGATGCCGATATCGCGGTCCGAGCTCGTCACCGTCGCCTGGGCGACGTCGCCATTGGCGGAGGTGCCGTAGGTGACGACCGTGATGCCGGCGTCACGTGCCTTTTTCAGTGCCGGTACCGAGGCATCGGCCGAGAGCGGCGCGACGACGATCGAGTTGACCCCCCGGGCGATATAGGTGTCGATCAGCTGGGCTTCCTTCTCCAGCTTGCTGTCGCTGTTGCCGGCGAGAAGCTCGTCGCCAGCGGCTTCCGCCGCCTTTTCCATGCCGATCTGGATGCCGCGGAAATACTGGTCCTGCTGAAAGACGATGCCGGCGATCGCCTTGCCGCCGGCGAAAGCCGCACCGGGTGCAAAGCTGACGGTGGCAAGTAGTGCTGCCAGCGCAAGACGTTTCATATTGCTCATGTTGGTTCTCCTCCCAAAAGCCCTGTTCATGCCGCCGGACCAACGGGCGAGTGGATCCGGCAAACGGCTGCCCGCACCGCGACCAGCGGGACGCGGTTCGAGCCAAAACTCCTATGTTTTCATCGCGTTGACTGACCGCCGGGCGCGGCATCGACGAAACGGATGCCGAACTCCAGGTGACGGCTCATCAGGTAGACATAGGCGATGCGGTCGCGGGCCCTGAGTGCCCGGATGATCTCGGCATGAGCCTCGAAGGTCGCCGCATGCACCGGGCGCTCCGCCTTGCCGAGCCGCATGACCTCCTCGATCACCGAGCGCAGCATGTGATAAGCGGCAAGCGTCGTTCGGTTACCCGAGAGTTCGACGATCGCCGAATGGAACTGGTAGTCGCACTGCGCCGCTTCCTCGACGCTCTCAGCTTCAAGGATTCGGGCGTTGATCGCGTCCAGCCGGTCAAAGTCGGCATCGCTCGCCGTCAGGATGATATGCTCGCCGACGCCGGTCTCGATGATGCGCCGGAAGCCCTGAAGATCATGGAACGAGTCCGGCGAGATGCCGTTGTGAAAGGCAAAAAGCCGGCGGATCGCCTCGCCATGGCCGCCGCTGATGACGGCACCGACCTTCGGCCGGGTCTCGACCATGCCATAGGCACGCAGCACCTGCAGCGCCTCGCGCACGGTGTTGCGGCCTGCCTGGAACTGCTCGCCGAGATCGCGCTCGGTCGGCAGCGCATCACCGATGCCAAGGCCGCGCTCGGAGATCATGTCGCGGATCTGCTCGACCAGCCGATCGACGGCCGAGGTCTTGCCGGGTTCGACGGCCTCCACGCCTGACAATGCATCTTCCCGTACAGAACTGCTCACCGCCATCCTCCCTGCGATGACTTATTTGTTGGTCCAGAACGCAGCGGCAGTCAAGCAGAAACTCCAAAATTTCGCGACCTTCCTTCACTATTCCCGAAAATGACGGTTTTTAGGCTTGAATTGTTGGACCAATCGGACATAATTGATGGGCGTGGTCCAACAATAGCCACCGGGAGCGGGTAGGAGTTCTGAATGAGACTGATGGAAGAGTGCTTTCGCTGGTATGGACCGAATGATCCGGTGCCGCTCGCCTACATCCGGCAGGCAGGCGCGACAGGAATCGTCTCGGCGCTGCATCACATCTACGACGGCTCACCGTGGCTGGACGAGGCGATCCTGGCGCAGAAGGCGCAGATCGAGGCGGCTGGCATGCGCTGGAGCGTGGTCGAGAGCATTCCGGTCCACAACTCGATCAAGCTCGCGACACCGGAGAGCGCCCGCTATATCGGCTGGTACAAGGACACGCTGCGAGCGCTGGCGCGCGTCGGCATCACCACCGTCTGCTACAACTTCATGCCGGTGGTCGACTGGACGCGCACCGAACTGATGCAGCCCCTGGCGAACGGCGGCTATGCGCTGCGTTTCGACGCGATCGATTTTGCCGCCTACGATCTCTTCGTCTTGAAGCGCCCGCGTGTCGAAGACAGCTACTCCGAACGGCAGATTTTCGCCGCCCGCCAGCGCTTCGATCAGATGGACCAGGCGAAGATCGACCGGATCGAGCGCAATCTCATTGCCGGCCTGCCGGCAACCGAGCGTCAATATGACCGGGCAAGCTTTCTCGCAGCCCTTGCCGAATATGACGGCGTAACCGCCGACGTCCTACACGCAAACCTGGCGCGCTTCCTCACGGAGATCGTTCCGGTGGCTGAGGAAGTCGGTATCCGGCTCTGCATTCATCCTGATGATCCGGCGTTTTCGCTCTATGGCCTGCCGCGCATCGTTTCCACGGCGGCCGATGCCCGACGTATCCTTTCAGCCGTCGACAGCCCGGCCAACGGCATCACCTTCTGCACCGGCTCTTACGGCACCCGCGCCGAAAACGACCTGCCGGCGATGGTTCGTGAATTCGGCCCGCGCATCCACTTCGCTCATCTGCGCAATGTCCAGCGCGAGGAGGACGGCTCCTTCTACGAAGCCGATCATCTCGGCGGATCGAGCGATATGCCGGCAGTGATTCTCGCGTTGATGCAGGAGCAGGAGCGGCGGGTGCGCGAGGGCCGCGCCGACTGGCAGATCCCGCTTCGCCCCGATCACGGACACCTGCTCGCCGACGATATCGGCAAGGAGCGGATCAACCCCGGCTATTCGCTGATCGGCCGGCTGAAGGGCCTCGCGGAAATCCGTGGCGCGATGCAGGGCATCGCAACGGCCTTTGCGCACAAGGCTTAGAGGAAGAGACATGACGCATTTTGAGAGCGATACCGAACTGTTTGCCGCCATGCGCAGCCGGCTGTTCACTGCCGTGGTCGGCGACATTCTCGACACCATGGGCCTGCAGCACCAGTTCCTGCCGCCACAGATCAAGGCTCTTCGCGACGACATGGTCGCCGTCGGGCGGGCGATGCCGGTACTCGAGGCCGACTACTTCGCGACCGCCGAGGCCAGCGGCCATTCAGAGTTCAGCGCCAAGCCCTTCGGTCTGATGTTCCACGCGCTCGACAGTCTGAAGCCCAACGAGATCTATGTCTGCTCGGGCTCGTCGCCGCGATACGCCGTCTGGGGCGAGTTGATGTCGACAAGGGCAATGAAGCTGAAGGCGGCGGGCGCGATCTGCGACGGCTATTGCCGCGACAGCGCCGGCATCCTCGCGCTCGATTTCCCGACCTTCTGCTACGGATCCTACGCACAGGACCAGGGCCCGCGCGGCAAGGTCGTCGACTACCATATCCCCATCGAGATCGGCGGCATCCGCATCCGGCCGGGCGATATCCTCTTCGGCGATCGCGACGGCGTGCTGGTCATCCCGCGCGAGGCTGAGCGGGAAGCAATCGCCCTTGCACTGGAAAAGGCCGAAACCGAAAACAAGGTTCGCCTCGCGATCGAGGCCGGCATGAGCACAGTCGAGGCCTTCGAGCGTTTCGGCGTCATGTGACAACAAAGTAAGGCGCCGGCGCCCGGCGCCTCACTTCAATCGGCTGAGATCCACGGGGCGATTGTTGATGATCGCCTCCATGGAAAAGAAGCCCGTGACCGTGGCGAGGTCGAAGTTTGTGATGAGCTTCTGATAGAAGGCGTCGTAGCCACCCATGCCCCGGGTCACCACCTTGATCAGATAGTCCCAGTCCCCGCCGATCCTGTAGAAGTCGATCACTTCCGGCAGCCGCTCGACATGCTGCCGGAAGCCGTCGCTCCATTCCTTGGAGTGATGACGCGTGCGGATCATCACGATCACCGTCAGATCCAGGCCGAGAGCACTGAGATCGATATCGCAATGCGAACCCCGAATCATGCCGATCGACTGCAGACGTTGAAGGCGCCGCCAGCAGGCATTTTGCGACAAGCCCACCCGCTCGGCCAACTCACGCTGCGAGAGGCTCGAATCCTTTTGCAGCAACGTCATGATCTTCAGATCAAAACTATCTATTTTTGATGCTTCTTCGATCATTTGACACAATACAGCGCGGCTATCGCAGGAAGATAGGTGAGTTTTTTGACCATGAAGGGGAATATAATCGCTGTCAATGTTCGCTTAGAGCGGGATGAGGAAAAGTGCGTGCGGTTTTCCGCCCGCGTCCCGCTCTAACTTATTGGAAGCGATCACGTTTATGGGTTTGGGTCGAACCGACCCAAACCCATCGTGATCTAAGGGAGGTCAGCGAGATGATCGCTCCAACAGTTCACCGCCACTCCTGCGATGCGCTTAGCCCGCTTGCCCAGTTCCGCCGGGCTTTGAACCGCCCCGGCGTGATTGCCGATCTTCGCGACGATCTCGTCGGTGCGAAGACACAGATCGCCGGTCCCTATGGCACGAAGGCGCTCGTCTATGCCGACTATGTCGCTTCCGGCCGGGCCTTGCGGGTGATCGAGAGCTTCGTGCTCGACGAAGTCCTGCCCTATTATGCCAACAGCCACACGGAAGCCTCCTATTGCGGGGGCTTCATGACCAGGATGCGGCGGGAAGCGCGTTCGCTGATCGGCGAGTATTGTGGTGCGACCGCCGACCATGCCGTGATCTTCACCGGTTCCGGCGCGACCTCTGGCATCAACCGCCTTGTCAAGCTGCTCGGTGTGGCCGAAGCCGTGGCTGCGGGCAAAAACGTCCGCGTCATTATCGGCCCCTACGAGCATCACTCCAACATCCTGCCCTGGCGCGAAAGCGGCGCCGAGATCGTCGAGATCGCCGAATGTCCGTCCGGCGGTCCGGACCTTACCAAGCTTGCCGAAGCGCTCTGTGCCGGTGCGCCTGATCTGACCATCTGCGCCTTGTCTGCAGGATCGAACATCACCGGGATCACCAGCGACGTCGCGACGATCACACGCATGGTCAAGGCTGCCGGTGGCAAGATGATCTGGGACTATGCCGGCGCCGGCCCCTATGTTCCGATTGCGATGTCGCCTGCCGGTTCCGAGATCGACGCTATTGTCGTCTCGCCGCACAAGTTCATCGGCGGTCCGGGCGCCTCCGGCATCCTGATTGTTCGCCGCGACGGCGTCGTGACCGACAAGCCGACCTGGCCGGGCGGCGGCACGGTGAAATTCGTTTCGCCGGATACCCACGACTACAGCGGCAATCTCGAGGCGCGCGAAGAGGCAGGCACGCCCAACGTCGTCGGCGACATCCGAGCGGCCCTCGCCTTCATCGTCAAGCACGCGATCGGCCTTGAAGAGATGGAAAGGCGCAACCGCGCACTGGCACAACAGGCGTTTGCCGCCTGGAAGACCGTGCCGCAACTGGAGCTGCTCGGCCTTCAGGAGCCGGATCGACTGCCGATCTTTTCCTTCCGCATCAAGAACGGCAAGGGCGGTTACGTCCACCAGCAGCTCGTCACCCGCATGCTCAGCGACCGCTTCGGCATCCAGGCGCGCGGCGGCTGCGCCTGCGCCGGACCTTATGTTCACCGCTTGCTGTCGATCGATGCCGAGCATTCCGAGCAAATACGCCAAGCCATTCTCGCCGGTGAAGAGATCGAAAAGCCCGGGTTCACGCGGCTGAACTTCAGCGTCCTGCTTTCGGATGAAAAGGTGAAGTTCATTCTCGATTGCGTCGCGCAGCTGGCGGCAGACGCGCCGGCTTACGAAGCCGACTACGATTTTGACCCCGCCCGCGCGATCTTCTTCCCGTGTGCCGCGGCTGAAGAGGCGATCGCCTATGCATAAGCCCGACGTCACCGGCTTCTACGATCCCCGTACCGGCAGCATCCAGTATATCGTCGCCGATCCAGCGACGGGTAAGTGCGCGATCATCGATCCGGTGCTCGATTTCGACGAGAAATCGGGCTCGACCGCCACGCGGAATGCCGACGCGATCCTCGCGCATGTCGCTGCGAAGGGCCTGACCGTCGAATGCATTCTCGATACCCACCCCCATGCGGACCACTTCTCGGCGGCGCGCTATCTCAAGGCAAAGACCGGTGCGCCGACGGCAATCGGCGAGCACGTGAAAGGCGTGCAGCGGATCTGGAAAGAGATCTACAACTGGCCGGATTTCGCTTGCGACGGCGCGCAATGGGACCGGCTGTTCGTCGATGGCGAGACATTCCGGATCGGCGAGCTCAAGGCCCGTGTTATCCATTCGCCGGGACATACGCTCGCCTCGATCTCTTACGTGATCGGCGACGCCGCCTTCATTCACGATACACTGTTCATGCCCGACAGCGGCTCGGCCCGCGCCGATTTTCCTGGCGGCAGCGCTGCTGACCTCTGGCGTTCGATCCAGGCGATCCTGGCGCTGCCGGATGAAACCCGGCTGTTCACCGGCCACGACTATTGCCCCGGTGGCCGAGAAGCGCGTTGGGAAAGCACGGTCGCGGAGCAGAAGGCCACGAACCCTCATATAGCCGGCAAGTCCGAGGCCGACTTCATCAGCCTGCGCGAGGCCCGCGACCGGACCTTGCCGATGCCGAAACTCATTCTGCATGCGCTGCAGGTGAACGTTCGCGGCGGCGAACTCCCGCCTGCAGAAGGCAACAGACGGCGCTACCTGAAGATACCGCTCGACGCTCTTCCCGGCTCGGTCTGGGGGTAGCGGCATCGTGGCGGACCCCTTCCAGCAAATGTTGCTCGCGATCGGCTCCGGATCACTGACCGGCTTCACGCTCGGCCTGATCGGCGGCGGCGGCTCGATCCTCGCAACGCCGCTCCTGATCTATGTCGTCGGTATCCGCGACGTACATACGGCGCTTGGCACCGGCGCGCTCGCGGTATCTGCTAACGCCTATCTCAACCTCATCAGCCATGCGCTTCGCGGCCATCTCTGGTGGCGCTGTGCCTTGATCTTCACCGTGGCCGGCTCGCTCGGCGCCTTTGTCGGCTCCAGTCTCGGCAAGCTGGTCGACGGCCAGCGGCTGTTGTTCCTGTTCGGGCTCGTGATGATGTTCGTCAGCTTCGCCATGCGCAAGGTGAAGTGCGACACCGCAGCCACGCCGCAGTCGCTCTCCATCGGGACCCATGGCAAAACGGGCCTGACGGCGCTTCTGACCGGCACCTGCTCGGGCTTTTTCGGCATTGGCGGCGGCTTTCTGATCGTACCCGGACTGCTGTTTTCGACCGGCATGCCGCTTATCAACGCGGTTGGCACGTCGCTGCTCGCCGTCGGCACCTTCGGCCTGACGACGGCGATCAACTACGCATCGTCAGGTCTGGTGGACTGGCGGATCGCCGGCTATTTCATCGCCGGAGGTATTGGTGGTGGCATCGTCGGCACCGTCGTCTCCACCCGACTTGCGACGAAGCGCGATACCCTGACGCAGATTTTCCGCGCCATCATCTTTTCCGTCAGCCTCTATGTTCTCTGGCGCAGCTACGGTGCGCCATGACGCCGAGATCGACAGGGTGATCGCGCTCATCCCAACAGAATGACAGGCGCGAGCGGCCCCGTGAGCTGGGTTGGATTGGTCGCTTGGAGCTACCGCGATCCTTTGGCCGCTAACATACTAGACCTGTCTGATATTGTACCATCAGCACCATTTAAGACGGAGAACTTGCGTGCTTTAATCCTGCCAGTACTTTTTCAGACAGGAGCAAGCCGATGACCGCTCAATCCATCGACATATCGAACTCTACGCCTCTGGCCACCCGTTCGATCTCGCAGCTTCCAATCAACCTATTTGGCTCGGTAATGGGCATCACCGGTCTGAGCCTGGCGTGGCGTGAGGCCGCCAAGGCGACCGGCATGCCGGCCATCCCCGGCGAATATGTTGGTTTTCTCGCCAGCCTGATCTTTGTCGGCCTGACCGTAAGCTACGCCATCAAGTGGCAGCGCCATCCGACCTCGGTCGCCGCAGAGTTCGCTCATCCTGTTCAGAGCAACTTCTTTGCGACCGTCGCGATCGGGCTGCTGCTGCAGTCGGCTTTTCTGAACCGCTATAGCGCGCTCCTGTCGCAAACCGTCTGGATCACCGCATCGGCGCTGACCTTCGCGCTCGCCTACGTCGTTGCCAGAGGTTTTCTCGGGCGGCAACAGTCACGCGACACGACCCTGCCGCCGCTTCTTATTCCGGGAGTCGCCACCTTGGACATCGCCGTCACCGGCCATGCCATGCCGTTCTCCTGGGCGCATGAGGTCAACATGCTCGCCTTTTCGGTCGGCAGCGTCATCGCTGCGGTCTTTGTTGCGCTCATCTTCTCACGGCTGCGCCACGAAGATCCGCTCCCGCCGCTTGCCCGACCGTCGCTGATGGTTCTCGTCGCGCCTTTCGCCGTCGGTTTCCTCGCCTACACCAATGTCACTGGCTCGGTCGATCTCTTCGCCACGGTATTGTTCTACTTCGGACTGTTTCTGATGCTGGTTCTCTCGCCGATGGTTTTCCGTTCGCATATTCCCTTCAGCATCGCCTGGTGGGCCATAAGCTTTCCGCTGGCGGCCCTGTCGATCGCCTTCTTCCGGTATGCCACGTTCGTCGACAGCGCTATCCTTACGGGGCTGGCCGGGCTGTTCTTCCTGTTGCTCACCGGCGCCATCGCGGTGGTCTTCTATCGTACGGCCAGCATCGTCCTGACCGGCAGGTTGTTCGAGGTTCGCTAATGGCCGTTCACAAGATTGCAATATTAGCGATGCAAGGGGTGCAGCTTCTCGACGTCGTCGGCCCTTCCGACGTCTTCGCGGAGGCGAACCGGCAGAGCGGCACCGACTATTACGCGGTGGAGGTCATCAGCACTTCCGGTACTCCGGTGCGAGGATCTTCGGGGCTCGCCCTCATTCCGGACCGCTCGATTGAGCAGGGGATCTCTGATGTGGATACCTTGCTCGTCGCCGGCGATCCGCTCATTCAGGAACGGCCACTTTCGACCGCACTCCTTGAATGGGTCAAGGAGGTATCCTCCCGCGCCAGCCGCTTCGGATCAGTGTGTTCCGGCGCATTCGTACTCGGCGAGGCAGGCTTGCTGAATGGCAGGCGTGCGACGACGCATTGGTCGCAGGCGGCGGAATTCAGCAAACGCTTCCCGGATGTGAAGCTCGAGCCCAATCGCATTTTCACCAAGGACGGCAATGTCTGGACCTCGGCCGGGGTCACGGCCGGCATCGACCTGGCGCTTGCCATAGTCGAGAAGGATCTCGGCCTCGACATCGCCTTGAAAGTCGCGCGTGAACTCGTCGTCTTCCTCAAGCGCCCCGGTGGCCAGACCCAATTCAGCACTCTGCTCGCCGGACAGCTCGCGCAGAAGACACCGATCCGCGCCGCCCAGGATTTCATCGCCGACAATCTCTCCGCCGACCTCACCGTCGCGACGATGGCAAGGCGGATCGGCATGAGCGAACGGAACTTCTCGAGGCAGTTCAAGCAGGATGTCGGGATGACGCCAGCCGACTATGTGGAAAGCATGCGGCTCGAGGCTGGGCGCAGGCTCGCCGAGGACACCAGCATACCGCTCAAAAAGATTGCCACCGATATCGGCTTCCACGACGATATCGCCTTCCGTCGGTCCTTCGTTCGTCGATTCGGTACGTCGCCGGCGGCCTATCGAAAGAGCTTTGGTTGCTGACCCGCGTTAGCAAAGTCCAGAGCCGTTCCCGCCACCGGAGACGTCAGCCATGTTCGACCTGATCATCCGCAACGCCAACCTGCCGGACGGACGGCAGGGTTTCGATGTCGGCATCCGCGGCGGAACGATCACAGTGATCGAGAAGGCCCTGGCCGCAAGCGCTGGCGAAGAGATCGATGCCACCGGTCGACTGCTCAGCCCACCCTTCTGTGATCCGCATTTTCACATGGACGCGACACTGTCGCTCGGCCTGCCGCGGATGAACGTCTCCGGCACGCTGCTCGAGGGCATTGCGCTCTGGGGCGAATTGCGCCCGACCTTGACGAAGGAGGCGCTGGTCGAACGGGCGCTGCGCTATTGCGACCTCGCCGTCAGCCAGGGGCTGCTGGCCATCCGCAGCCATGTGGACACCTCGGATCCTCGACTGGTCACCGCCGAGGCGCTGCTGGAGGTCAGGGAGAAGGTCGCGCCCTACATCGACCTGCAACTCGTCGCCTTCCCGCAGGATGGCTACTACCGGGCGCCCGACGGCGTGGCATCGCTGAACCGCGCGCTCGACATGGGCGTCGATATCGTTGGTGGAATCCCGCATTTCGAGCGGACGATGGAAGATGGTGCCCGTTCCGTCGAAGCGCTCTGCCGGATCGCCGCCGAGCGCGGCCTGCCCGTCGACATGCATTGCGACGAAACCGATGATCCGATGTCTCGCCACATCGAGACGCTGGCGGCCGAGACCGTGCGTTTCGGGCTTCAGGGGCGCGTCTCAGGCTCGCATCTGACCTCGATGCACTCGATGGACAACTACTATGTCTCCAAGCTCATTCCGCTGATGGCGGAAGCGGAGATCAACGTCATTCCCAATCCGCTGATCAACATCATGTTGCAGGGACGCCATGACACCTACCCGAAACGGCGCGGCATGACGCGGGTGAAGGAGCTGATGGCGGCAGGCCTCAACGTCTCCTTCGGGCACGACTGCGTCATGGACCCCTGGTACTCGATGGGATCGGGCGACATGCTGGAAGTTGCCCACATGGCCATCCACGTGACGCAGATGGGCGGCATCGAGGACAAGCGGAAGATCTTCGACGCCATCACCGTGAATTCGGCAAAGACCATGGGGCTCGAAGGCTATGGGCTCGACGTCGGCTGCAAGGCCGATCTCGTCCTATTACAGGCGGTCGACGTCAACGAGGCCCTGCGGCTGAAGCCGAACCGGTTGTTCGTCATCAAGGCCGGCAAGATCATCGCCCGCACGGCGCCGCGCATCGGCAAGCTCTTCCTCGAGGGACGACCGACCGCGATCGACATGGCGCGGGACTACATTCCGCAGGCGGCCCCGGGCTGAACGGGGCGCCTCAGTCCTCGAAATCGCCGAAGACATTCTGCAGCCGGGTGAGCTGAGCAACCCGCTCGCCGACGTCATCGCCAAGCACGACGATGATGTTGCTCAACAGCAGGTCCATGACTGCGACCGTCGTCGCGGCCCCGTCCCAGAGCGGACCGTGCGAGCCCGGAACGACGAGGCAGATGTCGGAGACCTCCGGCGCCCATGGGCAGAACTCGTCGGTATAGAGGATGACCTTGACGCCGGCGCGTCGGGCTTCTTCGGCAAGCGGCCGCGCCTTGGCGGCAAAGCGGCGAACATCGTGCAGGAACAGCACGCGACCCTCGACCGAGCCATCGAGCAGCTCGGCATAGGTGCCGTTGAGGCCATCGACGAACTGGACCCGCGGCCGGGTGTAGGACAGTTGGCTTGCGAAATACTGCGCGATGCCGCGGACGTTCTGGTAGGCGGCGACATAGACTTCGCTCGCCGAAATCAGCGCATCGATCGTCTGCTGCCATTCCGGCGCGGTCGTCAGCTCGTAGATCATGCCGAGATTGTCGACCTGCTGCTGGATCAGGCCGGCCAGCAGCTTGCCCTCGCGGTTATCCTCCCGCAGCCGGCCGACCGAGCCCTTGACCTGCCAGGCAGGATTGTTGGAGCCGTCACGCCTGAGCGCGTGCTTCAGTTCGTCGAGGCCATCGAAGCCCATGCGCCGGAGGTAGCGCCCGACGGTCATCGGCGAGACCTCAAGCCGGGTCGCGATCGAGCGTGCGGTCTCGAACGGGATATCGGCGAGGTTGCGCTCGATATAGTTGGCGATGAGCTTGTCCGACTTCGAGCGCCTCATCTCGTCGCTGCGCAGCAGCTTCAGTATGCGCTGTGCCACGTCCCCTCCCATTCTTGAGCGCCAACCGTCTTGCCAGACGGACAAAGGCCACTGGACCCTTCGAATTGTTGCATGTCTATCCCCAGCCGGGAGCTAAGGAAACACGCAGCGTTGTGAAAGCGGATGCCGGATACAAATCGCGGCATCCGCTCCCGTGATTGCATCGCCTGCTTATTGCGCGGTCTTGACCTTCGTCCAGACCCGGTCGAGCTGGCGCACACCGGGGCCGAGATCTTCGAAGATCTGCAGCTTCTGCATGGTTTCCGGCGGTGGGTTGATTTCCTTGCTGTTCTTGATCTGCTCGGGGGTCAACTGTCGGGCCGGCACGTTTGCCGTGCCATTCGTCTGCTGCTCGATGTTGAGCGCCGCCACTTCCGGGCGGGTATAGAACTGCAGGAACTTGATGGCGTTCTCCTTGTTCGGAGCCGACTTCAGCACGCAGATATCCTCCTGGTACATCGTCGCCCCTTCCTCGGGGATCACGTAACCAAGGTCTTTTGGATTGCCGAAGACGTCGACCATCGAACCAACGAAGAAATGCCCAGCCGCAACGTCGCCGGCGGCGACCATCGGGCGGGTGTCATAGGTAAAGGCGGCGACCTCGGGCTTCATCGCGATGATCGTATCGGCCGCCTGCTGCAGTTCGGCCGGATCGGTCGAATTGACCTTGTGACCGTTGAGAATGAGGCCGACCGAGAGCACCTCGCGCATATCGTCGAGCAGCGTGAATTTCAGCCCCTTGGCCTTCACCGTCTCGATCAGGTCGCGCCAGCCGGTCACGTCCTTGCCGAGCAGCTTGCGGTTATAGAGGATGCCGACCGAGCCGAAGGCGTAAGGCAGGCAATATTCGCCCTTCGAGTCGCTCTTGGCGCGCAGGAAGGTCGGATCGATGTTCTTGAAACCCTCATAAGTGTTGATGTCGGTCCTCTCGAGCAGATCGAGCTTGGCCATGATGTCCTGCATGTGCACGGACGGGAAAACGATATCGTAGCCCGTGGCGCCGCCCTGGATTTTCGCCAGCATCTCCTCGTTCGAAGAGTAGGTCGAAAGGTTGACCTTGATCTGGGTCTCCTCCTCGAACTTCTTCAGCACGGCCGGATTGATGTATTCGCCCCAGTTGTAGATGTTGAGTTCGGCCGCTTCGGCCGTGCCGAACAGGGCTGCCAGCGTCGTCAGCGAAACGGCCAAACTGCGTGCGCGGGCGGCAAACGGCTTCTTGCCTTGACGGGCCATCCCATGTGTCATTGTCATCGATAGTCTCCTCTGATGGTCATGGCCGTTCGGCCCTCTACGGCCCTTGTCGGCCGCTTCCGGATCACGGCTTCTGGTGGCCGTTGACTCCGATAGGCAAATGGTATCCATATATCGAAAACGCACAAGCGTTATTTGCATAACATTTTGGGGAACAGAAGTATGCAGAATTCCATCGTCCGGCTGGTGGAGGCGAGCAAGGCCTTCACCACTCCGGAAGGCGGCACCGTGGCCGCTCTCGACCGCATCGATCTCGACGTCCGCCGCAACGAATTCCTGACCTTGCTCGGGCCGTCCGGTTGCGGCAAGACCACGCTGCTGCAAGCGATCAGCGGCTTCGTCGAGCTCGACGGCGGCTCGATCCTGATCGACGGCGAAGACATGACGGAGCGGCCACCCTACCGCCGCCCGGTCAACACCGTCTTCCAGAACTACGCGTTGTTTCCGCACATGACAGTCGGCGAGAACGTCGCCTATTCGCTGGAGGTCGCGGGGATCGCCAAGCCGGCGCGCCGGGAAAAGGTCGCGAGCGCCCTGAAGATGGTCGGGCTCGAAGGCATGGAGGCGCGCCGCCCACGCCAGCTCTCCGGCGGCCAGCAGCAGCGCGTGGCACTGGCCCGCGCCATCATCGCCCGGCCGAAGCTTCTCCTGCTCGACGAACCGCTGTCGGCGCTCGACAAGAACCTGCGCCAGGCGATGCAGATCGAACTGAAGACTCTGCAGAACGATCTCGGCATCTCCTTCATCTTCGTCACCCACGACCAGCAGGAGGCACTGACGATGTCGGATCGCGTCGCGGTGCTTTCTGGTGGCCGCATCCAGCAGCTCGATACGCCGCGTGCCATTTACGACCATCCGGTCAACACCTTCGTCGCCACCTTCATCGGCGCCAGCAACCTGTTCGAGGGCACGCTCGACGGCGACCGGCTGATGACTTCAGACGGCATGGCAATCCGCCACCAGCCCTGCGAGCGGAAAATCTCGACGAAGGCGACGGCGCTGATCCGCCCGGAACAATTCTTCCTTGCCGAGGACAACGCCCCCTTCCCGACGATCGACGTCGATCTCGACCAGATCGTTTTCGTCGGCTCCACCTTCGAGCTGTTCGGCCGCACCGTCGAGGGCCGCAAGGTCGTGGCCGAGGTTCCGGCCAACCGCCGCAATCTCGTGGGCGCGATCGAGCACACCCGCAAGGCGCGGCTCGCCTATGATCCGACCGCCGTGCACCTGATCGGCGAAAGTGCAGGTGCCTGAGATGTCGATCGCCAGCCGCCGCCGCTTTCAACTTGGCCTTCTGCTCGGGCCGGTCTCGGCCTTTCTCGCCGTATTCTTCCTCGGTCCGCTCGCCATCATGGTCGTGACCAGCTTCCTCGCGCCCGGCCTTTATGGCGGGGTGGAGTGGACCTTCTATCCGCACAATTTCGGGCGGATCCTCGGTTTTGCCGATCCGATGTTCGAGGAATTCGATCCGATCTACATCTCGATCTTCCTGCGCTCGGTCGAGATCGCCACGCTGACGGTGCTGGCGACCCTTCTCGTCTGCTATCCCGCGGCCTTCTGCATCGCCCGGCTTTCCGAGCGATGGAAGAATTTCTGCCTGTTCCTGATCACGCTGCCCTTCTTCACCAGCCTGATCGTGCGGCTCTTCGTCTGGGTATTGATCCTGCGCCAGACCGGCCTCGTCAACGAGGTGCTCATCTCCACCGGACTGATCGAACGACCGCTCGACCTGATCTACACCAAGGGCGCGATCATCCTTGGGATGACGTACGTGTTCATTCCCTTCATGTTCATGCCGGTCTATGCGAGCGTCGAGAAACTCGACTGGACGCTGGTGCGCGCCTCGCTCGATCTCGGCGCGGGACCGGTGCGCACCTTCTGGCGCGTCATCCTGCCCTTGACCGCCCCCGGCATTGCCGGTGGTGCTGTCATCGTCTTCATCCCGGCGCTCGGCAATTTCGTCGTGCCGGCGGTGCTTGGCGGCGCCAAGGTGATGATGTTCGGCAACCTGATCGAGCAACAGTTCCTCGCCGCCCGCAACTGGCCCTTCGGCGCAGCACTGGCGATGATGGTGATGAGCGTCATGCTGATCATGATGATCGCCCATGTGGTGATTTCCGGCCGGCGCAGCGCCGCCGCAGCTCTTGCACGGTGAGGGTGACCGATGAAGCTTGCTCGATCCCTCTTTGCCGGCGGCCTGCTTGCCTACACAGGCCTCTTCTTCGCCTTCATCTACATTCCGCTTGTCGTCATCGCCGTCTATTCGTTCAACGCCAATCCGGTGAACATGATGACCTGGACGGGCTTCACCACCGAATGGTACGCCCAGGTGCTCGGCTTCAAGACCAAGGTCTCCGAAAGCGCGCTCTACATCGAATCGACCGGGCAACTGCTGCAAGCGGTGTGGAACAGCCTGGTCATTGCCGCCTCGACGACGGCCATTGCGACCGTCTTCGGCACGGCGATGGCCATCGGCCTCTACCGCTTCGAATTCGTCGGCCAGCGTTTTTACCGGGTGGTGATGTTCATGCCGATGCTGATGCCGGATATCGTGCTCGGCATCGCGCTGCTGATCTTCTTCGTCAATTCCGGCATCAGGCTCGGTTTGACGACGACCATCATCGGCCAGTGCACCTTCCTGATTTCGTATGTCTTCATCGTCGTGTCGGCGCGGCTTGCCGGCATGGACCGGACGCTGGAACATGCGTCCGCCGATCTCGGCGCCAACGAATGGATGACCTTTCGCCGGGTGGTGCTGCCGCAGCTCTTTCCAGCGATCGTCGGCGGTGCGCTGCTCGCATTCATCATCTCGATGGACGACCTGGTCATCACTTATTTCATCTCCGGCGTCGACGTCACCACGCTGCCGATGTTCATCTTCTCCATGCTTCGACGCGGCATCAAACCGGAGATCAACGCCATTGCGGTGATGATGCTCTCCTTCTCCTTCGTCGTCGCCTCGCTCGGCCTCTACCTTCGCTCCCGGCAGAAATGATCATGAACGACAAGACCTCTACGCCCTCCTCAGCTCGCGCCCGCGATATCGGCCTGCCCTTTTCCGGCCGCACTGGCCGCTTCAACGCCATCACCGATGTCGAAGGCATCGCCGTCGGCTTCCGCACCATCGAGGAAGAGACCCCTCGCCCCGGCCGCAAGCGTCCGGTGCGCACCGGCGTCACCGCCATCCTGCCGCATGTCGGCTCGACCACCCCGGTCCCCGTCTATGCCGGCGTGCAC
Organism: Ensifer adhaerens; assembly: GCF_028993555.1. NCBI lineage: Bacteria > Pseudomonadati > Pseudomonadota > Alphaproteobacteria > Hyphomicrobiales > Rhizobiaceae > Ensifer > Ensifer adhaerens. The sequence goes on along the minus strand of NZ_CP118611.1, from coordinate 2,529,616 downwards.
CGCTTCAACGGCAATGGCGAGATGACCGGCACCCACTGGATCGAGGACGGCGGTTTCTTCCTGGGGCCAGTGATGATCACCAACACCCACGCCGTCGGCATGACCCACCACGCCACCATTCAATGGATGCTGGAGCGCTATAAGACGACTTACGACACCGACGATTTCCTCTGGCTGATGCCCGTGGTGGCCGAGACCTATGACGGTGTCTTGAACGACATCAACGGCCAGCCGATCACCGAAGCCGATGTGCGCGCAGCACTCGACAGCGCCACGTCAGGCCCGGTCGAGGAGGGCAATTGCGGCGGCGGCACCGGCATGATCGCCTATGGCTTCAAGGGTGGCACCGGAACCGCATCGCGCGTCGTCGAATTCGGCGGCCGCGACTATACGATCGGCACGCTGGTGCAGGCCAATCACGGCCAGCGAGACTGGCTGACGATCCGCGGCGTTCCGGTCGGCGAGCACATGCGCGACGGTACGCCGCAAAGCCAGATGCAGGAGCGCGGCTCGATCATCGTGGTGATCGCCACCGACCTGCCGATGGCGCCGCATCAGCTGAAGCGACTGGCGCGGCGGGCAGCGATCGGCATCGGCCGCAACGGCACGCCCGGCGGCAACAATTCCGGCGACATCTTCCTCGCCTTCTCCACCGCCAACACCCAGCCGATGGCGCACAAGGCGCCGCCGCGCCTGTCGCTGGAGATCGTCAATGACGAGCTGCTCGATCCGGTCTACCTCGCGACCGTCGACAGCGTCGAGGAGGCGGTGGTCAACGCAATGATCGCGGCCGAGGATTCCGGCGGTACGCCCCATGACCGCTTCAAGATCCAGGCGATCCGGCACGAACCGCTGATGGAAGTGATGCGCGCCTACGGCCGATAGCCGCACAGTCACGGCGATCAAGCCACCCGCTCCCGGGGTTGGCGGTTAGCCGGCTCCGGGCGCGTTGACGCGCGCCCGGCGCCAGTCGCTCGGCGCCTCGCCCACGCGCAACCGAAAGAAGCGTGAGAAATAGGCGGCATCGGCAAAGCCGATCTCATAGGCGATGTCTTCGAGCGGCCGCACGGTGAAGAGCAGCAAGCGCTTGGCCTCCAGCAGGCGGCGCTCGTTGATCAGTTCCTTGACCTGCATGCCGAAGGCCTCCCTGCTCGCCTTGGCGAGCAGATGCGGCGTCGTCGCCAGCGCCTCGGTATAGTGCCCGACGCTCCAGTTCTCGCGGAAATGTAGATCGACGAGCCGGCGCAATTCCGTGGCCAGGACAGCTTGCGTCGGCTGACCGGCCGGCGTGGCGGATGCCAGCCGGGCGATCTGGGTCAGGATGGCGGCGACGAGCGAAGCGAGCATTTTCTGACTGCCAACCGCACCGCCGGCATATTCGTCGGCAACGATATCGAGCAACTCGGCAAGACGACGCCAGCCCCGGTCTTCGCCTTCGCCACGGATCATCGTCGGCCTATCGAGCGCCAGTGTCGTGTTCTCCCGAATGGAGAGCAACGCCCCGTCGGCGATCGAGACGACGACAGCATCACTGTTCTCCGGATCGACCGAAAAACCGTGCACGATGCCGCTCGGCACGAAACTCACCGCTGGCGCTGAAAAGTCCAATGGCTTGTCGTCGATGAAATAGGTGCCGCGGCCGCTCAGCCAGAAGGTGATCTGTCCCATCTGGTCGTGTTTATGCGCCCTCACCTGTCCCTGGTGCAGGTTCCGACGTGCCATCACGGTCTCGACATGGAAGAACCCCGGTTCGAGCTGTTGCTCCGGCTCGCCGTAGACGAAGAAACTGGGAATAGTGTCGGTCATCGTTCACCGGAAAAAGTCCAAGTCATTTTGCCATTCTGTCCATGGCGGCCGACGAATTCAACGCCTAGCCTTGACGAAACTCAAGGAGGAGAAAATGAGAGCAGAGGATTTCCGCGCCGACAGGACGCGGCCCTTCACCGGCGCCGAATATCTGGAAAGCCTGCGCGACGGACGCGAGGTCTATATCAACGGCGAGCGCATTAAGGACGTCACCAGTCATCCGGCCATGCGCAACTCCGCCCGGTCGCTCGCACGGCTCTACGACGCTCTGCACGACCCCGCGAAGAAAGAGATCCTGACGTCGCCGACCGACACGGGCTCCGGCGGATATACCCACAAGTACTTCCGCGTCGCCCGCTCGTCGGCCGAGCTTGCCGCCCAGCAGGGCGCGATCGCCGAATGGGCGCGCATGTCCTATGGCTGGATGGGCCGCACCGCCGATTACAAGGCGGCGCTGATGAACACGCTCGGCGCCAATGCCAACTGGTATGGCCCCTTCAAGGACAATGCGCTCGCCTGGCACAAACGCGCCCAGGAAGCGGCGCTGTTCATGAACCACGCGATCGTCAATCCGCCGATCGACCGCCACAAGCCGGCCGATGCGGTCAAGGACGTCTTCGTCCACATCACCAAGGAAACCGATGCCGGCATCTACGTCTCCGGTGCCAAGGTGGTCGCGACCTCCTCGGCGCTGACGCACTATAATTTCCTGGCGCAAAGCTCGGCGACGGTGACGGAGGATCCTTCGCTCTCGGTGATGTTCATCGTCCCGATGAACGCGCCGGGCATCAAGATGTTCTGCCGGGTCTCCTACGAGCAGACCGCCAATACGGTCGGCCATCCCTTCGACTATCCGCTGTCGTCGCGCTTCGACGAGAACGACGCGATCCTGGTGCTCGACAATGTCTTCGTGCCCTGGGAGGACGTGTTGGTCTTGCGCGATGCCGCCAAGATCCTCTCCTTCCACCCGGCCTCCGGGTTCATGCATGGCTATTGCTTCCAGGGCTGCACTCGCTTTGCGGTGAAGCTCGACTTCCTCGCAGGCCTGCTCGCCAAGGCGCTCCGCGCTACTGGCGGCGATGCGTTCCGCGGCAACCAGGCAGCGCTCGGCGAGGTCATCGCGCTTCGCCACATGTTCTGGAGCTTTTCCAATGCCATGGCGCACAACCCCATCCCCTGGGCCGACGGCGCGGTGCTTCCCAATCTGGAAGCCGCACTTTCCTACCGTACCTTCATGTCGGAGGCCTATCCGCGTGTCGTCGAGACGATCCGAAAGGTCGTAGCCTCCGGTCTCATCTACCTGCCATCTTCGGCGCGCGACTTCGGCAACCCGGAGATCGATCGTTACCTGGCGCAATATGTGCGCGGCTCGAACGACATGGGCCACATCGAGCGCATCAAGATCATGAAGCTGCTGTGGGATGCGACGGGAACGGAGTTCGGCGGACGGCATGCGCTCTACGAACTCAACTATGCCGGCGCGCCGGAGGAAGTACGGCTGCAAGTGCTGAAAGGGGCCGAGCGCGGCGGTCGGCTGAAGGAGATGGAAGCGCTCGTCGACCAGTGCATGGCCGACTACGACGAGAACGGCTGGACCGGCAACACCTGGCTGCCGCCGCTCGACGATGCGGCCACCCTGCGCAACGCCGCCGAATGAGGCCCGCCATGGAACCGCTCGTCTCGAAGACCGAGTTTCGCAACGCCATGGCGCGGGTCTGCGCGCCGGTCAACGTCATCACGACAAACGGACCCGCCGGGCGCGGCGGGTTCACCGCCACCGCCATGTGTTCTGTGACCGACGAACCGCCGACGCTGCTCGTCTGCATGAACCGCAACTCCGCGCAATGCGGCCTGTTCATCGAGAACCGGCGCTTCTGCGTCAACGTGCTCAGCCATGACCACAGGGATCTGGCCGGCCATTTCGCCGGCGCGACGCAGGACATGGCGGCGCGTTATGCCGCGGCCGACTGGGTCGAGATGACGTCCGGCAGCTTCGCGGTCAAGGACGCGATCGTCTCGCTCGACTGTGAGCTGGCGGAGGCACGGTTGCTCGGAACGCACCATATCCTGATCGGCCGCGTCGTCGGCATCCGCTCGCGCAGTGACGGCAACGCGCTGCTCTACTTCGACCGCAACTACGTGCACGTACCGACGCAGCTCGGGAGTTTCGGCGGGTAAGGCATCGGCGGGGTCTCGCCCCGCGACACGAACACGGCCCATTGACGTAAGTTTCGCCAAAGAGCCGATGCAATCCACACCCATGTGCTGATCAGTGCCTTTTGTTTTTTCCGCAAAGCGCTCTATTTGCTTGGCGCGCAACGAGAAAGGAAAACGGAATGGTGGTTGCTCAGCCAGCCGGACGGCCAACGACGGAGGCGAAAGGCAGGGAATTCGATCGCCTGACCGCTCTTGGGCACCTCGATATTCTCGACACGCCGAGAGACGAAGGCCTTGAACGGGTCGTGCGGCTGATAAAACAGGTCTTCGCCATCGACATCGGCATCGTCTCTTTGGTCGACGCACATCGCCAATGGTACAAGGCCTGCTCGGGGCTCGCGGCCGACGAGGTGCCGCGGGAAGACACGTTCTGCCGATATGTTGTCGCCTCCGAGGAACCGCTTGTCGTGCACGATGCCACGACGGATCCGCGGTTTTCCGGACATCCGGCGGTCACTGGCCCGGAACATATTCGGTTCTACGCCGGCGTTCCGTTCAAAACGAAGGATGGACATACGGTCGGCACCGTGTGCGCGATCGATCGTGCGCCGAGACACTTCACCAACAAGGACCTGGCGATCCTGACCGAACTGGCGGGCGTGGCGATGGACCGGATCGATTTGCTCCGGTCGGCCGCGACGGACGGGCTCACCGGCACGCTGACGCGCCGCGCCTTCCGCGAAGAGGCGGACAAGCTGGTTTCACTCGCCATAAGGCATCAGCACGACGTGTCGTGCATCGTCCTTGATGTCGATCACTTCAAGCGGGTCAACGATACCTATGGGCACGCGGCTGGGGACGAAGTCTTGAAGGCCGTGAGTTCCGTCTGCCAGTCCAATCTACGGGCGAGCGACCTGTTCGGGCGGCTTGGCGGCGAGGAGTTTGCCATCATGCTGCCACATGTCGACGCGAAGGGCGCGCTGGCTGTTGCGGAGAAGCTAAGGGCAGCGATTGCCGCTCAAACGATCCACGGCGACTTCGGTCAGCTTGCTGTCACCGCCAGCTTCGGCACATCGGCGCTATCGCTCAAGAGCAGAGAGATCGGTGCATTTCTCGCGCAGGCGGATGCCGCCATGTACCTTGCCAAAGCCGCCGGACGGAACCGTTGTGTCGATTGGAGCAGTCTCGACACCCGTTATCAGGCAGGCCCACGGCAACGTGTCCTGAAGGCCGGTACCATTCTCTACAACGACCGTCATTCAAGGATAGACTGCACGATCAGGTCTCTTGGCGCCGATGGTGCCGCCGTGACGGTTTCAAACTCCGCAGGCCTTCCACCGGAACTCGTGCTGGTCGTCGCCGGCGACGGCTTCGAGACCAGATGCCAGGTCGTCGCGCGCGACCGGCAAAACCTTGAGCTTGCTTTCGGATAGAACCGCTTGCCAACTGGCGCCGACCGCATAGCCGACAATTCAGCCGGCTACTGAAAAGGAGGGCTGCCAACTCGGCCGCCCTCTTCGATCACGACGCGAAGTGCTACTTCGCGGTCGCTTCCAGCCCCTTCGGCGACGCCGCCTTGCCGCCCTGTACCTTCCTGAAGAGGAAGAAATAGAGCTTGATGTATTGCCCGACGAGAATGGCATTGAGGATCGTGCCCTCGCGGATGAACTTGACCTCGGCGAGGAACGCCAGACCGATGCAGGCCGAAAGGACCAGCAGGGTGCAATCGAAACCGGTCTTGATGTTGCCCCACTTCCAGCCGGTGCGCTTGAAGATGGTGTTGACGAACATGTCGATCGGCATCAGCACGAGATTGGCGCGGATCATCAGGAACAGACCGAAAGCGAGCGCCGCGTCGGCAAAGACCAGCAGTGCCACCCGGAACGGATAGGCGTCGAGCTTGATGAACTCGGTGATACCAAGGTTGAAATCGAGGAACACTGCCAGCACGAAGGCCGGGATCAGCGACGCGAAGTTCTTCAGCTTGAAATCCTTCGGCAGGACCAGATAGGTCAAGAACAGCATGATCAGTTCGAGCATGAAGTTGTAGGTGCCCTGGCTGAACGGCGGATAGACCAGCGTCATGGTCCTGGTCAGGCTGCTCTGGGGCGATATGCCGATCCCTGCCCGGATCGCCAGGCTGACGCCGAAAGTCAGCACATAGATGCCGACAACATACATCATCCAGCGCCGCGTCAGGCTGCCGGTATCGACGATCTCGGCTTCCGCCGCATTGTGGTCCATAGTTTCCTCCCTCGAATTTTATGCGGGCTTCTTTCGCCCGCCTGCTCATCCCCCCTCAGCGATGAGCTTTTGAATGTTTGGCTTGTCCGCCCATTGCGGCGGCCAAGCCATTCCCCTGGGCCGACGGATACCGAAGCACCCGCCGGTCCTTTCTGCAGTGGCTCCTAGGCCATGAAGCGGAACCGATGCAACGAGATGAACAGGCTGAGCAGCTTGTTGACCACCGGCTCGCCTTCGTTGCGGTTGCCCAGTGCCTCAAGTGCGGCATCGATCGCGCCGGCGCTCGCCGTGAGTTCCTTCACGGTCATGTTGGCCATGACGCCGTAGATTTCGAGCGGCAGGACCGCCATGTCCTCTTTTCCGTCGGTGACGATGCAGGCGCCGGCGTAGCTATCGACCCGCTTGAGGCAGTGGCACATTTCGCCGCTGTCCTCACCGACGACGACGAAGTAAGGCTTCGGTGCCGGCCAGAAGGTGGCGACCGCGCCACGATCCACATGGACGCCCTTGAACAGGCCGTTGACGATGTGGCGCTCGCCGTCGGCATAACGCTGCACGACCGACAGCCGGCTCAGCTTCACGCCATCATGTTCCGCGACGACCTTGCCGTCCGTGAGCGGCACCCAGATCTCCTGGTAGAATTTGGCGTGGCCGCGACCATAGACATCGAAGAGATAGACCTTCGCACGGGTCCCGTCCTCCGACACCTCAAGCGGCACGATATCGAGCTGTTCCGGCCTCAGGTCGGCAAGACCTTTCACGCCGTCCTTGCACATGCCGGAATAGTCGATCTCGGCGTTTTTCAGCAGCTTGCGGTCTTTGGCGACCAGTTCGCCATCCTTGAACACGTAGAGCGGATTGATGCGCGACAGGCTGTCGGTGAGGACGATGTCGGCGAAACGCCCAGGCGTCAGCGAGCCGATCTTGTCCTCCATGTGGAAAGAACGCGCCGTGTTGTAGGTCGCCATCTTGATCGCCTGGATCGGGTTGATGCCCATCTCGGCTGAGAGCGAGATGATCCAGTCCATGTGGCCCATAGTCAGCAGCCGCTCGATCGAGATGTTGTCGGTGCAGAGCATGAAGTTGTCGGTCGGCCACTTGCGGTCGACGATGGCGCGCAAGAGCACCTTGATCACCTCGCTGCTGCCGACCCCGAACTTGATGTGCGTCGGGAGGCCGTAGCGGATGCTCTTCTCGATGTCCTTCTCGTTCCAGACGTCGTGATTGTTGGACACGCCGATCGCCGGCAAATAGTTGAGGATCATGTCGGAAAGAGCGGTGACGCCCCAGTGGCCGTTCATGAAGCCGCCTTTGGCCCGCACCCAGGCGGCCTTGCGGAAATCATCCTCATTGCCGGAGCTGTAGGTGAAGTGCTCGAACTCGCCAAGACCGATCACCGGCTCCATCTTGAGCACGGCCTCGGTCACCGAGGCCGCAGTCTTCTTGCCAGGTGCGAAGGCGTAGAGGCGGTAGGGCAATTGGTCGTAATCCCTAAACAGCGCCTCGGCGGCTTCCACGCCTTCCTTGCCGGCGGCGCTGAGAAGATCCAGGCATTCGGCATAAATCGTCGTCGTGCCGCAGGGCACCATCGCTTCGGCGAGTGCAGTCGGATGGGCAAGCTGCGACTCGAAATGGATATGGGCGTCGATCAGGCCGGGGATCGCATAGAGCCCCCTGCCGTCGAACACGTCCTTGACCTTCAGGATCGCCTCGTCCGGGTTGAGCGCGATAATGCGCTTGTCATAGACGAGGATCGAGCCCTGATGGACGGTCTCTCCGTGAACATCGAGGACGTTCAGGTTCTTCAACAGAAGGTCGGCTTCCTTCTCGCCGTTCAGGATATCGAAGATGGCGCGCACCTTGTCGTAGTGCGCGGCTTCAGCGTTGTTCACTAATAGTCCTCCACATTCCTTGTCGCCGGGCGCCCGCGAACACGCACGGATCGGCGACAGATTGAGCTCCCGCGGGCGCTGGCAGTGCGCCCCTCGCCGACCATAAGAGGCCATTGCACCGCTTCCGAAAAGCAGTATTAAATGCGCGCACTGTTCTCTTTTCGAGAACACATGAAATGGGAAGATCCTCATGCTGCATTCGCGCGTGCTGCGCTACCTTGACGAAGTGGCGCGCTGCGGCTCGATCCGTGGCGCCAGTGAAAGGCTCAACGTCGCTGCCTCCGCGATCAACAAGCACGTGCTGCAGCTGGAAGAAACAATCGGCGAACCGCTGTTCGAGCGCTTGCCGCGTGGCTTGCGCTTGACGCCTGCCGGAGAAATCCTGGTCGCGCATGTGCGGCGCACGATGAAGGAGTACAACCAGGTCGAGGCCGAGATCCGCGACATCAAGGCGTTGCAGAGCGGCGAGGTGATCATCGCCACGATGAACGGCCTTGCAGGCGGCATCGTGCCCAAGGCCGTCGCCACATTCGGTGCGCGCCATCCACGCCTGAAGATCACGATCCGGGTGATGTTTGCCCGCGACATCGTTCAGGCGGTTGCCGATGGCGAGGCCGATCTCGGCTTTGCCTTCAACCTGCCGGCTTCGCCGCAGCTTGAAACCCTCTGGAAGATGGACACCCGCCTCGGCGCGGTGGTGGCGCCTGAACATCCGCTCGTCGGCATGGAAACACTGCCGCTCGCCTCTTGCCAGCCGTATCCGCTGATCTTCGCCGACAGGTCTATGCAGATCCACGGCATCGTCGCCGACGCCTTCGCGCAGGCCGGCGTCGAGGTCGAGCCGACCTATCTCACAAACTCGATCGAGGCGATGAAGTGCCTTGCGGCCGCGGGCGACGGCATTGCCTTCCTCAGCAAGTTCGACATAACCGAAGAACAGCGCAACGGCATGCTGACCTACCTGCAGATCCGTGACCGGACATTCGGCAAGAACGTGCTTTCGCTCGTCCAGCGCGAGAAGCGCAGCCATGGCCTTGCGGCATCGATGTTCGCCGAGGAAATCATGCGGGCATTGCGCACCGCAATGGAGTAGGCCTGCGCCGAGATCGCATCCTGGCGAACTTCGGCGTCCGTCGAAGGCCGAGGGTCATTTGACCTTAAAGCTGGATCCAGGCCGTCTTCAGATCGGTATATTTGTCGAGCGCATGCAGCGACTTGTCGTGGCCGTTGCCGGATTGCCTGACGCCGCCGAGCGGCACCGTGTTGTCGGCGCCGCCATAGGTGTTGACGTGCACGACGCCGGCACGGATGCCGCGCACCATCCGGTGCGCCCGCGAGAGGTTTGCAGTCCAGACGGCCGAGGCCAGGCCGTAGTCGGTCGCATTGGCAATTCTCAGCGCCTCGGCCTCGTCGTCGAAGGGAATGATCGCCAGCACAGGACCGAAGACCTCTTCCTTCGCCAGTTTCATCTCCGGCTCAACATCGAAAACAGTCGGCTGCATGTAGGAGCCGCCAGTCTCTTCAAGAATGCGTTTGCCACCGAAGCGTAACCGCGCGCCTTCCGCCTCGGCACTGCGAGCGAATTCGAGGTTTTTCTGGAGCTGGACTTCGCTCGAAATCGCGCCAGCCTCGGTCGTCAACAGCAGGGGGTCGCCGACCTTCATCGACGCTGCGATCGCGGCCACATTCTCGGCGAAGGCTTCGTGGATTGAGCGCTCGACCAGCAGCCTTGAGCCGGCAACGCAAACCTGGCCGGAGTTGCGGAAGATGCCATAGGCGGAAATGCGCGCGGCCTGGTCGAGGTCGGGCGCATCGGCAAAGACGATGTTCGGCGACTTGCCGCCGAGTTCGAGGTAGACGCGCTTGAGGTTCGAGCGCGCGGAGTATTCAAGCAGCCGCCGGCCGACGCCGCCGGAGCCGGTGAAGGCAAGCACGTCGATATCGCCGTGCAGCCCGATCGCCTCGCCGGTGGTGGCGCCTCGGCCGGTCACGACATTCAGGACGCCTTCCGGCAGACCGGCCTCGGCGCAGATTTCGGCGAGCCTGAGCAGGCTGAGCGACGCGCCTTCGGCGGGTTTCAACACGACGGAGTTGCCGGCCGCAAGCGCCGGCGCGATCTTCCAGGCGCCGATCATCAGCGGGAAATTCCAGGGAACGATCGCCGCGACCACGCCGATCGGCTCGCGGTGCACCAGGCCAAGAATGTTTTCGGCCGTCGGAGCGATCTCGCCATAGACCTTGTCGAGCGCCTCGGCATAGTAGCGGAAGGTACCCGCGGCACTGCCGGGCTCCGCCTTCAGTGCCATCGAAATTTCAGTGCCATTATCGCGCACGCCGAGCACGGCAAGCTCCAGCGCCTGCGCTTCGATGATCTCGGCAATGCGCGTCAGCACCTTCTTGCGCACTGCGGGTGCCGCCTTCGACCAGCTTCCTTTATCGAAGGCGGTGCGGGCCGCCCGGACGGCTGCATCAACGTCGGCAGCACCCGCGTCGGCAATCGTCGTCAGATGGCTGCCGTCGATCGGCGACACGACATCGAGCGTTTCGCGGGAGAGGCTCTCCTGCCAGCGGCCACCGATGAACAGCTTCTGCCCGGCGACGGGAAGGCTTCGCAACTGGTCGATCTTGTCCTGCATGATGTACGGTCCCGTTTGGCTTGCGGGGACGGCGGAAATCCCGCCATCCCTCCTTCCTGGCGATTCCGCAGTTCCCGGAATTCCGCTTCCGGGACCTGCAAGCCTGCGATCAGATCTCCTGTCCGGCGCCAAGGCGGGCGAATTCGAGCGGGTTGCCCGATTTCAACGATGCCGCAAGCGCCAGACCGATCACGCCGAAGATCACGACCAGCCCCGGCAGCAACACGGCGAGCATGCCGGAGGCGCCGGCGAGATCGCCAAAGTTGACCGCAATCGCGATGATGACGGCAACAAGGATCAGCCCGGTGACAACAGGAATAATCTTGGTAACCAGCGGGTTGCGTTCGAGGCCGGGATTGCGGCCGAAGAAGGCGACGATCGCAAAGGCGGTGAAGGCCATCAGCGTCATGACCGCAAGCGTACCGACGTTGGTCAGCCACGAAAACAGCGCCAGCACCGGGTCCTGTCCCGTTGCCGCAAACAGCGCGACGACGAGGACGGCAATGACGGTCTGGATCAGCGAGCCGACATGCGGGCTGTGATAGACCGGATGGGTGACGCCGATCGAGGCAGGCAGCAACCGCTCGCGGCCGGCGACATAGAGATAGCGGGCGACACCATTGTGGAACGCCAGGACGCCGGCAAAGAGGCTGGTGACGAAGAGCACGTTCATCAGCGGTGGCAGCCAGCCACCGGCATAGCGCTCGGCAAGGCCAAAGAGGAAGGTGGTCGGATCGGCAAGGCCCTGCAATTCCGGCACCAGCTTGTCGGCACCGGCGGCGTTGACCATCAGCCAGGAGGTGAACATGTAGAAGATGCCGATGATGAGGACCGAGATATAGGTCGCGCGCGGCACGGTCTTGTGAGGCTCGCGCGCCTCTTCGCTGTAGATCGTCGTCGCCTCGAAACCAATGAAGGCGGCAAAGCAGAAGAGAATGCCGATCGACGGAGAGCCGGAAAGGACGGCCGACGGCGTGAACGACACCGCGGTCAGCCCGCTGTCGCCGCCCTTGGCGAGGATCGCCACGTCGATGACGAGCACGACGAGATATTCAAGGATGACGAGAACCGTCAGCACCTTGGCGGAGAGATCGACGCGACGGTAGCCGAGCACACCGACGATGGCGATGCCGACAAAGGTCCAGACCCACCAGGGCAGATCGATCCCGAAGCCGGCGAAAAGCCCTGCCGTTGCGGCGCCGAAGAGGCCGAAAACGCCGATCTGCATGGCGTTATAGGCAAGGATGGCGATCATCGCCGCTGCACCACCCATCAGCCCGCCGAGGCCCTGGGCCGTGTAGGCGTAAAAGGCGCCGGCATTGCGGATGTGCCGGGCCATCGCGACATAGCCGACCGAAAACAACAGCAGGATCAGCGTCACGAGCAGGAAGGTGCCGGGAATGCCGGCGCCATTGCCAAGCATCATCGACAGCGGCACGCCGCCGGCGACCGCGGTCAGCGGTGCGGCAGCGGATACGACGAGAAAGGTGACCGCGCCGACGCCAAGGGCGTTCTTGCGCAACTGGTTCGCGCCGGTCACGGGCGCAGATGAATTGTCCATAGTCCTTTAGCTCCCCTTGTTGGCGATGACGCCTTTTGTTGCCGCTGGTCCTTCTCTCCAGCGGCAAGCTCCCTGAAGCGGGACTAGGGCACGGGGTTTTGCTTTTTATCTTGGCCGCGCAAGTCTTTCGGTTCAATATGTGAACCTTAGCTTCAAATATAGACTTGCAAATTGCGCTCGGCCCTGTCAAGTTATTTCGCATGTTAAGTATCTCGACCTGAGACAATGAGGGCGGACGCACCGCCCCATAACGGGAACAGGCGGAGATGACTTGCGACGGCGCTCAACGAGGAGGAATGGATGAGCACCATCGGTAAGGCCCTGACCTTGCTCGACACGATCTCGCGCCTGGAGAAGGAAGCGGGTTTGAGCGACATCGCCAGGCATTGCGCGCTGGACAAGGCGACCACGCGGCGCTTTCTGGTCGAACTGGAAAAACACGGTTTCGTCGAACAGGATCCGGAAACGCGGCGCTATCGCCTCGGCGGTGCACCGGTGCGCCTTGCCCGCATCCGCGAGACGCGTTTTCCCTATCTGAGCGTTGCGACGCCCTTCGCCCGGGAACTGGCAAACCTCACCGGCGAGACGGTCCATCTTTCTGAACACGCAGCGGGACGGCTCTCGACCATCCATGTGGAAGACTCGCAGCGGGCGCACCGGGTCATCGTCGATGTCGGCAGCATCCTGCCCTTCCATGCGACTGCATCCGGCCTCGGCTTTCTTGCCTTCTGCCCGCAGAAGGACATCGACGCAGCCCTGTCGGCGCCACTGAAGGCGTTCACCGATCACACGCTGACCGACCCGGCAGCCCTGCGCCAGACGCTCGGCGAAACCCTGCGGCGCGGTTACTCGATCTGTCATCACGGGCTTGAAACCGGTGTCGTCAGCGTCGCCGCGCCGATCCGCGCGCCGGGCAGCCTACCGGTTGGGGCCATCGCCGTCGCAGCGCCTGCGACGCGCGCGGAAAAGGAGACGGTGGAGCAGATGGGTCGTGCCGTCATGGCCACGGCGCGGCGCATTTCCGAAAGACTTTTCGGGTTGGAGCAGGTTGCTGCCGATCCGCTGGCAAGGAGGGCCGGCTGATGAATGCAATGAACCGTCTCCCCAACATCCTCGTCGTGGGTACGGGAGACACCAAATGCGACGAACTCCAGTTCATGGCGTCCGTCATCCGCGAAGCCGGCGGACTGCCCGTGATGATGGATGTCAGCATTCTCGGCGATCCACCCTATCAGCCGGAATATTCCCGTCATGACATTGCCGACGCCGCCGGTGTCACCATCGAAGCGATTGCGGCAAGCGGCGACGAGCATAGCGCCATGGCGCTGATGGCGGCCGGTGCCGCTACCCTCACCCGCTCGCTTTACGAGGCCGGCCAGGCCGATGGCGTCATCATCCTTGGCGGCTCGATGGGCACCGATCTGGCGCTCGACGTCGCCGCAGCACTGCCGCTCGGCGTGCCGAAATTCATCGTCTCGACCATCGCCTACTCGCACCTGCTGCCGCCGGAACGCATTGCGCCGGACCTGATGATGATCCTTTGGGCCGGTGGTCTCTACGGCCTCAACGGCATCTGCCGTTCGGTGCTCTCGCAGGCCTGCGGCGCGGTCGTGGGTGCTGCCCGCTTCGGCACGAAGCCGGACGGATCGCGACCGCTGATCGGCATGACCTCGCTCGGCTCGAGCTGCCTCAGATACATGAAGTACCTGAAGCCGGAACTGGAACGCCGGGGTTATGACGTCGCCGTCTTCCACGCGACCGGCATGGGCGGACGCGCCTTCGAGGCGATCGCCGCGCAGAAGGGTTTTACCGCCGTCTTCGACTTCTGCATCCAGGAGGTCAGCAACCATCATCATGGTACCGTTGTGACGTCAGGGCCCGACCGTCTGGAGAATGCCGGGCGATCCGGTATTCCGCAGATCGTGGCGCCCGGTGCGGTCGATATGGTCGACCTGCCGGCCTGGCAGCCTGTCCCGGAAGCCTTTGCCGACCGCCCCTACCACGCCCACAATCGGCTGCTCGGCTCGGTGACCACATCGTCCGAAGGGCGGCGCGAGATCGCGCGCGTGATCGGCAGCAAGCTCAGGGATAGCAGCGCCGAGGTCGCCTTCATCCTGCCGCTTCGGGGCATCCAGGAATGGGACCAGCCGGGCGAGCCCTTGCATGAGCCCGAAGCGCTCGACGCTTTCGTTGGCGAGATGCGCCGGCAGATCCCGGAACGCGTCGCCCTGCACGAAGTCGACAACCACATCAACGCCCCGGAATTCTCGAAGGCAGCCCTCGCGATCTTCGACGACTGGGTGGCGCGCGGCATCGTGCCCGAGGGCCGGCCATGACGACCACCATGACCGACAAGGCGCTGATCCTCGATTTCGGCGGCGTCGTCACCCGCACGCTGTTTGAGACCCACGACGTCACCGAGCGCGCGCTCGGGCTTCAGCCCGGCACGCTCACATGGCGCGGCCCTTTCGACCCAGCGACCGATCCGCTCTGGGCTGCCATGCAGCGGCGCGAGATCACCGAGCGGGACTACTGGACGACGCGCACACGCGAGGTCGGGCACCTGCTCGGCGAGGACTGGACCGACATGAAGACCTTCGTGCAACGCGCCCGCGGAGCCGAACCGGAACTGGTGCTCCGCCCGGAAGCACGCGCAGCGATCCTCACCGCCCACAGGGCCGGTATCCGCCTTGCGATCCTCTCCAACGAACTCGACCTCTTCTATGGCGTCGCGTTCCGCGAGCGTTTCCCGCTGATCGAGCTTTTCGAGACGATCGTCGACGCCACCTACACCCAAATCCTGAAGCCCGATCCGCGCGCCTACGAGCTGGTGCTGAGCCAGCTCAATTTGCCGAGCGAGGCCTGCGTCTTCGTGGATGACCAATTGAAGAACATCGAGGGTGCGCGGGCCGTCGGCCTGCCTCACGTCCATTTCGACGTCACCCGACCCGCTGAAAGCTATGCCCGGGCGCTTCAGATGCTCGGCCTCGAACTGACAGGAGCATGACCATGCGCGAAACCAACTTCCTCATCGAGAACAATGCCCGCCACCTCTGGCATCCGATGGCGCATCCGGCCGAGATGCAGGCGACGCCGCCGCGCATCATCAATGCCGGCGAAGGCGTCGAGATCGTCGACATCCACGGCAAGAAGGTGCTCGATGCGGTTGGCGGGCTCTGGAACGTCAATCTCGGCTATTCCTGCGAACCGGTGAAGGAGGCGATCCGCCGTCAGCTCGACGACCTGCCCTATTATTCGACCTTTCGCGGCACCACAAATTCGCCGCTGATCGAGCTTTCCTACGAGCTCGCCGAATGGTTCCGCGAGGATGGGCTGACGCGCTCGTTCTTTACCTCGGGCGGCTCGGACTCCGTCGAGACCTGCCTGCGCCTTGCCCGCCAGTACCACAAGCTCAATGGCCAGCCGGAGCGCACCAAGTTCGTCGCGCTGAAGAAGGGCTATCACGGCACCCATTTCGGCGGAGCCTCCGTCAACGGCAACGCCAATTTCCGCCGCAACTACGAGCCGCTTTTGCCCGGCGTCTACCATCTGCCGGCGCCCTACACCTATCGTAACCCCTTCGACACGACCGATGGCGCCGTTATCGCCAAGGCGATCGCCCGGCTCTTCGAAGACGAGATCGCCTTCCAGGGGGCCGATACGATTGCTGCCCTGATCATGGAGCCGGTGCTTGGTGCCGGCGGCGTGATCGTGCCGCACGAAAACTTCATGCCGCTGATGCGCGACATCTGCGACCGTCACGGCATTCTGCTGATCGCCGACGAGGTGATCACCGCCTTCGGTCGCACCGGCGCCTGGACCGGCTCGCGCCTCTGGGGCGTGAAGCCCGATTTCATGTCGACCGCCAAGGCGATCACCAACGGCTACTATCCCTTCGGCGCCGTCATGATCGCCGACAAGGTTGCGCAAGTCTTCGAGAGCAACAAGACCGCCGCCGGCTCGATCGGCCACGGCTACACCTATTCCGGCCATCCGGTCGGTGCTGCGGCAGCACTCGCGACGCTGAAGGAAACGCGCAAGCAGAACGTGGCGGCCAACGCCAAGGCGCGCGGCGAGGAACTGATCGCCGGTCTCGAAGCGCTGAAGGACCGGCACGAATTGATTGGCGACCTGCGCGGCAAGGGGCTGATGTGTGCGATCGAGCTTGTCTCCGACCGCGAGAAGAAATCCGGCGCGGCGAAGGACGTCGTGCAGAAGGTTCAGGACGTGACCTATGATGCCGGGGTCATGGTGCGCACCTCCGGTGCCAACGTCATCCTGTCGCCACCGCTGATCATCACCGCAAACGATGTCGCCCGCATTCTGACGGCGCTCGACACCGGCCTCTCCGCGGCACGAGGATAAGGGTATGGCCGACAACGCGGATCTGATTGCACGCCGCGAGCGGCTGCTCGGGCGCAACATGTCGCTCTTCTACGAGGAGCCGGTGCATCTCGTGCGCGGCGAGGGTGTCTGGCTTTTCGACGCCGACGGTCGCCGCTATCTCGACTGCTATAACAATGTGCCGCATGTCGGCCATTGCCATCCGCGGGTGACCGAGGCGATTGCCAGGCAGGCCTCGACGCTCAACACTCACACCCGCTATCTGCACGAAGGCATTCTCGACTATGTCGGGCGGCTGACCGCCACCTTCGATGAAAGCCTCGATACGGCGATCCTGACCTGCACCGGCAGCGAGGCGAACGACGTAGCGCTGCGCATGGCCCAGGCCGTGACCGGCAAGACAGGCGTAATCGCCACCGACCACACCTATCACGGCAACACCGCGGCCGTGTCGCAGCTTTCGACCCGCATGCCGCCGGTCGGCGGCTTCGGTGGCCATGTGCGGCACGTGCCGGCACCCGACAGCTACCGGCCGCTTGGCGGCGAGCCAGGTGCCGCCTTTGCCGCGGCCTTCACCGCCAAGGTGGAAGATGCGATCGCCGCACTTGAGCAAGGCCCGCACGGTTTCTCTGCGCTGATCATCGATCCCTTCTTCGCCAACGAAGGTTTTGCTGAACTGCCCTCGGGCTTCCTCGACGGCGCTATCGCCGCCGTCAGAAAAGCCGGCGGCCTCGTGATCGCCGACGAAGTCCAGCCGGGCTTCGGCCGCACCGGCGGACATATGTGGGGACACCAGAAGGCCGGGTTCGTGCCCGACATCGTCACGCTTGGAAAGCCGATGGGCAACGGCCACCCGATCGGCGGTGTCGTTGCAGGCGCCGAGACACTCAACGTCTTCAGGAAGGCGTTCCGCTACTTCAACACCTTCGGCGGCAATCCGGTCTCCTGTGCCGCAGCCATGGCGGTGCTCGACGTGATCAAAGACGAGAAGTTGATCGAGAATGCCGCCAATGTCGGAGCCTATGCCAAGGAGGGTCTCGCTCGACTTGCCGACAAACATGGCTTGATCGGTAACATCAGGGGGAGCGGCCTGTTCTTCGGCGCCGAACTCGTCACCGATCGCGCCGAAAAGACGCCGGCAAGCGCGCTCGCGACCAAAGTGATCAATGACATGCGCGAACGCGGCGTGCTGATGGGCAAGCTCGGCATTCATCAATGCACGACAAAAATCCGTCCGCCGATGCCGTTTGCTCGAGACAATGCGGATTTGATGCTGTCGACGCTCGACGACGTGCTTTCGGGCCTGTGAGCGACTGATGTCGGCCGATTTGCCCAAACCTTATCGCGATGCGCTCGACGACCGGGCGCGTCAGGCACTCGCCCATTGGGGGGTGGCCGACCAACGGCCGGAGCTGCTGAAATACCGGGAGAATGCGGTGTTTCGCGTTAGCCTCGCCGATGGTCGCCCGGCAGCGCTGCGGCTGCACCGTGCCGGATATCATGGCGAAGCTGCGCTCCGCTCGGAACTGCAATGGATGGCGGCCCTCCGCGATGGCGGGCTGGCGGTGCCACAGCCGATCGCCACCCGGGACGGACAGCTGCTCGTCGCCTTGCCGGGAGAAGGCACGTTTGGCGCGCAGCATGCCGATATCATCGACTGGATGGATGGGGATCCACTGGGCGAAAGTGGAAAGCCATTGTCCCTTTCGCCCGAAAGGCTGGTCGCGATTTTCTCGGCGCTCGGCGCCTCGATGGCGAGAATGCACAATCTTGCCGACCACTGGACACCGCCCACGGGCTTCTGGCGCGCGGCCTGGGACGAAGAAGGCCTGCTTGGAGACCGTCCGCTCTGGGACCGGTTCTGGGATTGCGCGGGACTTTCTGGGGCACAAGTGGCAGGACTTTCGGCGTTGCGCCGTGACCTTCGACAACGCCTCGCGACGCTGCCGACGCCGGCTAAGGATTTTGGGTTGATCCACGCGGATCTCGTGCGTGAGAACGTACTGGTCGACGCAGCGGGGGTAAAATTTATCGATTTCGACGATGCGGGTTTCGGCTACCGCCTGTTCGATCTCGCGACCGCGCTTTTGAAGAACCGGCGCGAACCCACGTATGAAATGATCGCGGCGGCCCTGATATCAGGTTACCGCAGTGTCCGTGACCTTTCGGACGTAGCGCTCTCCGCGCTGCCGCTGTTCCTCGTGCTTCGCAGCCTCACCTATATCGGCTGGTTTGCCGAACGGCCGGAGCTGCCGGGCGCACGCGAACGCGTCGTTCGCTACGCCGGCGAAACGCTGGCGCTTGCAAGCGAGCTCGGGTTTGCATGATGACCTCGGCGTTGAAACGCTCAGTCGTTAAGGGTCGCAAGCTCATCGAGCATGTCGAGCAGAACTTCGACGCGTTCGCGGCCGTAACGGGTCTCGAGTTCCTCGTAGATCGCGCGGCTCTCTGGGCTGACGTCGGCGATCACCCGCATGCCCTCGGGTGCAATCTCCAGAAGCACGCGCCTGCCGTCGTCGGCGTCCTTGTGCTTGGTGATCAGGCCACGCTCTTCAAGCGAGCGGATGATGCGTGTGAGGCTCGGCGCCAGTATGAAGGCCTTGTCGGCCATTTCGGACGCATCGACCCGGCCGGCCTCGGCAAGGATGCGGATCACGCGCCATTGCTGCTCTGTAATGTCGTGACGCGCCAGCATCGGGCGGAAATGCGCCATGACCGCTTCACGTGCGCGCAACAGCGCTATCGGCAGCGACCGGCGCGTGTTGTGCGGCAAAAGGGCGTCGTGACCGAGGTCATCAGGAGTTTTCTCGCGGCTCATGGGCGTTCTATCCGACATTTTCTTTCGTTCTGCAATCGGCAGGCGCACGCGCTGAAAGCGAGCTGCTTGACACCGCCGGTAATTTTGTTAACGTGTTAAATATATGAGAGCGCATCGGGAGGAAAGATGCCGCATCTGACAATCGAATATTCGGGCAATCTCGACGGCCGCGTCGACTTTGCAAAGCTGTGCCGCACGATCCACGCGACCATCCTCGGCACCGGCCTGTTCGAGCTCGGCGCCGTCAGGGTGCGCACGATCCGCAGCGCCGACTATGCGATCGCCGACCTCTTGCCGGAAAACGGCTTCATCGACCTGTCCTTTCGTATCGGCCGCGGCCGCACCGAAGCCGAGAAGAAGGCCACGGGCGACGCCATCTTCAAGGCCGTGAGCGACGAGCTTTCAGCGCTCTTCGCCACGCCGCATTTTGCCCTCAGCCTTGAGATCCGCGAGATCGACCCGGAACTGAGCTGGAAGAAAAACGCCATTCACCCCCGGCTGCGCGGCTCCAAAGGCTGAGCGCGGCGCCAATCCCAACGACAGCAGTGCGCGGCAAAAGTCTGCGCCAGCATCGGAGACCAGCATGTCCAAGCTCGACGAAAACCTCGCCAAGGCGGAACGTTATCTCGCCCGCTTCAAGAGCGAGGGCGTGCTCAACCACATCAACGGCGAAGCGGTGCCGGCACTTGACGGTGAGACCTTCGAGACGATTTCGCCTGTTGATCTGAAACCGCTTGCGAAGATCGCCCGCGGCAAGGCTTCGGACATCGACCGCGCTGCAAAAGCCGCGAAGGCTGCCTTTGCCGATTGGGCCGCTATGCCCGGCGAAGCGCGCAAGAAGCTCCTGCACAAAATAGCCGATGCGATCGTCGCCCGCGCCGAGGAGATCGCCTTCGTCGAGTGCATGGATACCGGACAGTCGCTGAAGTTCATGGCCAAGGCGGCGCTGCGCGGTGCGGAAAACTTCCGCTTCTTCGCCGACCGGGCACCGGAAGCGCGCGACGGCAAGGTGCTGCGCGGCGGCAACCAGATCAACATGACCACGCGCGTGCCGATCGGCCCGGTCGGCATCATCACGCCGTGGAACACCCCCTTCATGCTGTCGACCTGGAAGATCGCGCCGGCACTTGCCGCCGGCTGCACGATCGTCCACAAGCCGGCGGAGTTCTCGCCGCTGACCGCACGGCTTCTGGTCGAGATCGCCGAGGAAGCCGGGCTGCCGAAGGGCGTGTGGAACCTTGTCAACGGTTTCGGCGAGGATGCCGGCCGGGCGCTGACCGAACACCCCGCCATCAAGGCGATCGGCTTCGTCGGCGAAAGCCGCACCGGCTCGATGATCATGAAGCAGGGCGCCGACACGCTGAAGCGCGTTCACTTCGAGCTTGGCGGCAAGAACCCGGTCATCGTCTTTGCCGACGCCGATCTCGAACGAGCCGCCGATGCCGCCGTCTTCATGATCTATTCGCTGAACGGCGAACGCTGCACCTCGTCGTCTCGGCTTCTCGTCGAAGAGAGCATCTATGATCGCTTCACGGCGCTCGTCGCCGAGAAGGCCAAGCGCATCAAGGTCGGCCACCCGCTTGATCCGGAAACCGTCGTCGGCCCGCTCATCCATCCGGTGCACGAGAAGAAGGTGCTCGACTATATCCGCATCGGCCGCGAGGAAGGTGCGACGGTTGCGGCCGGCGGCGAGAAATTCGCGGGGCCAGGCGGCGGCTGCTACGTCAGCCCGACGCTCTTCACCGGGGCCAACAACAGTATGCGCATCGCCCAGGAAGAGATCTTCGGGCCGGTACTCACCGCAATCCCGTTCAAGGACGAGGCGGATGCGCTTTCGCTTGCCAATGACACTCAATACGGTCTGACCGGCTACCTCTGGACCTCGGATGTCACCCGCGCCTTCCGCTTTACCGATCATCTCGAGGCCGGGATGATCTGGGTGAACTCGGAGAACGTGCGCCACCTGCCGACGCCCTTCGGCGGGGTCAAGAGTTCGGGCATCGGCCGCGACGGCGGCGACTGGTCGTTCGATTTCTACATGGAAACCAAGAACATCGCCTTTGCCAGCTCGGCGCATGCGATCGCCAAGCTCGGCGGCTGAGCGCGCTGGCGGAAAATCTGGAGGAGACATCAATGCCCTTGCCGAAACCGAACCTTTACCCGCCCTTCAACATCGTGCGGCTGAGCCATGTGGAACTCGCCGTCACCGACCTCGCCAAGTCCCGCGCCTTCTATGTGGACGTGCTCGGTCTGCAGGTCACCGACGAGACGGCGGACACGATCTATCTGAGGGCCATGGAGGAGCGCGGCCACCACTGCATCATCCTCAAGAAATCGGCGACTGCAGAAGCGCGTGACCTCGGCTTCAAGGTCTACGGCGACGAGGATCTGGAAAAGGCGGCGCACTTCTTCAGGGGAAAGGACCTGCCGGTCGAGTGGATTGAGCGCCCTTACCAGTCGCGCACCTTCCGCACCCGTGATCCGCAGGGCATCCCGCTCGAATTCTATTCGAAGATGGACCGCCTGCCGCCGATCCACCAGAAGTATGCGCTTTACCGCGGCGTGAAGCCGCTGCGCATCGACCACTTCAACTGCTTCTCGCCCAATGTCGACGAAGCGGTCGGCTTCTACAACGAGATCGGCTTTCGGGTTACGGAATACACTGCCGACGAGGAAACCGGCCGGCTCTGGGCGGCCTGGACCCATCGCAAGGGCGGCGTGCACGACATTGCCTTTACCAACGGCCGCGGGCCGCGCCTGCATCACACCGCCTTCTGGGTGCCAACGCCGCTCAACATCATCGACCTGCTCGACCTGATGTCGACCTCTGGCTGGCTTGCCAACATCGAGCGCGGCCCCGGTCGGCATGGCATCTCCAACGCCTTCTTCCTCTATGTCCGTGACCCGGATGGCCACCGCATCGAGATCTATTGCTCCGATTACCAGACCGTCGACCCGGACCTCGAACCGATCAAATGGGACCTGAAGGACCCGCAGCGCCAGACCCTCTGGGGCGCGCCGGCACCGAAATCCTGGTTCGAGGAAGGCAGCGCCTTTGCCGGCGCCGAAGCGAAGGACTCCATCCTCAAGGCACAACCGATCGTCGCGCCCTGAGGTTAGGCAGCAAAGTACGGGTAAGGCGAGACAGCAGACGGGAGCAAGTCAGTGGATCAAAAGAGTTTCGGCGAATGGTCGCTGAAGGCGGCACAATGGGGTGCGGACTATCGGGCATCACTGCGCGACCGGCCGGTGCGGGCGCAGACGGCACCGGGGGCGATCGCCGCACAGATCCCGTCGCGGCCGCCGCAGACAGGCGAGGACATGCAGGCGATCTTCGACGATTTCGAGAAGATCATCCTGCCGGGCATGACCCATTGGCAGCATCCGCGGTTCTTCGCCTATTTCCCGGCGAATGCCGCACCCGTCTCGGTGGTCGCCGAATATCTCGTCACCGCGATGGCGGCACAGTGCATGCTCTGGCAGACATCGCCGGCCGCGACCGAGCTTGAGACAAAAGTGATCGACTGGCTGCGCCAGGCGATCGGCTTGCCGGAGGGTTTCTCCGGTGTCATCCAGGACTCTGCGTCTTCGGCGACGCTTTCTGCCGTTCTGGTCATGCGCGAGAAGGCGCTTGGCTGGCAGGGCAACAGGAAGGGGCTCGCGAGCCAGCCGCAGCTGCGCATCTACTCCTCCGATCAGGTCCATACCTCGATCGACCGGGCGATCTGGGTATCGGGCATCGGCGAGGAAAACCTCGTGCGCATCCCGGCAAAGGGGCCGCGGCGCGCCATGGACTGCCAAGCACTTGAAGCGGCTATTATCAGGGACAAGGCGGCGGGCCTGCTGCCGGCCGGCGTGATTGCCTGCACCGGCGGCACCAGCACCGGCGCCTGCGACGACATCGCCGAGGTGGTGCGGGTGGCGCATGCGCATGGCCTTTACGTCCATGTCGATGCCGCCTGGGCCGGTGCCGCGATGATCTGCGAAGAGTTCCGCGAACTCTGGACCGGCGTCGAGAATGCCGATTCCGTCGTCTTCAATCCGCACAAGTGGCTGGGCGCGCAATTCGACTGCTCGGCGCATTTCATCCGCAGCCCGGATGATCTGGTCAAGACATTGGCGATCCAGCCGGAATACCTGAAGACCCACGGCCGCGACGGCATCATCAACTATTCCGAATGGACGATCCCGCTCGGCCGTCGCTTCCGCGCGCTGAAGCTCTGGTTCCTGTTGCGCTTCCATGGCCTCGATGGCCTGCAGACGATGATTCGAAACCATGTGCGCTGGTCAAAGCAAGTGGCCGAGCGGCTCGCCGACCACGTGGATTTCGAGATCGTAACCGAGCCGATGCTGTCGCTGTTTTCGTTCCGCCATCGCACATCGGGTGAGCCGGACGCCCACAACATCGCTCTGGTCAACGCGATCAACGATGATGGCCGCATCTACCTGACCCAGACCCGCGTCGATGGTCGCGTCGCGATCCGCTTCCAGGCAGGTCAGTTCGACATGACGCAGGAGGATGCGGAAACCGCCTTCGAGGTCATCACCGAAGTCGCCGGTGCACTGGGTGAACACGAGAAAAGCACGGAATCCGCCCTATGAACCATCCCCGTTTTGTGAGCTTTTCGGCCGGTGGAAAGAGCGGCTACGGCCTCGTTTCCGGCAACGGTATCGTCGACTTGTCGAGGCGGCACGGATCGACCTTTCCGACGTTGCGCGAAGTGATCGAGGCAAATGCCCTTGCGCGGCTTGCGGACGAGGTGGCGGGAACGGCGCCCGACATATCGCTTGATGACATCCGCTATGAGATCCCGGTGCCGGCGCCGGAAAAAATCATCTGCGTCGGCGTCAATTTCCCCGACAGAAACGAAGAGTACAAGGACGGTCAGGCAGCCCCTTCCAACCCGTCGCTGTTCATCCGTTTTCCGCGCTCGTTTACCGGCCACGGACAGCCGCTGATCCGCCCGCCTGAAAGCCCGCAGCTTGATTACGAAGGCGAGATCGTCATCGTCATCGGCAAGGGCGGCCGCCGCATTCCCGAGGCGAGCGCTCTCGACCATATTGCCGCGCTTTCACTCTGCAACGAAGGCACGATCCGCGACTGGGTGCGCCACGCCAAGTTCAACGTCACCCAGGGCAAGAACTTCGACCGCACCGGTTCGATCGGCCCTTGGCTCGTACCCTTCACTGACGAGGCCCAACTCGCCGATATCAGGCTCGAAACACGTGTGAACGGAGAAGTGCGGCAGCAGGACCGAACCAGCCGGATGATTTTCTCCTTCCGCAAGATCATCAACTACGTCTCGACATTCACCACATTGGTTCCCGGCGACGTCATCGTCACCGGTACGCCGACCGGCGCGGGCGCCCGTTTCGATCCGCCGATCTGGCTGAAGCCCGGCGACATGGTCGAGGTCCAGGCCGAAGGCATCGGCACGCTCATCAACCCGATTGCGGACGAGGCCTGACCCATGCTCGATAAATCCCAGATCGAAGCGGCAGCGGCCGCCCTCGATACCGCCGAACGCGAGCGTGTCCAGACCGGCCTGCTCTCGCTCAAGCACCCCGAGATGACCATGGACGACGCCTATGCGGTGCAAGCCGCCTGGGTGAAACAGAAGATTACCCGGGGGCGTCGGGTAATCGGCTGGAAGATCGGCCTCACCTCCAAGGCGATGCAATATGCGCTCAACATCGACATTCCCGATTCCGGCGTGCTGTTCGATGACATGTTGTTCGAAGACGGCGCCCGCATCCCCGGCAACCGCTTCATTCAGCCGCGCATCGAGGCCGAGATCGCCTTCGTGATGAAGGCGCCGCTCGTCGGTCCCAACGTCACCGTTTTCGACGTGCTGAACGCCACTGACTACGTGACCCCGGCGCTCGAAATTCTTGACACCCGCATCCTCCGGGTCGATCCGGAAACGAAGAAGGCGCGCACCATCGTCGACACCATCTCCGACAATGCCGCCAATGCCGGCATCGTTCTCGGCGGCCGCCAGATGCGGCCCGATGCAATCGACATGCGCTGGATGGGTGCGATCGTCTCACGCAACGCCGAGGTGGAGGAGACGGGGCTCGGCGCCGGCGTGCTTAACCACCCGGCCCGCGGCATCGCCTGGCTCGCCAATCGGCTTGCGCTCTATGGAGACCGCATCGAAGCCGGCCAAATCGTGCTTGCCGGTTCCTTCATCCGCCCGGTCGAGGCCCGCCACGGCGACACCATCGTCGCCGATTTCGGCCCGTCCGGCACCATCAGTTGCTTCTTCGAATAGGAACGACCATGCCCGCTCCCCGCAACCTGTTCAAACAGGCTCTCGCCGAAAAGCGTCCGCAGATCGGGTTCTGGCTGGCGCTTGCCAATCCCTACACCGCCGAGGTCTGCGGCGGTGCCGGCTTCGACTGGCTGCTGCTTGATGCCGAGCACGCACCGAACGACGTGCCGCTTCTGGCAGCACAGCTTCAGGCACTTTCGGCTTCGCCCAGCCACGCGATCGTTCGCCCGCCGATCGGCGAAACCTGGATGATCAAGCAGATCCTCGATATCGGCGCCCAGACACTGCTGGTGCCGATGGTCGAAAGCGCGGAACAGGCTCGCGCCTTGGTGCGCGCGGTGCGCTACCCGCCCCACGGCGTGCGCGGCGTCGGCGCCGCCCTTGCCAGGGCGTCGGCCTTCAATCGTATCCCCGACTATCTGCAGACGGCCAATGACGAGATCTGCCTGCTCGTGCAGATCGAAAGTCGTGCCGGCCTTGCCGCCCTCGACGAGATCACTACCACCGATGGTGTGGATGGCGTCTTCATCGGCCCGGCTGACCTTGCCGCCGACATGGGTTTTCTCGGCAAGCCCGGGGCACCAGAGGTGCAGGAAGCGGTCGAAGCGGCGCTGATCGCCATCCAGTCGCATGGAAAAGCCGCCGGCATTCTCACCTCGGACCAGACCCTTGCACGACGCTACCTCGAACTTGGCGCCACCTTCGTCGCCGTCGGCAACGATGTCAGTCTGCTGGTGGGCGCAACGACGAAGCTGGCCGCGGAGTTCAAGGGGGCCCAAGACCATCTTGGAGCGGCGGGGCGATCGGGCGGGTCTTACTGAGGCGCTCTCAGGTGTTGACGCAGGCTGCCTCATCGACCACCAGACAAGTACAGGCCTGCCAATAGCCTCGACATTCCGCCACCGAATCCGGTTTGAGGAATCGTGACGCAGGAGTATAGCGGTTGCACGCCCACCAGCATTGGATCCCGCCCATGACCGATACCGTTCTCGACCGCTTCCTTCGTTACGTCGTTATCGACACCCAGTCCGATCCGAAGTCGAAGACGCAGCCTTCCACGGAGAAGCAGAAGAACCTCGGTCGCGTGCTGGTCGAGGAATTGCTTGCAATCGGTCTTTCCGACGCGCATCTCGACGAGAACGGTTATGTCTACGCCACCATTCCTTCGAATGTGGATAAGCCTGTGCCGGTCATCTGCTGGTGCTCGCATATGGACACCGCACCCGATTTCACCGGCACCAACGTCAAGCCGCAAATCCTCAGCGACTACCAGGGCGGCGACATCCGGCTTGTGGGCGACGCGCAGCAGGTCATCCGCGTCGCCGACCATCCGGTCCTGAACGACCAGATCGGCAACGACATCGTCACGACCGATGGCACGACGCTGCTCGGTGCCGACGACAAGGCCGGCCTTGCTGAGATCGTCACGGCGGCGCAGATCCTCGTCGACAACCCCGATATCAAACACGGCACGATCAAGTTGCTGTTCACCACCGACGAGGAGATCGGCCGCGGTGTCGACAAGGTCGACCTTAAAAAGCTCGGTGCCGAATTTGCCTATACCGTCGACGGCGAGACAGCCGGACACATCGAGGATGAGACCTTTTCCGCCGATGGCGTCGAGATCGTCATCCACGGCGTGGCGATCCATCCAGGTTTTGCCAAGGACAAGATGGAGAACGCGATCAAGATCGCCGGCGACATCATTAGCCGGCTTCCAAGAGACGTGTCCCCCGAAGGCACCGAGGGCCGCGATGGCTTCGTGCATCCGACCGGCGTGGCAGGTTCGATGGACAAGGCACAGCTCGGCTTCATCGTGCGCGATTTCGACGAGGCGGGTCTCACCAAGAAGGAGGCCATGCTCGAGGCGATCGTCAAGGATGTGATGACGGCCTATCCAGGCTCGACCTACAGCTTCGAGGTCAACGAGCAGTACCGCAACATGAAGGTCGTGCTCGACCGCCACCCGGAAATCGTAGAGAATGCCATCGAGGCAATCCGGCGGGCCGGCATGCAGCCGGTGCGCGGCAGCATCCGCGGCGGCACCGACGGTTCGCGGCTCTCCTTCATGGGCCTGCCTTCGGCCAACCTCTTTGCCGGCGGTCATGCCTTCCACTCGCCGCTCGAATGGGTAAGCCGCCAGGACATGGAGCGCAGCGTCAAGACGCTCGTCGAATTGGCGAAAATCTGGGCGGAGCGCGCCTAACACCTGTTCAAGGGGAGACGAACGATCGGTACTGTTCCAAGAGGGACCGGGCAATGAACACGGCGCGAAACTCCAGGCGCGCGCCGGCCAATCCCGCTTCGCTTGCGACCAACCCGCCGACCTTCGAGCACATCGTCACCGGCGTCGACGAGACATTCCTCTGGCGTCTTGACGATTATCCCTGGGAACGGAACGTCTGGAACTTCCACCCGGAGATCGAGATCCACCTGATCCGGAAAGCCTCGGGCCTTGCCTTCGTCGGTGACCATATCGGCCAGTTCGGCCCGGGCTACCTCACGGTCATCGGCAGCAATCTGCCGCATGACTGGGTGACGGTCACCGCGCCCGACGAAATCATCGAAGGCCGCGACATCGTCATGCAGTTCCATCCGGACCGCATGCGCGAGATCACCGACGCCTTGCCGGAATTTGCCGAGCTCGAAGCCTTCTTCGCCCGCGCCGAGCGTGGCCTGGTGTTTCATGGCGATGCCCGCGCCAAGGGCGCCGATCTGATCGAACGCATGGGCAGCCTGAAAGGGCTCTCGCGCTTCTCGCTATTCATCCAGTTGCTCGATCTTCTGGTCAACACCGAGGAATACGAGTTGCTCTCCTCGCCGGAATTCGCGCCAGAACTCGACCAGCAATCGCTTGACGTGCTGCGCGGCGCTCTGGCCTTCATCTACGAAAACATCGCCACCGACATTCATCTTGCCGATCTTGCCAGGCAGGCCGACATGAGCGAGACGGCCTTTTCCCGTTTCTTCAAGAAGAACACCGGCAATACCTTTACCGACCACGTCAACAAGCTGCGCATCTGGCAGGCCTGCAAACTTCTGGCCGAAACCGACATGCCGATCACCGACATCTGCTTCGAGGTGGGCTACCTCAACATCTCCAACTTCAACCGCACCTTCCTGCGCCAGCACAAGATGACGCCGTCGGCCTATCGTCGGCTGACAGGCCAGCGCCGCACGTCCCGTTCCTAAACGCATCTCCCCCACCCAGACGATGAATCCTTGCGTTTGCTGCGCTGCAAACGGCTGGCATTCGCCTATTTTTCGCAAGAAAGTACAGAATCGCCGCATCGCGCACGCTAGTTCGGCGGAGCGTAAGGCCTATCATCGAACCCAGCGAAACGGTTCGCTATGAGGAAAGCGCACCGGATCTGAGGAGTATCCGGCGCGCATCGCAGACCTGGGGAGGTCTTTTCACAATGACAAAAGCCAAGACGCTCGTCTCGAGCATTGCCTTCGCATGCCTTCTTTCCACCGGCCTGACGACTGTCGCTGTCGCGGCCGAATGCTCCGGCACGATCAAGGTGCTCGCCCAGCCGCGTGACGGCCTGACGCTGCTCGAGGACTACAAGTCCGAATTCGAAAAGCTCTCGGGCGGCGCATCCTTCGAAATCGACTATCTCAACGAAAACGATCGACGCGCCAAGACGAAGGCCGACGCCTCGACCATCGGCAAGTACAACGTCTACTACATCGACGAGGCCAATGTGGCGCTCTTTGCGTCCGCCGGCTGGGTCGCACCGCTGATGGACTACTATCCTGCGGACTACGACTATGCCGACTTCGATCCCGGCCGGCAAAAGGTGGCGACCTATGACGGCAAGGTCTGGTTTGCTCCGATCACCGGCGGCGGCGACCTGATGGTCTACCGCAAGGACCTGCTGGAAGCGGCCGGCATCGCCCCGCCGAAGACGCTCGATGAATACATCGCCGCGGTGAAGAAACTCAACCAGCCGGACCAGGGCATCTATGGCACGGCGCTTCGCGGCCAACGCGGATCGGGTGCCAATGTCTGGCGCTGGATGCCCTTCTTCAAGGGGTTTGGCGGTAACTGGTTCGACGGCAAGACGCCGGTCTTCGACGGCGAACAGGCGGTCAAGGCAACCGAAACCTATCTCGAGCTGTTCAAGTATTCGGCACCGGGCAGCCAGACTGGCGGCTGGGACGAGGCGGTTGGCGCCTTCACGTCCGGCCAAGTGGCGATGCTGATCGAATCGACCCCGCTCGTCGGCATGGCGATCGACCCGAAATCATCCAAGGTCGCCGGTAAGGTCGGCTACCTGCCGCCACCAGCGCCACTGACGGGCGGCGGCTACGGCCATGGCCTGGCGATCGGCACCAAGGCCAACAAGGACGAGGCTTCGAAGGCCTGCGCCGGTCTGTTCATCGCCTGGGCGACCTCGAAGGACAACGAGGCACGGCGGCTTGAAGCCGGACAGTTCAGCGAACTGAACCGCACCAGCATCATGACCAGCCCGAAATTCGCCGAGCTTTACGGTCCCGATCTCGGCCAGGCACTTGCCGACACCGGCAAAGTCACTGCCGTCAATTTCTGGCAGAGCCCGCAATGGCCTGATCTCGGCGATCGCTGGGGCATCATCCTGGAAGAGCTGATCACCGGAACGCGCAGCGACATCAAGGAAGGCCTCGACGAACTCGACGGCTTTGCCAAGGACCTGGTTGCCCGCAGCCAGTAACAGCGTTCCTCCCGGGGTCCATCGGCAAGGCAGACAGCCACGCCGGTGGACCGCTGCACCATCGGCGCTTGAAGCCGCAGGACGTCATGACATGAAGCAGAAAAACAGCCTGCCGGCGGTGTTCCTCACCCCGGCCATGGGCATCCTCGCCGTTCTCGCCCTCGTGCCGACGGCCTATGCGATCTACATCTCCTTCCAGAACCGGGAGCTCAGCCGTCCCGACGGCAGCTTCATCGGCTTCGCCAATTACATCGATCTGTTCTCGGATCGCCGTTTCGTCAACGCCATCGGCGTCTCCCTGACATGGGAAGCCGTTACCGTCGGCATGACGCTTCTGATCGCCGTCGGCCTCGGCATTCTGCTGTTCGAATGCGTGTCGCCGCGCACGCGCAATCTGCTGGCGCTTCTGTTTCTGGTGCCGGTCATCCTGCCGCGCGTTTCGGCTGCATTCGTCTGGAAGTTCGCCTTTCATCCGCTCTACGGTATTGCCACCTATCCCTATAAGGCGATCACCGGCCAGCCACTGGACCTCCTCTCCAATCCGGCAACCGCACTTGCGACCGTGGCCCTGGTGGACGTGTGGCAGTGGGGGCTGTTCTTCGCCGTCATCGTGCTGAAACTTCTGGAAACGTTGCCGCCGCAGCCGTTCGAGGCAGCAAAGCTCGACCACGCGCGCACTTGGGAAATCTATGCCTTCATCGCTCTGCCAATGCTCAAGGCGCCGCTGATCTCGCTCGCCTTCGTCAAGATGATCGAGTCGCTGCGCGCCTTCGACCTGATCTACGTCATGACCCGCGGCGGCCCCGGTATCGCGACCGAAACGCTCGACATGTACGCCTTCTCGCAAGGTTTCATCGAGTCCGGCCGTATCTCCTACGCCTCCAGCATGGCCGTTCTGATGATGATTGCCACCTCGATCGCCTTCACCTTCATCTGGAAGAGGGTTCAGTGATGACCGCCCACACCCTTGGCCGCCTCATCGGCCGGCTGATCCTTGGCCTCGCCGCCTTCTCCGCCATCTTCCCGATGTTCTGGACGGCGCTCAACGCCTTCAAGAACCGCGTCGACATCGTCACGCCGACACCGCTCTTCATCTTCGAGCCGACGCTCGACAATTTCGCCTATGTGCTCGGCCGCGAAAGCGTCTTTGCCGGCCTCGTCAATTCGCTGCTGATCTCGGGTGCTGCGGTGCTGATCGGCGCGGTGCTCGGCCTGCCCGCGGCCTACGCGATCGCGCGCTATCCCAACCGCTGGTCACGCGACATCCAGTTCTTCGTGCTGTCGCTGCGTTTCCTGCCGCCGGTCGCGATCGCCATTCCGCTGATGGTGATCTGGCTCGATTTCGGCCTTTACGACACGCGCCTGTCGATGATCGTCACCTATTCGCTGCTGACGCTCGCAACCATCATCTGGCTCAGCGTCCCGGCCTTCGCCCGGGTGCCGAAGGAAGTCGAGGAAGCGGCCCGCGTCGATGGCTACGGCCCCTATGCGATCTTCTTCCTGATCGCGCTGCCAATTGCCCTTCGTTCGCTCATCGGCGCCGTCGCCTTTGCCTTCGTGCTCGTCTGGAACGAGTTCCTGATCGCACTGATGCTGACGACCTCGGACGCCAAGACGCTGCCGATCGTCGCCTCGGAACTGACCCAGCTCGGCCGCGACGTGCCCTGGGGCATTCTCAATGCATCCGTCGTGCTGCTCTCCATTCCGCCGCTGCTCTTCATCGGGGTCCTAAGTGGCATGCTCAACAGCGCCTTCAAGCGCAAGATTCAATGAAACCCAAGACTGGAAAAACAAGGAAGTCCTCCATGCAAGCATTGGTCCTCGAGCAAAAAGGCAAGCTCGCGCTCAGGGAGATCGACCTCCCGCTCACGCTCGGCCCCGATGACGTCAAGATCGCCATCCACACGGTCGGCGTCTGCGGCAGCGATGTGCACTATTACACCCATGGTGCCATCGGCCCCTATGTGGTGCGCGAGCCGATGGTGCTCGGGCACGAGGCGGCCGGCACCATCGTCGCCGTCGGCAGCAACGTGGAAACGCTTGAAGTCGGCGACCGCGTCTGCATGGAGCCGGGTGTTCCGGATCTTACGTCCCGCGCTTCCAAGCTCGGCATCTACAATGTCGATCCCAAGGTTCGCTTCTGGGCGACGCCGCCGGTCCATGGTGTGCTCGCTCCCTTCACCGTCCATCCGGCTGCTTTCACCTACAAGCTCCCCGATAACGTCTCGTTTGCCGAGGGCGCGATGGTCGAGCCGTTCGCCATCGGCATGCAGGCGGCCGCCCGCGCCCGGATAGCACCCGGCGACGTCGGTGCCGTCATCGGCTGCGGACCGATCGGCATCATGGTGGCGCTGGCAGCCCTTGCCGGGGGCTGCAGCCGTGTCTTCATCTCCGATTTCAGCACCGAGAAACTGGCCATCGCGGCGCAATATCCGGGCATCACCCCGGTCAACATCGCCGAGCGCTCCTTTGCCGATGTGATCGCCACTGAAACCGGCGGCTGGGGTGCCGATGTCGTCTTCGAGGCAAGCGGCAGCGCCAAGGCATTCTCAGGCATCTTCGATCTCGTTCGCCCGGGCGGGGCCATCGTGCTGGTCGGCTTGCCGGTCGAAGCTGTCCAGTTCGACGTGCCGGGCGCAATCTCGAAGGAGGTCCGCATCGAAACGGTATTCCGCTATGCCAACATCTTCGATCGCGCGCTGCAGCTGATCGCATCGGGCAAGGTCGACCTGAAGCCGCTGATTACCGAGACATTCCGGTTCGAAGACAGCATCAAGGCGTTCGAGCGGGCTGCTTCCGCCCGGCCGACGGACATCAAGCTGCAGATCCTTATGGACAGCGGGAAGGATTGAGCCATGGCGAACATCGTCTGCTCCGGCGTCGACAAACAATACGGCGCCGTCAATGTCATCACGGATTTCAACCTCGATGTCGCCGATCACGAGTTCATCGTGTTCCTCGGTCCATCCGGCTGCGGCAAGTCCACGCTGCTGCGCATGATCGCTGGTCTTGAAGACATATCCGGCGGCACCGTCTCGATCGGCGGACGCACGGTCAACGACCTGCCGCCAAGGGATCGCGGCGTCGCCATGGTCTTCCAGAATTATGCGCTCTACCCGCACATGACGATCTACGACAACATCGCCTTTGGGCTGAAGCGCATGAAGGTGCCGAAGACGGAGATCGACACGCGCATTCTGGCTGTCGCGGCAACGCTCGGGCTTGATCCCTACCTAACCCGCAAGCCGACTGAATTGTCGGGAGGGCAGCAGCAGCGCGTCGCCATCGCCCGCGCCATGATCAAGACGCCGCGCGTCTTCCTCTTCGACGAGCCGCTTTCGAACCTGGATGCAAAGCTCAGAAACCACATGCGCGTCGAGATCGCCCGGCTGCACCAGAAGCTGAAGACCACGACCATCTACGTGACGCACGACCAACTGGAGGCGATGACGCTTGCCGACAGGATTGTTTTGATGAAGGGCGGAGCGATTGAGCAGGTCGGCACGCCAGCCGAAATCTACGAGCGCCCGCGCACGCTCTTCGTCGCCGGTTTCATCGGCACGCCGAATATGAACTTCATCGACGTCACCGCCGAGAAGACCGAAGGCGGATGGCTGCTTCGCAGCGCCGGCAGCAACTTCGTGCTCTCGGATGACAAGTTCGCGCTCCGCCATGGCCAGCAACTTGTGCTCGGTATTCGTCCGGCCGATCTGACGATTGCAGCAGAAGGCCACAACCTTCTCTCCGGCACCGCCGATCTCGTCGAGTTTCACGGCAATGAAGCGCTCGTGACCTTCCTGTTTGCCGAAAAGGAAATCGGCGCGCTGGTCAAGGCAACCATATGTCCCAAACCAGGAGACGCCGTATCTTTCGCCATCGAGCCTGAGAGCCTGCATCTCTTCGACCGGGAAAGCGGACTCTCCTTGCTGAAGTCCTGAGCGAAGCGGCTGAACCTCGTCAGCTCGGATTTGCAAATGAGGCGGCTGGAAGCGGTCCGGCCGTCATCATCGTAAAATCGAAGGGCACGCGGACGTCGGCATCAAGCACGTATTGCCGGTGAACGCGAAGGAAGTCGCGTTTGATCCTGCGATAGCGGTCCGGCGAAAGCATGTGCTTTAGCCGGATGAAGACGATGGGCGGCTGGGGCGCATCATGGTGTCCGGCCAGTGAAACGACCTGGCATCTGTAGAAATTGATCGCATCGGTCAGGCATTGCACGTCGAACCAGAAGATGTCCTTCACACGGGCGATGGCCCCGACACGGCCCCGCAAGACCTCGGCCGAGCGAAGCAATGCGCATTGCAGGATCGCGCCACCGAGCGTGACAAAGATGATGCGTTTTCCCTCAAACAGGCTCGGCTCTCTTTCTACCAAAGTGCCGATAACCTGGGTGGCGATGCTTGATCCCATGCTGTGGGAACTGATGACATATTCGTCGGCCGGCTCGCTGAGTGCCGCCCGCACGGACGCCAAATTATCCTCAACCCACTGCTTGAAATAAGGTTTTTCCAGGCTGGCGACGGCAACGGCCAGTTCCCAATCGGAAAAGAGGTGCAGCGTGTGCCATCTGTCCGACCACGGCAAAAAGAGCCGGAAGAAGGCCACATAGGCGATGATTGCACTTGGGATCAGGAGCCACGACTCAAGCGCAAGCCAATAGGGCGCAGTACCGATCAGCACGCTCAGAGCGAGCCCAATCGCCACCATCAGGAATGGAAAGAGGAAGAACAGACCGAAGCGCCACGCATGCCAGAAGTAAGACCAAGCGCCGCCTTCCCAGATCACGCGTGCGGCACTCAGGTACCCAGCAGCCATTCGATGTAGCATCGACCGACCGTTGAGGCTTTTGACGATTTCGTCGTGATCGAAGACGTAGACGCGGCTCATCGTTCGCCAATCGATGCCTTGACTGTCCACGTCGAAGTAGCGGCTGGGCCCTTCGGTCTGTACCGGTCCCACCTCGACCGCAAAGTCCTGAAGCTTGGCGGTCTTAACCGCCGATCGCTTGTAGCGCGCCTGGTGCTTTGCGGCGTCCAGTGGCTCAAAGCCTGGAAAGTGCAGCACAGTTCGTTTCGTGACGTGCCCGGAGGATCTGTCGAATGACAAGTGGATGATCTTTCAATAGGCGCAAAACGCCCGCTCCTGCTTCCCGATAGGAAGCGGGAGCGGGCGCTTGGTGAGCGCCGGGTGGTCCCAGCCTGCGGGAAGAGGTCGACAATCTCGATGTCGAGAATATGGCCGAATGAAACGATACAACGGTGCTGGAAGATTTTTTTTGGTGCGGCCGATCCGAAACGCGACTGTCCGCCCGCGCTGCGGAGACGCTGTGTGTCTTTATGGGTTCCTTATGCCCAGGCTCCGTCTTCCCAAGCGATTTCCTACCTTGTTTCACGCTAACAGGAGACGGCGCAAATGCCGCAACAAGCCTCAATGGCTCCGCCTTCTTAGCGCCGTTTTTCGATGGCTTGAGACGCCGTGCCGCCGGGAACATCGCCGAATTGCGGAACGTGTCACCTTTGCAATGTGCAGCCTGACTCGCGCACCCGCGTGGCAACGACGAGAGAAGTGCACAGACGCCTCGGCACCGACCTCCCCGGTCGCGGAAACGTCTCACAACGAGCAAGACAAT
Source organism: Ensifer adhaerens (assembly GCF_028993555.1). Classification (NCBI taxonomy): domain Bacteria; kingdom Pseudomonadati; phylum Pseudomonadota; class Alphaproteobacteria; order Hyphomicrobiales; family Rhizobiaceae; genus Ensifer; species Ensifer adhaerens. The sequence goes on along the minus strand of NZ_CP118611.1, from coordinate 2,493,557 downwards.
GAAAATCAAGAACGGGTTCAAGCCCAACCCCAAGACCAGCCGCCGATTGCCGACGGAGTATTTCATCCTGGCGGATGTTGCTTTCGAGGGCGTCGTGATCGGCTACCTTGCCGGCAGGCCTATACGGGAAGCGGTAAGGGATGGCAGCGGCCTTTGCTATCGCTTCGTCGGCGTGGCTCCGCGGCTGCCAAGTGGTGGCTTCGACGTATTGTCGCTTCGCTCCGGCGAATGGATCGTAGAGCCCGGCCTTGTCTATGCGGCCGAAACGGCGGCTGCAAAGAAAGAAGCGAATCGCGCCGCCTGACCGCCTCTGGCTCGACCGCGCCTCGATGGCCTCCGGCCCAAATCCAGCGATGGTCATGGCCGGAACGTTGTGGAAGACGTCCGCGGGGATTCCTGTGCTTTCCGCCAGATTTCCGTTGCCCTCATTGCGAACAGTACGATCGCCGAGCGCACCCAGTATCATCTTGCAAGCGCGCAGCTTTCTCCTGATCAGCCGCGCCACGATCGAAACTGAACCGTCGGCAATCTCTCCGGGGACACGCCGTCCTCCCGCAATGTCCCTGTAATCTTGCCCCTTTAGCAGCGGGTTGTCGCCGCCTCGACCCGGAACAACACTCGGGCATGCGGCAGGTCAAAGCACGACCGTGCGTTTTGCGCGTCCGCATGGATGCCGGCGCTGCGGGAAACCGGGATCCGTCATGTTCTTCAGCAAAGGGCGTCGCGCCCTCGTATGCCTCGCCGCCGCCGCCGCCGTCCTCCTGGCCGGTTGTGCATCCGACACGATGAAAACCTATATCGGCCAGCCGGTCGAATCCGTCATCATCGACTACGGTCCGCCTTCGAACGTTCTCGATCTCGGCTGGAACGAGCGCGCCTATCAGTGGCGCAAGATCTCGACGAATGTCGTCTCCGGCACCTCCAGCGGTGAAATCAGAGACACTCGACGCGGAATGCGCTACGAGGAATACACGACGCCGGGCTATGTCGAGGAACAGGAGTGCTTCTACACCTTCTATGCCCGAATGCAGCAGGGCCGCTGGTACATCACCAACTTCCGCCAGCCGAAACTGGAATGCGAGTGATGGCTGCAGCCCTTCTGGTGAGTCGCATGGATTCATTGTAAATATTTGAATCTATGCATATTTTTATTGAGTGCTCTGCTCGGAAAGACCTGCGATCGGGAGAACTGGCATGCGCATCCTGCTGCTGGAAGACGAGCCGGAGATGGCTTCGGCGCTGAAGGCGGCGCTGGAGCGGCGTCAGGTGATCGTCGATCACGTCTCGACGCTGGCCGACGCCGAAGCCGTCGCCGAACTCTGGCCCTATGACGTCGTCGTGCTCGATCGCCGGGTACCGGATGGCGAGGGGCTGGACCTCATCCCGAAACTGCGCAGTCTCGGGGTCGCGGCGCCCATATTGATGCTGACGGCATTGGGATCGATCAACGATCGGGTCGCCGGCCTCGATGCCGGTGCCGACGACTACCTGTCCAAGCCGTTTGCCGTCGAAGAACTGATGGCCCGGCTACGGGCGCTCGCCCGCCGCCCGGTCTCATTGAAAGCCGAGCAAACCAAGGTCGGACGCCTGATTTACGACTTCCACCACCGCGAAGCAGCCGTGGACGACAAGCCGCTCGATCTCTTGCGCAGAGAACGCCTTGCGCTCGAAGCCTTGATGCGTCGACCGGGCCGAACCGTGCTCAGGGCGACATTGGAGGAATCGGTCTACGCCATGGAAGACGAGATCGAGTCCAATGCGCTCGACTCGCATCTTTCACGCCTGCGCCGAAAGCTCGATGATGTCGGTGCCGGCGTCGAGATCCGGGCCATCCGCAACCTTGGCTATCTCCTGCGCGCAACGACATGAAGAAAGCTCGGCCTCGCTCGCTGCAATGGGTGCTCGTGCGCCGCCTCATCCTGCTGCAGGCGGCAACCCTGTTTGTCTTTATCGGCCTGCTTTTTCTGGCAATGTTCATCGCCCAGCCGCGCCTCCTCGTCGACAACGAAGCGGCCGTGGATGTTCTCGACCACGCCGTCGGGCGTGATGCGAGCGGCGCGTTGATGATCCGTGAGACGGACGAGCTACGGGAGCTGCGCCAGTCCCACCCCAATCTCTGGTTCATCATCCGCGACGACGCCGGCCAGGTTCTCCGACAGGGAACCGTTCCCTCCCCCTATGACGAAAGCGGCGGCGACCTGCTGCGACGTGTGGAGGGCGCGAAACTGCTGTTCGATGACGGCGGAACGCTGCCGGACGCCGTCCTCCACAACGCCGAGACCGAGGCCGGCCGCGTCCAGATCATCGCCTCGACGGTTGCTTCGCGGCGCGACAATGGCCCGCTGGACGTGCAGATCAGCGTCAACGTCGACATGGCACGCGACCTCGACGGCACGACGACCTGGACCGAGGTCGTCCCGATGATCGCACTGCTCATCCTGTGTTTCCTGTTGCCGATCGTTCTGGTGATGGGCGTGACCACATTGGTCACGGCGCCAGCCGTCGTTCGGCGTTCCCTGGCAAGCCTCATATCGACGGCTGATGAAGCCGGTCGCATCGATATCGACAATCGAGCGGTTCAGCTTGAAACCGAACATGTCCCGACCGAAATCGCGCCGTTGGTGCGTGCCTTCAACAGGGCGCTGGCGCGGCTTGGCGAAGGATATGACCAGCGCAACCGCTTCCTCACCGACGCGGCACACGAATTGCGCACCCCGATCGCGATCCTCAGAACCCGTGCCGAACTTCTGCAGGAAGCTCCGGAAAGCGCCCGCCTGAGACTGGATATCGAGCGTCTGTCTCACCTCGCTCAGCAGCTCCTCGACCGGCAGGTGCTCGAGCATGCCGGTGGCGCACTCGAAGTGGTGGATCTTGTTGCCCTCGCGAGAAACATCGTCGCAGACTTTGCGCCGTTGGCGTTCGAAGCTGGCTACGAACTGGCGTTCGAAACCGAGGTGCCGGAGGCGCGTGTCAACGCTCGGCCACGCCAGATCGAACAGGCCGTCGCCAATCTCTTGCGCAACGCCATCGAACATGGCGGCGGCACCGGCACCATCACCGTGCAGGTCAATGCCGAGGGCGGGCTTGAAATCCAGGACGAGGGCCCCGGAATTCCTCTCGAGGAACGCGACCGCGTTTTCGAGCCTTTCTATCGCTTGCGTCCCCGCTCCACCGGCGCCGGTCTGGGGCTCAATCTGGCACGGGAGATCGCCCGCCTCCACGGCGGCCGCATCGACATCCTTGTCGGCCCATGGCGAGGAGCCCGCGTCCGCTTGCATTTGCCGCTTATCGACGGGAGCCGCCCGGCGCACAAATCGGCGTGAGCGCGGACGTAACCATCCCCTTTTCTCAAAAGCTTTCGGCTTCCCCCTTATCAAGGCGCCGCTGATGCTCCACATTTGCAGCGATACATCATGAACGTTCGCCGGACGACCGGCTGAGCGCTCGACCAGCATGGAGAATTGCATATGCAGATGTCTTCGCAGGCCCCCTCCCCTTCGACCGAAGGAGAAAGCTGGCCGGCCCGGCGCCGGAGCGTGCTCGACTGGTTGATCATAGAAACACGCAACGAGCGATTTATCGACAATATCCTCGTTGAAATGTGCGACCGGCTACAGACGGTCGGTGTCCCGGTTGCACGTGCGACGCTGCATTTCCGCATCAACCATCCGCAGTGGTTGGGCGCCCGCATTCTATGGCGCAAGGGCTTGGCGGAAGCCGAAATCGATCTCTACGACTATGGAACACAAAACACCGCAGTCTACCTCAACAGCCCGCTCTATGTAATCAACAACGGCGGCACCGAAGTTCGCATGAATCTGGAGGCTCTGCCGGAAGAGCAATCTCAGAATTCACTCTATGTCGACCTGAAAGCCGAGGGCCTGACCGAGTACATTGCCTGGCCGCTCGAGCACACGCTGGGCAAACGCCATGTCGTGACCTTTACCACCGACAGAATGGGCGGCTTCGAGGATGAGCACATCACCCTTCTCTCGGATCTTCTGCCAGCGCTGGCGCTCGTCAGCGAAATCCGGCTGAAGAACCGGTTTGTGCGAACGCTGCTCGAGACCTATGTCGGTCCGCATGCCAGCGAGCAGATTCTTGCCGGCGCCACGACGCGCGGCAGCGGCGTTACCGTCGGTGCCGCGATTTTGATCTGCGACCTGCGCAACTTCACGAAACTCTCCGACCTGTGGCCGCGCGACGACGTGATCGAACTGCTCAACGCCTATTTCGACGCGATGTCGGAACCGATCGAACGGCACGGCGGCGAAATCCTCAAGTTCATGGGCGATGGGCTGCTGGCGATCTTCCCGCTCAGCAATGCCAATGCCGCCGAAAACCTGCTGCAGGCAATCCGTGAGGCGGAAGCGGCAATCGCCCTCCTCAACAAGGACAACCTCGAAAAGGGCCGCGAACCCTTTGGCTATGGGATCGGCGTCCACGTCGGCGACGTGATGTACGGCAACATCGGGTCGCGTCGGCGGCTGGACTTCACGGTGATCGGCCCCGCGGTCAACATCGCCTCGCGACTGGAGAGCCTGACCAAGGAAACGAAGCGCCCGGTGCTTCTGTCGCGGGCTTTCGTCGAACTGGCCGGCTGTGCATCCAGCATGGAGCATCTCGGCTCCTATCCCGTCAGGGGCATCGGTGAGCCGATCGAGGTCTTCGCCTTTTCGGGCAACGGTCCGGCCCCCGTCTTGCGCGTGGTGGGAGAATAGCCAGTTGTCCGCGGACAACTGGCACGTTACCGGTCGGCGAGAATTAGCCGGCTATCCGATCGGGCTCGGCGCGAACTGAGCGACGAGTTCGTGGCGATCGCCGGGATAGGTCAGCCGCACATGCGTGACCGGTGCACGACCGCTCCAGGTGCGGCGCTCGATGACCAGGCAGGCGGTGCCGGTCGAAATATCGAGCGCCTGCGCCGCCAGCTTGTTAGCTGAAACGGCGCGAATGCGGTGTTCGGCCGTACTCCATGGCACCTTGCCAAGCAGCCACGAACCGGGGGCCGCGGTCTCAAACAACTCCGCTTCCGCCTCGGGCACCGCCGCAAGGCTGATCAGGCGCTCTTCGAAACAAAAGGGACGACCGCCGGCAAAATGCCGGCACGTGACATCCAGCAACCTGGCCGATGTCGGAAGATCCAGGCGTTCGACGTCCCGGCTCTCCACCTTGCGAACCTTTCGCTCGTCCAGCTGGAAACTGTAGTCGAGCCCCAGCGATTGGACTTCGAGCTTGACGTCGTGGATCTCCATGACCGCCGACTGCACCTGCGGAAAGGTGACGTAGCTGCCCGACTTGCGTCGCCGCTCGATCAATCCGCGCTTGACCAACTCCGTCAGCGCCTTGTTCACGGTCATCCGCGAGCAGTCATACTGTTCGGTCAACTCGTGTTCGAATGGAATGCGGTGACCGGGCGGCCATTCCCCGGAGAGGATGCGCCCTTCCACGTCCCCGAGGATACGCTGATGCAAGGACAAGGATTGCCCTTGGTTATCGACGGCATCGCCGGGCTGGTCGTTTGAAACGGTTCGGTCTTGCTTGGTGTCCATGACACCGAACTTAATCATTTCCGGGCGGCGAAACAGCCCTTCTCTCTCTGTTTCGCGCTTTTCCACCATGGCGCCCGAAGCCGGATCAGACGACTGTTGACAGGTGTCAACACCTGCAGCAGCGCCTGGGGATCAATAGAGAAGATGCCACGGCGTCAGGAAGGCACGCGCCCATTCCTGATTGCGGCCAGACTCTTCGCAGTCCGGCTTTTCAACCGAAGCTGACGCGATCTCCACACGCGACTGCCGCGTCGCCTTCGGCGGCGGCGGCGCCAGATAACCGAGGGTCATTCCACCAAGATAGAACATAGCGAACCTTCTCGCATCGCGTCTCTGATGGCCACAATCGTGACACAATCCGCTCATCTGTCAATAGTCTATAAATTCTATACTCTTTTAGAGCTTCACAGGCCTACCGGCGCGTCGGCGGAAGAGCCTACCGATAGGTCCGCTACCCGAACTCAGTTGTCCGCGGACAACTGGTCGCTATCCCAGGTTCATTCGCCGCCCAAATGGGGCCCTGGGTATAAATCGCTATGCGTTTGTAAAAGCGAACCGAATCGGAGCATAGTGCATCTGCGCATATTGTTCCGATATGACGATTTTTGCGCAGTTTTCGGGGAACCCAATGTTGCAACAGAAAATTCAAGGTCACGACGAACAGGAGCATCTGCCGACGCTTCTGGCTGCCGATGCTTTGGAACTGGCGCATCAGCTACAGCAGCATCAAAAGAAGATCTTCCCTCCGCAAGCCCAAAAGGCAATGCGCCTCTTCAGCCCTGCCGAAGCCGCGGCCTTCATTGGAATCGGCGAAGGCTATCTGAGACAGGTGGCCTCAGAGGGCCACGGCCCGGCGCCCTTGTCAAACGGTCGGCGCATGTACGCGGTTGAGGACATCGAGCGCATCCGTCGTGTTCTCGACGAAGGCGGCAAGTCCGGGAAATACGTCCCGCACCGCCGCGGCGACGAGAAGCTTCAAGTCATATCGGTCATGAATTTCAAGGGCGGCTCGGCGAAGACGACGACATCTGCCCACCTTGCCCAATATCTGGCCCTGCGCGGCTACCGGACGCTCGCGATCGACCTCGATCCGCAGGCTTCGCTTTCCGCCCTCTTCGGCCACCAGCCGGAACTGGACGTTGGCGAGGGCGAAACGCTTTATGGGGCGATCCGCTACGACGAGCCGCGGCCGATCGCCGACATCGTCCGTTCGACCTACACGGCCAACCTTCACCTCATTCCTGGCAATCTCGAACTCATGGAATTCGAGCACGAGACGCCGAAGGCAATGATGATGGGTGGCGCTGCCGAGACCCTCTTTTTCGCGCGTATCGGCGACGTATTGGCAGAAATCGAGAGTTTCTACGATATCGTCGTCATCGACTGCCCGCCGCAACTCGGCTTCCTGACCATGTCGGCGCTCTGCGCTGCCACATCCGTTCTCATCACCGTGCATCCGCAGATGCTCGACGTCATGTCGATGTCGCAGTTCCTGTCGATGACGAGCGAACTGATGAGCGTCGTCGAAAAAGCCGGTGGTCGCACAAGTTACGACTGGATGCGCTATCTCGGCACGCGTTTTGAGCCGAATGACGGTCCGCAGAGCCAGATGACCGGCTTCATGCGCGCCATTTTCGGCAACCGCATGCTGCAAAACGCGATGGTGAAGTCGACAGCTATCTCCGATGCCGGCGTGACGAAGCAGACACTCTATGAAGTCGAGCGCTCGCAGTTTGTCCGCGGCACCTACGACCGCGCCATGGATTCGCTGAACCAGGTCAATGGCGAGATCGAAGAACTGATCCGCCAGGTTTGGGGGAGGAAGTAATCCATGGCCCGCAAAAATCTGATTGGCATTACCGGCGACACGACCGGAAACGACGCTGAAACGGCTCTGGAGCGGGCAGCCGCCCGGCCAATCGCCGGTCTCAGCGTCGGGACTCGGCCAGTAAGCGCCGTCGGCGGCATTACTCGGTCCCTGTCGAACATCACCCAGAAGGTTGAGCGCGCTCAGGAGCTGGAGCGCCAGCTTGCCGAAGGATTGACGATCGTCGATCTCGACCCAGCGCTCATCGACGCCTCTTTCGTCGTCGACCGTCTCGAGATTGGGGTAGATGCACAATCCGCTCTTGCTGCACAGATCCGCGAGCATGGACAACAGGTGCCCATTCTAGTGCGCCCGCATCCCGATAACGAAGGGCGCTACCAGGTTGCCTACGGTCATCGGCGATTGGCCGCTGCACGCGAGCTTGGCGGCAAGGTCCGCGCCGTTGTCCGCGATCTCAGCGACGAGCAGCTGGTCGTCTCTCAGGGGCAGGAGAACAATACCCGCACGGATCTGTCATTCATCGAGCGGTCACTTTTCGCGACGCGCCTTGAAGACCGCGGCTTCTCCCGCGAAGTCATCATGTCCTCGCTCGGTGTCGACAAGGCCGCACTTTCAAAGATGATTTCCGTCGTTCGTCGGCTACCGATCGCCCTGATCGAGGCGATTGGCCCGGCACCGGAGATCGGTCGCCGTCGCTGGTTCGAACTCGCCGAGCTTCTGGCCCAGGACGGAAAGGCCGAAGCTGCAGACGTCTTTGTCAAAGACAAAAAACTCCAGGAGGCCGGGAGCGATCAGCGCTTTGATGCGCTTTTTGCCTTCCTCAACACCTCCAAGGCGCGCGCCAGAGCCATCTCATGGGTGGCGCCCGACGATACAACCCCGGTCCGGATCCGTGAAACGGACGTCGAAACGACGCTGTCCTTCAACAGGAAGAAGGCGCCGGGCTTTGCAGATTTCGTGAGGCAGAGGCTCAAATCTCTGTACCTCGAATACCAAGAGGAAACAGGAGACTAAACAGAGCAAAAGAAAAAGGCTTCCGAACGACTAGCGCTGCGGAAACCCTTCTCTCGTGTAGCAACTAGAGAATCCCATTTCCGCGAATCGGTGTCAAGAGTTTTCAACGTCGTTTCGGCGAACGAATTTCTTTTGCCTTGAAAAAGGTGAAGACGAATGGATTGTGGGATTGTCACGACGCCCTTCGGGCGGCGGGCGATGTCGCTTGGGATGTTGGCACACCAACTTTCCAGCGTTTCGGCCGTCGACGAAGGCAAGGTCGATAAATGGAAATTGTTTCGAACGGTCTGTGCTGCCAAGTCGAGCCTTGGCATTTCCGATCGTTCTCTTGCGGTTTTGAACGCATTGCTGTCGTTCTATCCGAAGACCGAACTCGAGGGGGCCGACGGTCTCGTCGTGTTTCCATCCAATGCTCAGCTTTCTCTGAGAACGCATGGCATGGCAGAGACAACGCTTCGGCGGCACCTCGCCACCCTGGTCGAGGCCGGCCTCATTCTCCGGCGCGATAGCCCCAACGGTAAGCGCTACGCTCGCCGCGACCGCAAGGGAGCGATCGGCCAGGCTTTCGGGTTCGACCTTGCGCCGTTGCTTTCTCGCGCGGCCGAATTCGAAGCTGAAGCTGCGCGTCTGGAAGCCGACCGGCGTTACCTGCAGATGATGCGTGAACGCATGAGCCTCTGCCGCCGCGATGTAGCAAAGCTGATCGATCTGCTGCGGCCTTCCGATAGTGCCTACGCCGAAGACGCCGAAGCGCGCTGCCAGGCCGTCTACATGTCCCTCACACGCAAGCCCTCGCTCGCCGAAATCGAGCGCCTCCTCCCCGTTCTTGCCCAACTGCAGGACGAATTGACTAATCGTCTGGAAAATCTACTGAAAACACAAAATATGGCTGCCAATGAACGCCAAAATGAGCGGCACATACAGAATTCAGAATCCGATTATCTTTCTGAATCTGAACAGGCTGATGAAGGACTTGGAGTGGCATTTTCGCGCAGCGTTTCAGCAAGTGTCCTGCCAGGGAGCCAAGATGGCAGTGATCTAGTCACCGATACCGAAACATCACTGCTGCCGAAACTTCACTCACATCACGCGGCAACCCCTCCTCTGAACCGCGCTGTGCCACTGCCACTCGTCTTGAAGGCCTGCCCGCAAATCCGCGACTACGGCCCATCCGGTCGTATCGACAACTGGCGCGATCTCCTGACAGCGGCCACAGTGGTCAAAAACATGCTTGGGATCAGCCCTGATGCCTACAACGAAGCCTGCGCAACCCTCGGGCCAGAAACCACCGCGACCGTGCTGGCGTGCCTTCTGGAGCGCGCTGAGCACATTCATTCAGCTGGTGCCTATCTGCGTGACCTTACGCGCCGTGCGAAGAGCCAATCCTTCGCTGTCTCGGCAATGTTATCGGCTCGGCTACGCGCTCAGCTTTCTGCCGTCGGATAGACGAAGGGATAGCCATTCGATAGGAATTCAGCGTGGCGTTCTGATGTCGGTGCTGCTTCTCTCCGAGGTCGAAGCAAGCTTGTACAAGGCGAGCAAATGCGAGAAACTGGAAGTGCAGGGATTCGTTGATATCTTCGAGTTATTGTAGTGTTCGAGATACAATTTGAACGCCTGCCATCTCCCAGAAAATATTGATGTTTCTATCCCTTTCGGAAAGAAAGGGGGCCTTTTCTTCCGTTGCTCAGACGGCACTGAGAATGACCGAGCGATCTCTCGGGGCAGATGTCTGTGCGGGGAACCAGTGAGATTGAAAATAGCCACGGCGAAACAGTGTCCGCTGGGGTAGGTTTTCGAAGATAGGCGTAGAGACAGTCGGTTTCCGTCTGCGCGAGGCCCGTGTTGACGGCTGTCAACGCAACTGGGCGACCGTTGGGCAAAGAACTACTCGGGCTTACGGTGGCCGGTAGAATTCCTATCAACAATCTCCGTCGATAAGAGAGCGACGTGGCTGCCGCTCAAGAAGCGGTTAGACGCTCTACACTTGGCCCCTGAAGATGTTCGAAACTCTCTCAGGCCCGGTTCGACTACCGAGCGGGCGCTGACCTGACTGCAGCCCTTCTGGCCATGGGGGCAACCATCTTTGATTATGTTTTTGAAGGCCCAGAGACGCTCGATCTATTCTGCGGGGGGGGGGCTACCTCATGAGGCGCCGGTCTTCGTTTTCACGCTTTGGGCGCCCATCGACTGCGTCATTAATCGGGAAGCAAACCGTGTCGGACGCAAGCAATTGGGGGGATGCTGTCGTGCGGACATACGAGGTGATCAACCGAAACCGGCATATGCTTGGGCGGGAGATTTCAAATACCGATACGCCGGAACGAACGGTGCAGATGAACCTGGAAGCAATCGCCAATCCGCGCAATAGCTGGGCGTGTCCCTACCCCGCAGACCTGAAGAACAGCCGATCTCGCGGCCCGCCAAATGACGTATTCAGCGCGGCGCTCCCGACGGAGCGGCTCAACGTCTCTGGTAGGTTGACAGCTGTCAACAGTCGCTGCACCTGGGCCGATGCCAACCTACCTGCCGTCCCTAGTCGGACAGTGAGCCGTGTGCGTCTGAGTTCGGACAACGATAGTGCTGGCCATAAGTCAAAGAAGGTGGCCGCGCCTGCGTTCCGCCGGAACGGCGCCCCTCTCGCAATGGTCGAGATCAGATTGCATTGCCGCGCATCTGTGACGGAAATGAATATCGTGTTACGTTCCGTTTCGACGCCGAGACCCTTAGTTTGAAATGCGATACCAGATCCCCGATCCCTATCATCCGACACTGCTTCCGCTGCTGATTTCGGCAGAAGATGCCTTGGCGCGACTGGACGAGCGAACAAACCGTCATGCGGTCGAAGACGGTTTTCGTGAGCGTGGCCATTTCTTCGACGCGGCGGCGGCGCTATGGGTTGCCGGAGAGCTCGTCCATGTCGAGGACCTCGTGCTGCACGATGCCCATATGGATGCGCGTGCCCCGACGCATGAATTGACGATTGCCCATTCGGTTATTCGCGCGCGGCGGCGCATCTGGCTGGGCGAGCCCGGATGGGCGTTTTCGCCTCAGGGGATCGCCGCCCTTCGAGGCGAACAGCTTGCACCAGCGAATGCCGGCGCTCTGCCTGCAGAGGCAGGGCCGGAGCCGCAATCTCACGCCACCGGCAACGACCGCGATCTTGAGGTGGACGACGACGAGGACGGCAATCCGATGGCTGCCGAGTTCGCGGCCATCGATGCAGCGATCGCCCGGTCACAGCAGCTGCTGGAAGCGCACGACAAGGATACGCTCGAAGTCGCCGAGCGCGCGGCACGCGTGACCGCACAGGAGCCCATGGGACAGCTAGGCCTGCTCTTTGACGAGGAATGGGACGAAGACGCGCGGATCGACGAATGGCGACAGGTGGTCGCAACCGCAGACAAGCTGCCGGCCAGCCTTGGCGCCGTACTGCTCTTCGATGCCTGGGAGCGGATCGAGCCGCTGCGTCGCCAGCACTGGTTGGGCTCGCTGCTCGTTGGCGCCTATCTGAGATCACGCGGGAAGATCACCTCGCATCTCCTCGCCTTCAATGCCGGACAGAAGGTCGTCCGCCATGAGCGGCGGCGCTCACAAGACCCAGCGACACGATGGAGTGCCTTCCTGGAAGCGATGGCGGTGACCGCGGATCTCGGGCTTAAGGAACTCGACCGTCTATCGCTGGCCAAGACCCAGATGGAGATGCGCATCCGCGATCGCCGCTCCAACAGCAGCCTGCCGGCGCTGATCGAGCTGGTTCTGTCGCGACCGATCGTTTCCGCCACGCTCGTCGCCCAGCATGTCGGCGTGACGCCGCGCGGTGCATTGAACCTTGTGAGGGAACTGGGCATCCGTGAAATGACCGGCCGCGGACGTTACCGCGGCTGGGGTGTGCTTTAGGTCATGCGCTGAATGCCGATGGGAGCATCTGGCCACTAGCCCATGGTGATCAAGATCAGCAGCACGAAAACGACGGGGACAAGAACCAGGGCCGGGATGATGATCGCTGGATAGCCGAAAGCGATGATCGCGAGCAGCCAGATCAATGCGCAGTTGATCACAAACAGGACTTTTGCCGTCTGTGATCCCTGTGCGGCTTCCTTCAGCATCCAGCCGAACACCGGCACGTTGTAGACAAGTCTGGCAATCATTGTTCTTCCTTTTCTGGGGCAGTCCGGGTGGGGATGTTCTGTTCGGAGAGCTTCAATTCTGGGGTTGCACGCCGCTGGCCGTCCGCTGGCGGGTGAGGCCGGCAGCGGTTTCAAGGCGTTCGGGATCGAGCACACGCATGCTCTTTGGATGGCTGAAGTCGATCAGACCTTCGCGCTTGAAGCGGTTGAGACACCGGCTGACGGTCTCGACGGTAAGGCCGAGCCAGTCGGCAAGATCTGCTCGGGTAAGGTGCAGGTGAAAGCACAATCGGGCAGGGGCGCCGCTGCGACCGCTGCGATTGAACAGGCGTGACAATTCGACCAGAGCACTGGCCACCTTCTCGCTCGCGGTCTTGCGGCCAAGCAGAGTGGCATGCGTCTGTAGCCTATGCAACGTCGTCTTCAACTCGCTGGCGACAGCCGGATTGGTTGCGTGAAGTTCGGCGTCGCCGAGGGTTTCAATACGCGCGATGCTCAATGTCTCTGCCGTGGCAATGTTGCGGCCCTCGACTGTGAAACCGAAAAGCCGGCCTGGACCGAGCACATCGGTGATCTGTCTGCGGCCGTCGTCGAGCAACTGGGAGAGAACGATGCAGCCATCGAGCACGCGAAACAGCGAGCGGTTGCGGCCACCTTCAAAGAGCAGTGTGAAGTTTTCGCCGACCACACGGCTGCGAGCTGGAACACGTGGCGGTCTGGTCAGGGACGCAAGGGGAGGGGCCGCGGGTGGGGCGACCGTGGATTGGGTTTCGGGCATAGGATTTGTCCGCGCTGCGAATGCAAGGAGGCATGGCAGCCTCGCTGCGATCCGACGTCGAAGGGGGGCGTTGACAGCTGTCAACGCGGTTTCAAAGCCAGGCGACGGCTTCAGGTGGCCCACGCGGACTGGAATTCGGGAAATGAACCTGTGTCGCCGGCTGTACGGCGGCGACCGCAACCAAGGGCGCAAGGCTTCCCTGCAGGCGCTCGCCGACGGTGTCACCCGGTGGGGGCAGCAGCGCCCAGAAGAATCGGCAGGCACTGCAGACATGTTTCTGCGCCGGCTTTTCCTTCCCGTCGGGGTCAGTACCGGTTTGACAGAAGTCCGGCAGTGAACCGTCGGGCAGGGCGTAGAGCGCATAGTCGGTTGCCGAGATTGGGGCCGCGAGCGCAGGGCCGAGATGGGCGAAACCCAGCAGGAAAAGAGCCATGGCGCACAGGGTGCGCAGGGCCTTGTCCCATCTTGATTTCGTGCGACGTGTCATCGCTCAGTTTCGTCCTCGTCTCTTTCTTCGACGAAGCCAGAGATAGGCGAGCAGCTTGACAAAGCTCAATGTGGCAAACCGCGCAGGGGCAGAATGCCGCAGTCATGGGAACGCCGCGCGTCCGGTTGAAAGTGCGGCGTTCTAACGTTTTGATTTATATGGATATTGTTGCGAAAATGGCTGGCAGCGATCAATCTTCCTCGACAAAGACCTCCTGCCGCTTGGCCTTTACGCTCGGCAGGAATACGACGATGAGCACCAACGCCGCGATCAGAAGCAGGATCGCGCTGATCGGTCGGGTGACGAAGGTCGTCGGATCGCCGCGCGACAGGATCATGGCGCGGCGGAGATTTTCCTCAAGCAGCGGCCCGAGTACGAAGCCGAGCAGCAGCGGCGCTGGTTCGCAGCGCAGCTTCAGCAGCAGGTAGCCGACGAGGCCGAAGAAGGCGACGGCATAGAGGTCATAGACGTTGGAGTTGACGCTGTAGACGCCGATCGAGCAGAAGGCCATGATGATCGGGAAGAGCACGTAGTAGGGGATCTTGAGCAGTTTTACCCAGAGCCCGATCAACGGCAGGTTCAAGACCACCAGCATCAGGTTGCCGATCCACATCGATGCGATGATGCCCCAGAAGAGCGCGGGCTGCTCGGTCGCGACGTTCGGACCGGGCACGATGCCCTGGATGATCATCGCGCCGATCATCAGTGCCATGACCGGGTTGGCCGGAATGCCGAGGGTCAGGAGCGGGATGAACGAGGTCTGTGCACCGGCATTGTTGGCACTTTCCGGACCGGCAACGCCGGCGATGGCGCCGTGGCCGAACTCTTCAGGACGGTCCGAGACACGCTTTTCGACGGTATAGGAGGCGAAGGCAGCAAGGATTGCCCCGCCGCCCGGTAGGATACCGAGTGCCGAGCCGATGATGGTGCCGCGCACGACAGGCGCGAACATGCACTTGAAGTCATCGCGGGTCGGCATCAGGTCTGTGACCTTGGCCATCAGCACTTCGCGGGTGCGCTCGTTTTCGAGGTTGCGCAGGATTTCGGCGATGCCGAAGACGCCAACCGCGAGGGCCACGAAATTCAGTCCGTCGGCGTATTCCCGGATGCCAAGCGTGAAGCGCGGCGTGCCGGAATAGATGTCGGTGCCGACCAGCCCGAGCAGCAGGCCGAGCGCCACCATGGCCAGAGCCTTGGTGATCGATCCATGGGCAAGGGCGATCGAGGAGACGAGACCGACGATCATCAGCGAAAAGTACTCGGCCGCGCCGAACTGCAGAGCGATCTCGGTCAACGGCGGTGCAAAGACTGCGACGAGGAAAGTCGAGACGGTGCCGGCGAAGAATGAGCCGAGCGCTGCAATGGCGAGTGCCGCTCCGGCGCGCCCCTTGCGGGCCATCTGGTAGCCGTCGATCGCGGTCACCGCCGAGGATGATTCGCCTGGCATGTTGATCAGGATGGCGGTGGTCGAGCCGCCGTACTGGGCGCCGTAGTAGATGCCGGCCAGCATGATCAGCGACGAGACCGGCTCGAGTTGGAAGGTGATGGGCAGCAGCATGGCGATGGTCGCCGTGGCGCCAATGCCAGGAAGGACGCCAATCAAGGTGCCGAGCAAAACGCCAATCAGGCAGAAGAGCAGGTTGGCTGGAGAGCCGGCGGTTACAAAGCCGAGTGCAAGATTGTCGAAGAGTTCCATTGCGCGTCTCCTAGAACTGGACCCAGGGGCCGAAGCGTTGGAAGGGAAGGCCAAGACCGTAGCTGAAAACTGCGACCGAGAAGGCCGTCAGCGCCGCCGACAGCGCGAGCGCCATCAGTGGTGTCATCCGGCCCGACGCGAAGCAGGCGATCAGAGCGGTGAAGAACAGCGCGGGCACGAAGCCGAGGCCGCGCACAGTCATGCCGAAGAAGACCGGCGCCGGCAGGATGAAGGCCATGCCACGGATCGCGATCGGGCCGATCGGTTCGCCTTGGACGCGGGTGGACTGCACGAGGATCACGACGCCGAGCAGTGTCAGGATGATCGCCAGCACCAGCGGGAAGTATCCCGGGCCCATGCGAAAGGCGGTGCCAAGCTCGAGATTGAAAGCCTGCCAGGCGAAGAACAGTCCGACTGCCGTCAGGATGCCGCCGCAAAGCGCATTGGTGGTGTCAAAGGAGAGTGATTTCATCGTGTCCCCATATGTTGCTAGCGGGGCAGCCGGCCGAGGCGTGACGAGCGGCCTCCCGCATTTGCATTGCCGGCGCGGAGCCGGGTTCGCTCAGTGGGCATGGTTGCGTTGACAGCTGTCAACAGATGCTGACGGGTTCGATCCCTCGTGAGGCGTGCCGTCAATGCATCGCCCGAAGTCGAGCGGCCGCGCCCCGACCTGGTCAGAGCGCGGCGCGACGAGCATGGATCAATCGGCGTACTGGCCGGCAGCCTCGATCACCGGCTTCCAACGGGCGATTTCGCTTTCGAGCTTGGCCTTCAACGCAGCCGGGGTGGCATCGGCATCCGACGAAGGTTCGGTACCGAGTTCGCCGAAGCGGGCGACGACATTCGGATCCTTGAGTGCGACCTGCAGCGACTTCGACAGGCGCTCGGTCACTTCGGCCGGTGTACCCTTCGGGGCGTAGACGCCGTGCCAGATGCCAACCTGGAGGTTCGGCAGGCCCGCCTCGGCCGTCGTCGGCAGATCCGGGAAGACCTTGAGCCGCGCAGGCGAGGTGACGGCGTAGGCCTTGATCGTGCCGCCCTGAATCTGCTTCGTGGTGTTGGTGGTCTGGTCGCACATAATGTCGACCTGGCCGCCGAGAAGATCGGTCATTGCCGGGCCGGTACCCTTGTAAGGCACGGTCGTCAGCGGCGTTTCGATCGCGCTCATGAACATCATGCCGCAGAGATGCGAGGCAGCACCGATACCGGCATTGGCAACGGTAACGGTGTCCTTGTTCGCTTTCACGTACTCGACGAGACCCTTGAGGTCTGCCGGCTCCAGATCCTTGCGCGCGACGATGGTCATCGGCACTTCGGTGACGAGGCCGACATACTCGAAGGAGTTCAGCGTGTCATAGGCGAGCTTGCGGTAGAGCGTGGCGCTCGTCGCCATGCCGATATGATGCAGAAGCACGGTGTAACCATCCGGATCGGCCTGGGCGACGCGACCGGCGCCAAGCGTGCCGCCGGCGCCGCCGACGTTCTCGACGATGATCTGCTGGCCGAGATCCTTGGACATGGATTCAGCCACGAGACGCGCGACGGTATCCGTCGGGCCGCCGGCCGAGAACGGCACGACCATGGTGATCGAGCGTTCGGGATAGGTCTGTGCATTGGCGGAAACGGCGAAAAGCGACAGGGCGGCAACAGCGCCGAGCAGGGCATTCAGGGTTTTCATCTCTTCCTCCCGGATGAAATATCGGCCAGCCGACAAGGTTTCCTCCCGCGCCGGTTCTGGGTTTCTCCATTTGCAAACGCAAACTTTGCGCAGACAACGGCTTAGCGGGGCGACGGCGCGTATTTGTCGGGCGCATGCGTTGATTTGGGTGGATTTGGAAACAAGCGGCCAATCGCATGGGTGGATTTCCACCCATCAGGGGGAGGCGCGGTACCGTGTCCTTGGTTCAGCAGCGATCGGGCGCCTTCGCTTGTTTCTTATGCCTGGGTGTGTTGGACTGGCCTCGTGGAGGCCGAGCCTTCACAGTAAGCACTCGCCCATGGGAATGGTTGGATGCGCAAGCTGGCCGCTGTTCTGTGTATCGATGTCGCCGGTTACAGCAAGCTGATGGGACGTGATGAGGCAGGTACCCTTGCCCGCGTCAAGGCGGCCTTTGCGGCATTCGATCCGGCGCTGGCGCGACACCATGGGCGTATCGTCAAGCTGATGGGCGACGGTGCCCTGATCGAGTTTGCGAGCGCGGTCGACGCGACCCTGTGCGCAATGGCGCTTCAGAGCGTGGCAGTGGCCACCGATCCTTCACTCCGCTTTCGCATGGGGCTCAATCTGGGTGATGTGATCGCCGAAGACGGCGATCTCTATGGGGAAGGGGTCAACATCGCAGCGCGGCTGCAGGCTCTCGCCCGGCCCGGTGGGATCATCCTCTCCGAAGCGGTCCGCGAGCACATCGCCGGAAAGCTGAGCCTTGCCCTGGAAGATCTCGGGCCGACGTCGCTCAAAAACATCGAGCGTGCCGTCCGCGCCTTTGCCATCCAAGCTGGCGGGCCGGCAGAGACCACCGGCAAGCGGGAGCGGATCGGTATCTGTGTCCTGCCTTTCACCAACATGAGCGGCGATCCGGAGCAGGATTATTTCAGTGCCGGCGTTACAGAAGACATCATCATTGATCTCAGCAAGCTCTCGCCGCTTTCGGTCGTCTCGCGGGCGACTTCCTTCGGGTTGAAAGCACAGAGCGCGCGGATCGTCGCGCAACAACTTGATGTCGCCTACATCCTCGAAGGCAGTGTGCGCAAGGTGGGTGACCGAATCCGACTGGCGGCGCAGTTGATCGATGGGAGCAATGAAGCGACCGTCTGGGCCGAGCGCTTCGACCGAGACATCAGGGACGTGTTGCTGCTGCAGTCAGACCTTGCAAGCGCCGTCGTCGAGGCGCTCCGGCTTCAGTTGCTACCTTCCGAGCGCCAGGCTTTGGAACGCACGGCGCCGACCGATCCGGAGGCATACAAGCTGTTTCTGCTGGCGCGCGAATACAATATCTCCGGATCCGAACGACACCTGCCGCTGATCATCCGGCTTTGCCGTCGCGTGACCGAACTGGAGCCCGGCAATGCACGCGCCTGGGCCCTTCTTGGCGAAACGCTGAACCGTCTGCGACGCAGCGTCGGCGGCGCGGAAACGGGCGAGCTGGAAATCGACCGCGCCCTCGAACTCGACCCCGGCCTTGCCAGTGCCCATGCCGCAAAGGCGCTGCTGTTTCTGTACAGAGGAGAGTTCGGTGAGGCTGAGCGCCAGTGTGCGATTGCGCTGCAACTCGAACCCGACGACTACGCCACCAATCTCGCTGCCGGCAGAACCTGCCTCATGCGCCGCCGCTATGATGACGCCATTCGCCACTTCGAGCGGGCCGCAGCGCTGGCGCCTGCAGACTACAACGCTGCCGCCATGGCCATCCAATGCTACCAGGGCAAGGGCGATGAGCAGGCCGCGCTTGCGGCCTGTCGCCGCGCGTTGGCCCGGATCGAGCGCATCGTCGCTGCCGAGCCGGATCATAGCGGCGCGATCGGGCATGGCGCCGGTATCCTTGCGCTCCTCGGTGATCGTGAGCGGGCGAATGAATGGGCATCACGCGCCAGTCTGCTGGAGCCTGACAACATCCAACTGCAGGCAAATCTGGTTTGTGCCTGGGCGATCAGTGGTGACGCTGAAGCGGCCCTGAACGCACTTGAGCGTATCGCGTCGGAGATAAGCGGGGAGTTGCTGGTGTGGATGGAAAACGACAACGACCTGGACAGCTTGCGCTCGTTGCCGCGTTTCGCGCAGATCATACGCGCGACCAAGGCACGCTTCGTCGATCCGACCTTGCCTGAAGGGGATGCCGCGAACGAATGATAGGCCTATCGTGGAGATCGTTCGCCGGACCTAGCGGCACAATCAGGTCGGCGGCAACTGGACCGTCAAAGCCCGGTGCGTTGCCTCAGATAGGTAACTTCCTCGGGGGTCAGGCTGCGGCTCGTCCCCTTCGGCAAATCGCCAAGAGCGATCGTCCCGATCGAAATCCGCAGCAGGCGCAGCACCTCGAAGCCGAGCGCATCGAGCATGCGGCGGATCTGGCGGTTGCGCCCTTCCTCCAGCTCGACCTCGATCCACGTGTTCTTGTCGCCACCCCTGAGGTGGAGGGCGCGCGCAGCGCGCAGAACCTCGCCACCTTCCTCGATGCCGGCAACCATCTGCTCGAGCTGACCAGCATCGATCTGCCCGGCAATCTGCACGTGGTAGACCTTGCCGAGATGGGTTTCAGGATCGAGCAGGCGCTGGGCGAGAACCGTGTCGTTGGTGAAAAGCAGAAGTCCCTCGCTCGCCTTGTCGAGGCGACCAACCGGGGACAAGAACGAAGTGTCCATATCCTTCAGGCAATCGAATACGGTCGACCGGCCTTCGGGATCGTGGCGGGTCGTGACCAGTCCACGCGGTTTGTTCAGCATCAGATAGATCTTGTCTTCGGCAAGCACCGGCTTGCCGTCGACCGTGATGCGATCCTTGTCGATATCGACCCAGTGTGAAAGGTCCGTGATCTTGCGTCCGCCGACGCTGACACGTCCTTCGAGCACGAACTTTTCGGCCTGCGTGCGCGAACAGTAGCCGAGCTTGGAAAGCGCGCGGGCAACGGTTACGCGCTTGCCGGCATCGGCCGCGGGGCGGCGGCCGTTGTCTCGAGCGGTTGTTGGTCGCTTCTGCTTCACGCTGTGGTCTTCCGGTTACTGGTCATGTGGCGGCTCGTTACCGCGCTTCTGCTTATCCGGCGGAGCGACAGCCCCATTAGCCGATCTTCGTGTAGTCGATCCGCCGGGCGAGCCAGCAGCCGATCGTGAGGCCAGCCACGTTGCCTTGCGGGTCGCGTCGGACGAGCACTGTCCAGTCTCCCGGTGCTGGCGCATCCATCGAGCGCATGCAGCGAAGAAGCCAGACGTCTTCGGCCAGCGGTCGCATCGCGTGCATCGCGCCGGTCCCGAGCGAACCGTCGAAGCCGCCGTAGAAGACACCATTGGTGGAAACGATGTCGAGATGGGCGTCGAGTTCAGCCTGATAGTAGCGACCGGCGATATCGGGAAGCGCGGTGCCGGAGATGCGCTCGGCGTTCACCGTCAGATTTTCGCGAGGCCGTTCCATGCGAAGCGAGCCGGCTTGCGCAGTCAGCGTCACTGAGGCCGAACGCGCGTTGCCGTCGGCGCTGACAGAAAGCGACTCCGGAGAGGTCGCAAACCGCAGCTCGACGCGGGACGATCCGGTAGGCCTGGTGACAAGCGCGAGGCCTGTGTCCGCATCCAGATAGCTGCCGGTACCCTTGGCGTCCCAGCTACCGGATGCGGTTTCGGTTTCCTCGTGGCCGAGAGCGATCTTCATCAGCGTCACCGCCGCCGCATGGGCATCGCCTTCGTGATTGAACATCACCACGACCGAGAGGCGTTCCGCCGGTGCGTAGAGCCTGCGGCAGCGAAAGCCGCGGAGTGCGCCACCGTGGCCGCTGATGACCGCATCGCCGATCGTTTCCTGTGCCAGGCCGAAGCCGTAAGGTGCCGGGCGGCCATCGGCATAGGTCTGCGGCGCAGTGAGACGGCGGTAGAGCCCGTCCGCATCGTCACGCGTCCGGTCGATGAAGCATTCCCAGGCCAGCATGTCGTCAAGCGAGGCGGAAACACCGGCGTCGCCTGCCCAATAGATGCGGTTGAGCGCCTCGAAATAGCCTGTCGTCTCGTTGCCCTCGTAGCCGACGATACCATCCGGCGGCAGGCTCGTATCCGGTGTCAGGGCGGCGGTCTGCATGGCTGCGGGATCAAAGACGGAGCGCTGGTAGAGTTCCGCCATCGAGCGGCCGGTATGCTCTTCGATGAGGCCGGCGAGAATGCGGAAATTGCCGTTGGAATAGGAATAGCGGGTGCCGGGCTCGAAATGCGTCGAGCGCGCCTTGGAGAGCAGTGGGCGCGCATCCTCGCGGCGGAAGACGCCGTCGTGACTGGCGCCCTGCAGTACTGTCAATGCCCAGTAGTCGCGAAGTCCGGACTGGTTGTGGCAGAGATGGGCCGCGGTCGGGCGCTTGCCCTCAAGCAGGGGGAGATAGGCGTCGAGCGCCCGGTCGAGCTTTTCGGGATGACCGACCGTGTCCAGCAGAACGGCGCAGGTCAGTTGCTTGGTGATCGAGCAGATCGGTATCCGCGTCGCCATCGTCATCGGCTTGCGGGCCGTCAGGTCGGCATAGCCCCAGGCGTGGCGCAAGATGACCTCGCCATCTCTCACCACACCGGCAACGCCGCCCGGTCCGGGGTAGTGCTGCGGCAAGGCTGCGAGGGCGCGTTCAAGGACGGAAAGATCAGGAGTGTTCATGGCGCTGACGGTCTGTCGGACGGAGGGTAGGGGACGTTGTGTTCCGTTCGTATCGCCCCCTCCTTCCGCATGCAATGCCTGCAGCCCCGCGGCGTGGTCAGCCGGCGCCTGCCTGGGCATGGTAGAGGCGGCTGTAGGCGCCCTTGGCGGCAAGCAGCGTTTCATGCGGCCCCTGTTCGCGAATGCCGCTGCCGTCGACGACGACGATGCGGTCGGCATCGCGGATCGTTGCCAGCCGGTGCGCAATGATCAGCGTCGTCCGGCCCTTGGAAAGTTCGGCCAGCGATTGCTGGATCGCCCTTTCCGTTTCGGTGTCGAGCGCCGAGGTCGCCTCGTCGAGGATAAGGATCGCCGGGTTCTTCAGGAACATGCGGGCGATCGCCAGCCTCTGCTTCTGCCCGCCGGAAAGCTTGACGCCGCGCTCGCCGATCACCGTATCCATGCCCTCGGGCAAGGCCCGGATCATGCCGTCGAGTTTGGCGCGACGGGCGGCGTCCTGGATGTCCGCTTCACTGGCGCCAAGCCGCCCATAGGCGATGTTGTCGCGAATGGTGCCGGCAAAGAGGAAGACATCCTGCTGGACGATGCCGATCTGACCACGCAGCGACGAGAGCGTGATGTCGCGGATATCGGTGCCGTCGACGGTGATCGAACCTTCGCTGACCTCGTAGAAGCGTGGCAGCAGAGAGCAGATCGTCGTCTTGCCGGCGCCCGAGGGGCCGACGAAGGCGATCGTTTCGCCGGCATGGATCGTCAGGTCGATGTTCTGGATGATCGGCTTCTCGGCGCTATAGCCGAAGGAGACGCCGCGATAGGCGATGTCGCCCTTGAGGCCCTTGACATCGGCAGCGCCCGGACGGTCCTCGATATCGGGTTCGGTCTCCATCAGTTCGAGGAAGCGTTTGAAGCCGGCAATACCCTTCGGGTAGGTTTCGATGACCGAGTTGATCTTCTCGACGGGGCGGAAAAACACGCCGACCAACAGCAGGAAGCCGACGAAGCCGCCATTCGTCAGTTCACCGGTCAGCACGAAGTAGCAGCCGGTGATCATGACGATCAGCTGCGTCAGCCGCATGCTCATGTAGCTGAGCGAGGTACTGGCGGCCATGATGCGGTAGGCTTCGAGCTTGGTTCGGCGGTAGTTCTGGTTGTTGGTTTCAAACAGGCTGCGTTCGTGTTCTTCGTTGGCGAAGGCCTGCACCACCCGCATGCCGCCGACATTCTCCTCGATCCGGGCGTTGAAGTCGCCGACACGGCCATAGAGGCTGCGGAAATTCCGGGTCATACGGCCACCGTAACGGCTGGTGACCCAGGCGGTCATAGGCACCACGGCCGCCGTGATCAACGCCAGCTGCCAGTGCACCATCAACATCAGCAACAGAGCTCCGATGAAGGTCATGATCGCAATGAAAAGGTCCTCGGGCCCGTGATGGGCGACTTCGCCGATTTCCTCGAGGTCCTTCGTCAGGCGCCCGACCAGATGACCGGTCTTCTGGTTGTCGAAGAACGAGAACGAGAGCTTCTGCAGATGGTCGAAAGCCATCCGCCGCATGTCCGTCTCGATGTTGATGCCGAGCATGTGGCCCCAATAGGTGACCGTCGCCATCAGACCGGTGTTGAGCAGATAGACGAGCAGAAGGCCGGCCGAGGACAGAAGGATCAGCGTCCATTCCTGGCTCGGCAACAGCTGGTCGACGAACAGCTTCACCGCGATCGGGAAGCCGAGTTCGAGCAGGCCGGACAATACGGCGCAGGAGAAGTCGAGAATGAACAGTCCGCGATAAGGGCGATAGAACGCGAAGAAACGCTTCAACATGCGAGGGCACTCACTGGGGGGCGGCGACCGAGGGGTCAGCAGAAATATGATTTTCAATGTCATGTTTTGTGCCGGAAACCAACCCAGAAAAGCGGAAAAGCGTGTCGTGCGTTTGACTGGGAAGACATCTTCCGTCTCGCAAAGGATCAATCCGCACTTGGCGGCGCCGGCGGGAAGGAAACGTTAACCATAAGCTTCGTAGAACAGGAATCACCAGAGTGCTTCGCCTTCGATTGGGGACATCGGAGGCATCTGAGGTGCTCGATATCGACAAGCGTAGGGCGTCTTCAAGCGTTCGCGTCAACGCACGAAGTTTCAGGGGGCGAATGAGACGATGGCAGGCAATCAATCAGTGAAAGCCACGGAATCCGATGTTAGCACGATCGTTCCGTTTCCAGTGGCGAGG
This sequence comes from Ensifer adhaerens, assembly GCF_028993555.1. NCBI lineage: Bacteria > Pseudomonadati > Pseudomonadota > Alphaproteobacteria > Hyphomicrobiales > Rhizobiaceae > Ensifer > Ensifer adhaerens. The sequence continues at coordinate 2,469,513 of NZ_CP118611.1, read as the reverse complement.
AGATTGACCGCCATCCGCACCGCTGCCGCCGAACTCGAGGACCTGCATGGCGCCGAAGCGCTGCAATTCTGGCGCCGCCGGTGCCGCACTCTCGCCGACGAGCTCTTTGCCTGCGGCTGCTCGGAAGACGAGGTCCGCCGGCAGGTGATGGACTTCCAGGGTGAGGTTCAGGCCGAGCTGCAGCACCGCCACCTCTCGCGCGTCTCCCAAGGCGTGATGAGCCAGTAGCGGCGCCTTCTCAATTCACCGGCAATTCCGGATCCCAGGTGAACAGTTCCTTTGCCCGGGCGATGCCGCGCAGCGCGAAGCGACCGAGCGACACCGCATGGACCTGATGTTCCGGCGGACACGCCTCGACAAAATCAGAAGACATGATCATGTGCCGCTCGACCGAACGGCACATCGATGAAATGCGGCTCACTTCGTTGACGGCCGGGCCGACGACGGTGAAATCGAGCCGGGTCTGGCTGCCGATATTGCCGTAGAAGACCTCGCCGATATGGAGCCCGAGATAGACATCGGTCGTCGGCTTGCCTTCCTTCTGCCGGCTTGCGTTGAGCTCGGCCAGCATGCGGCGCAACTGCCGTTCCGCCGCAATCGCGTTGGCGCAGGCGGTCGCCGGATCGTCGGCGTTGAAGATCGCAAGCACACCGTCACCGATGAGCTTCAGCACGCTGCCGCCGTGGTCGTGAACGGCCGTGATCACCGTGCCAGAATAGTCGTTGAGCAATGGGATGATCTCGTCTGGGGCGGCGGTGTCCGAGATGCGTGTGTAGCCGCGCAGGTCCGAGAACCACATGACCGTTTCGATACGTTCTGCCGAGCCGCGGGCAATGCTGCCCTTGACCACGCGCTGGCCAGCATCCGCGCCGAGATAGACGTCTGCGAGCGTGCTGATGATGCGCACGCATGAGCCGGCCTTCACCGCAAGCGCAAGGGTCGGAAGCAGGATTCGGAGCGCGGCGATATCATCCTCGCTGAAGCCGCTGTCATTCCGCGTGGTCCAATAGGAATAGAAACAGTCCATCTCGCCGACACGGCCCTGGTCGGTGAAATGGTGGATCATGCTGACGCAGTCGGTGTGGCCTTCGTCTTTCAACCGGTCCAGTATGTTGTAGGTGGTTCCCTCGCCGGCAGAGAGCCGGAGGCGACGCTCCGCCGTTCGGTCGCAAAGCATGTGGTAGAAGATCGAGTTCTGCCAGTTCAGCAGTGCCTCGCCTGTGGTCGTTGAGCCGTACTGGATGACTTCGGGCGTGACCTCGCTCTCGTCGTTCCACTGGAAGGCGCGGCCCTCGATTTCCGGATGCAATGTGTCGATCAGCCCGAGCGCGCGGGCGAGATCGAGGCCGGCCGCGCGGCATTGCTCGCAGAACCCGGCAAACAGCTCCGGCTCTTCCAGGCCTTTCAGGCCCTGTTCGGAAAGCCAGAGCACGATTTCGCGTAACTGTTGGTCGTTCATGGCGTATCCCGCTCGGCCGACGTCGACTGACTGATGATGTGGTGCATCATCAATAGCCGAACCAGAGCTCAGAGCGAAAGATGCAGTTTGTGCTCCTCGCCTTCCGCCGGTACGGCGCAGCAGATCAGTGCCTCGCCCTCTGCCACCGGGAAGGAGGGCTGCGACGGGTAAGTCACCTTGCCCTCGAGCACCGGCGTTCTGCAGGAGCCGCAGCTGCCGTTGCGGCAACCGTATTCCGGCGTCAGGCCGCGCGCTTCGGCGAGATCGAGCAGATTGCCATCGCCCGGTTGCCAGCGCGCCTCCTTGGCGGATTTCGCGAAGACGACGTGAACCGGAGCGCTGGCCGGCGGCGGCATGATCGGCGCAGAACCGCCATCCGGCCGCCGGGTCAGCGACGAGAGCCCGAAAGCTTCCGCATGAATGCGGGCGTCGGCCACATTGAGCGCGCGCAATCCATCATAGAGCGACTGCGTGAAAGCCGCCGGGCCGCAGAGATAGAAGTCGTAGTCGTCGAAGGGCAGGGTGGCCTTGAGGTGGCTGATGTCGATGCGGCCGGCGATGTCATAGTCCTGCCCCTCACGGGCTGTACCCGGCTGGCTGAGCGCGCGGATGAGGCGGATTGTGCCCTGACCTTCCTCGACCAGAGCGGCGACCTCGTGGTCAAAGGCGCGCTCGTCCACTGTGCGGGCGGCGTGGAAGAACCAGGTCGGACGCAAGCGGCGCTTACGGCGGCCTTCGGCAGCGATGTGCTTGAGCATGGCTATCATTGGCGTGATGCCGACGCCTGCGCCGATCAGCACGGCGGGGCGGCGCTCGGTACCGTCGATGGTGAAGCTGCCCGCCGGAGCGCGCGCCTCGATCCGGTCGCCGGGCTTCATGCTTTGCAGTCGACGCGAGGCGGCCCCATCCAGCTTGACGCTGATGCGGTAGAAGCCGTCGGTCGGTGCCGAAGAAAGCGTATAGCTCCTGACCAGCGGTTTTCCGTCAGTTTCGCTCGTCAACCGGATCGGCAGGTGCTGGCCGGCCCGATGGGCCATCAGGCCGACACTGTCGTCCGGTTCGAGGTAAAGCGAGCGGATCGTCGCGCTTTCATCTTCGATGCGGGCGATCCGAAACGGCCGCCACGCTTCGGCAAGCGAGGCCGCCTGCAGGCGGACCTTCGCCTGATCCCAGTCGCCGGTGGAAAGCAGGCTGGGCGACCAGCCATTCTCTTCGAACGCCCAGCGAAGCGGCATGCCGTCAGCACGATAGACGACCTGTTGCGGACGGAAGCGCCACAGGCGTTCGGCGCCTTGAAAAGCCGCGACTTCCGGCGAAGACAGGATGACCTCGGCGCTGCCGGTCATCTGCAGCATGTCGCCAGTTGCAAAGTCGACGAACAGCAATCCGGCCCTTGGGTTGACCATGAAGTTGCCGAGCGTGTTGAAGAACAGGTTGCCAGAGAAATCCGGGATGGTCAGCACCCCATCTTCGCCGATCTCGACGAAGCCGGCCTTGCCGCCGCGATGAGAGACATCGACCTGCCGCTCGCCGGTGTCGAGGTCGACATAGGAGGCGACGAAGAAGGTGTCGGCATTGGCGATGATTGCCCGGGCACGATCGTCGAGGCCCGTGTAGCGGACTGGCCGTTGCGATGCCGGTTCATATGGGTCGCGGGAAAAGGAGAACTGCCGGAGCTGGATATATTGCGGGCAGTTGCCGAAGCTCTGGCGCACCCGAATGGTGAAGCCGTCGTCGCCGTCGCGCCGGATCGCGCCATTCAGCCGGTTCCGGCGCCGGGTTTCGAGCTGGATGCCGAGCATGCCAATGGAATTGGCATCGTCCATGCCGGCATCTGCCGGATCGTCGGGTTCGCGCGGTAACTGCACGTCGAGGTTCCAGGCGTCGGGCGCCTGCATGAAGCCGGGGGCCGCGGCGCGCATCGTCGCCCAGATATCGCCCTTCGCATCGACCGCGCCGAAGGCGGCGAACGGCAGCATGGGGAAGAACTGCTGGTGCTGCTCGGGCATGAAGGTACGGACGAAATTGCGTCCGGTCGCGTCCATGCGCTCGACGACGCCGAGGCTGCGCTGGATGGCGAGTTCGCCTTCGTGCCAGGGGGAGTCCGGCCGCTTCTGTTGTGCATTGTCCGGCATGATCTGAAACCTCGTTGGGGTGAGGCCCGGGGCAGTTTGGCCGCCCCGGGCCGGTTCGTCAGGCGGCGAGGCCAACGGCCGTCTTCTCAAAGCCGACGAAGCCGGGCAGGCGCTCGATGCGGGCAAGCCACGCGCGGACTTGCGGGTAGTCGGAGAGGTCGACATTGCCCTCCGGCGCGGCGGAAACGTAGCTGTAGAGGGAAACGTCGGCGATGGTCGGCCGGGCGCCGAGCAGGAAGTCGCGCCCGGTCAGTTCCGCATCGACCTGCGCCAGAACGCGATGCGCTCGGGCGATCGCCTCGTCCGCCCGCAGACTGGCGCCGAAGACGGTGACGAGCCGGGCAGCCGCGGGGCCGAAGGCGATGTCGCCGGCCGCGACCGAAAGCCACTTCTGCACCTTGGCAGCCAAGGCCGGATCTTCCGGCAGCCAGTCGATGCGGCCGAGCTTCTTGGCGAGATAGACGAGGATGGCGTTGCTGTCGGCAATGACGGTGCCATCGTCATCGAGCACCGGAACCTGGCCGAACGGGTTGAGCTTCAGGAACTCCGGCTCCTTGTGCGCTCGGGCCTTGAGGTCGACGTCGACCAGTTCGTGCGGTACGCCGAGCAGCGACAGAAAGAGCTGCGCCCGGTGCGAGTGGCCGGACAACGGATGGCGATAGAGTTTCATGGGAGATGTCCCTCGAAGAGCATGAGAGCCGTCGCGGCCCTCCGACAGTTCGGGATGAACCGTCTTCGAGAACAATCTATGACTTTCCAATTTTTGGCAGTAGACTGCGGGTATGATAGTCTGATTCCCGTTTTTTGGAAGGAAAGATGGATCGTCTCGACGCCATGGGCGTTCTGCTTGCCGTCATCGAGAACGGCAGCCTGTCGGCCGCCTCGCGGCAGCTCAAGGTTCCGCTTGCCACCGTCAGTCGAAAGGTTTCGGAACTGGAAGCGCATCTTGGCGCCCAGCTCATCACCCGGACGAACCGCAAGGTCCTCTTGACGGAAACCGGCCGCTCCTATGTCGAGGCCGCCAAGGAGATTCTGGCGCGCGTCGAGGAGGCGGAAAGAGTGGCCGCCGGCGAATACAATGCCGTGAAGGGCGACCTGACGATCTCTGCCCCCATCGTCTTCGGTCGCCTGCATGTGCTGCCTGTCGTTGTCGACTTCCTGAAGGCCCATCCCCAGATCGACATGCGGCTGGCGCTGGGCGACCGGTTTGCCAATCTCGTTGACGACCACATCGACGTGGCGCTTCGGATCGGCAACCTTCCCGACAGCAACCTCGTGGCGACCAAGCTCGGCTCAGTCCGCCGCGTAGTCTATGCCAGCCCCGACTATGTCGCGCGGCACGGCGCCCCCGGGCATCCGAATGAACTCGTCGGGCACGACTGCATCACCTTCGAAAACGTCACGGCCGCCCATGTCTGGCGCTTCCTCGACAGTGGGCGCGAACTGGCGACCCCGATCCGGTCGCGGTTGATCGTCAACACGGCGGAATCAGCCGTCGATGCCGCCATCGCCGGCCTTGGCCTGACGCGCGTGCTTTCCTATCAGGTGGCACGTCCGGTTTCTGAAGGGCTACTTGTTCCGTTGCTGGAGGTGTTCGAACACCCGCCGCTTCCGGTCCAGCTGGTGTATCTGCCGCAGGGTCTCGTGCCGATGAAGCTTCGGGCCTTCGTGGATTTTGCGGTGCCGCGGCTGCGCGGGGTCTTGCGCTAGTCGCTGGTCAGCGCTCCCGGTTTCCGCCCTCAGTCCGCTTGCGGGCGCTCGCCGGTGGTCGGCCGGATATGGCGCGCATAGGTTCGCCCGATACGAATTTCGCTGCCATCGGAGAGAAGGGCGATGAGGGCGGCGAAGGGGGCCTGTTTCAGCCCCACAATACAGTCGCGGCGCACGATCGAGCTGCGGTGAAGCCGCAGAAACTCTGCCGGATCGAGCCGACGTTCGAGCGACGCCAGGCTCTCGTGATGCAGATAGGACCGGCCCTCGATGTGGATGCGGACATAGTCGCGCTCCGCCTGGAAGCGCACGACCCGGTCGAGCGCGATGCGAACGAATTCGCCGCGGGATTTGATCCAGAGATCGGCCGACTGGGTTTCGTGTTTGCGCAGCGCCTGTCGCAGCGCCTGCACGGTTTCGTTGAGTTCCACCACGCGTTCGGTGCTCGTTCGCGCGGCAATCGCTACGCGCGCCCGCTCGATCGCGGTACGCAGGCGGCTGGCCTCGATCGGCTTGGTGACATAGTCGACGGCGGCAGCCTCGAAGGCGCGAAGCGCATAGTGATCGAACGCGGTCACGAACACCACCGCGGGCGCGTTGCTTCCCGCTTGCTCCAGGATGTCGAAACCGGTGCCGCCCGGCATCTGGATATCGAGCAGGATCACGTCCGGTTGCATTTCGGCGATGAGGCTGCAGGCCTGCTGGACGTTGCCGGCGGTTCCCAAGAGCTCGACCCCTGGCATCGCGCCCAGAAGCCGCAGCAAACGGCGCCTGGCGAGCGGCTCATCGTCGACGATGAGGATCGAAAGGGGGACTGTCTGGATTTCGTTCATGCAAGCCTCAGGGGCATTGTAATTGCGGCTCTGAAACGTCTGGGCGTGACCAGCCCGGATACGCACGCACCGACTCCCGGAAAACGCGCCTGGACGCGATCCGCGACGTTCTTGAGGCCGATGCCGGTGCCGGAGGCCTGGCGCCGCCCATTGCCAGCCTCGGCTGCGATATCGTTCTCGACGGTAATCTCGAGCGCTTGGCCGACCTTGGCGGCGCTGATGACGATCTCGACCTGTTCGGGCGAGCGGCCAACGCCGTGTTTGACCGCGTTCTCGATCAGCGGCTGCAGGATCAGGCTCGGCACCAGTGCCTCTTCCAGGCCGCTGGCAATGTCCATCCTGAGCTTCATCCGATCGGAGTACCGCTCGCCTTCGATGTGCAGGTAGCCGGCTTGCAGGGCCAGTTCATCCGCCAGCCGCACGTCGTGCAAGGGATCGAGCTCCAGGGTCGTGCGCAGGAAGTTGGAAAGCGACATGACCATGCGCGTCGCGGCGACGGTCTGCCCTTCCTCGATCAGCCCGGTGATGGAGTTCAGCGTATTGAACAGGAAGTGCGGATTGACCTGGTAGCGCAGCGCCCGCATTTGTGCCGCCAGCGCCTCCTCGCGCGTGATCGCCAGGCGCCTTTCGCGCTCGCGCAGCTCGAAACTGTAGAGCAGCGCGACGAAGAAGAACGACCAGCCGACGAACGTCGCCATGCTGTAGACGAGCGTATAGCCGATGCTGGTCCAGTCGACCGTGATCGGATCGGGGCGAACGATGAGAAGGTAAAGCAGAAAGTCGACGCCGGTATTGGCAAAGGCGGCTACGAGCGAGGTGGCGAAGCCGACGACGATCTTGACCGCGATGTGCTGGTGCCGCACGCCAAACATCGCCGCGGCGATGCCATAGGAAAAGGTCATGCCGCAGATCATCAGCAGCAACTTTCCCGGCGCCGACATGATCGGATCGATCCCGAGTATGCCCCATAGGATGCTGCTGATGAGGAACTCTACGAACCAGTAGAGGAAACCGAGCCAGAGCGTCGCGCGCCGTACGCTTGCGATGTAGGCGCTTCCGTCCATCGATTTGGCTTCATCCTCTGGTTTCATGCCATTTTTATGGTCCAAGCGCGCGCCGATGTCGATTGCCGTTCGTCGGCGAAATCAAGCCGTTTGCAGAATGCTACAGCCCTTCAGCGCTGCAATTTGCCGTTTGCAGAAAGCCGAATTCTCCCCCTTCGCAGGCTTGCTATAGCCGGCCCATGACCGCGCTTTCCCGGCGTCACCATTCGCCTGGGAGTTGTGCGCCCATGAATGCAAAGGAAAAGGGGCAGACATTGAATACCTGTGCGAAGGCGGACGTTTCGAGGATCAACCTTCTGAGTTCGACAGCCCTTGGCCGCGTCGGTCTTGTCTCGATGATGCTGGCGGCGATGCCGCTCGTACCGTCGCCGGCAAAGGCGGCAGGACTGGTCGTACCAAACGACGAGACCTGGTCCAGCGACCACACGATCAACGGCAATCTCGTGATCCGCGGCGGTCCCGCTGGCGCCACGCTGACGATCAACAATGGCGCCAAGGTCGAGAGCACCAACGGCTACATCGCCGACAGCAGAGGCTCCGTCGGCACGGTCGTCGTTTCCGGTCCGGGGTCCAGTTGGGACATCGTCGACGCCAATCCGAACAGCTACCGCGCGCTCTTTATCGGCGGTTTCGAAAACGGCATCTATGGCGGCAAGGGCACGCTGATCGTCGAAAACGGCGGTACGGTCTCCGCCAAGGAAACCTATGTCGGCTCGCTTCAGGAAGGCGACGGAACGCTCGTGGTGCGCGGTGCCGGTTCCATGCTCACCACCGACTATCTGGGTGTGGCCGATGGCGCGCTGACGCTCAACACGGCTGCGGTCAGGATCGAGAACGGCGGCCTCATCAACTCCAAGACCGCCTACTTCGAAAACGGCACGGTCCTGGTGACCGGTGATAATTCGCGTTGGGTCAACACGGGCGAACTCACGGTCGGCGACAGCTTCACGATCGAAAACGGCGCCGTGGTTACGACCAACACCGCCGTCTTGCGCGAGGATGAGAGCGTCGACACCATTCAGGTCCATGTCGACGGCGTCGGCAGCGAGCTGAAGGTCGCCGACAAGCTGACGATCGGCGAAGCAGGAAGGGTCAACCTTTCCGTCGCCAACGGGGCCAAGCTTTCGGCCGGTGGCGGCATCGTGCTTTCCGCCGTCGGCGGCATCAACAACCCAGGCATGGGCAATCTGACGATCGGCGGCAAGGTCGATCTGAACAACATCGCTGAGCCGGTGGCCCGGCAGGCGCAGGCGGCCGGCACGATCGATCCGTCAACGACGATCGACATGGGCCCGCGCGAGGGCAACGTCAATTTCAACCACACCAACACCGGTTACGAGTTCGCAAATACGATCGTCGGCGAGGGTGCGATCAACAGCTTCTCCGGTGAGACCATCGTCAGCGGCGATCTGACGAAGTTCAACGGCGAAGTGAATGTTTCCGGCGGCAAGCTTGTCCTGAAGAGCAACCTGGACACGATCGACAACGACCCGCGTACAGCGCCTTTCTACTACAGCGAGACCAATTTCGAAGTGACCAATGGCACGCTGATCGTCGACGGCGCGACAGGGCGGATTGAGGGGGACCGCTTCTATACCGGTGAAGTGAACGTCTGGGGCGAATCGAGGAGCAGCACGGCCTTCGGCCGTCTCGGCGGTTCCGGCACGGTCGGTAACACCTATATCGACAAGAATGCGATTATTTCGCCCGGCAACAATTCGACCGGTACTCTGACGATCATGGGTCGGCTGGATATGGCGGGCGGTTCGATCTATGAAGCCGATGTTGCCGGTGACGGCCGCTCCGACCGGATCGTCGTCAAGAGCATCGGCACCAACGAAAACACCGGTATTGCCAAGATCGGCGGCGGCACCAATGTGCAGGTCACTGCCCTTGATCCGAACACGAGCTACAAGACCGGGCAGACCTATACGATCCTGACCGCCGACCGCGCCATCGAAGGAAAGTTTGCCGAGGCTATCTCGAAATCGGCGTTCCTTGAGGTCTCGCTCGACCAGAAGGAGAAGCAGGTCGACCTCAAGATCAAGGTCAAGAACGGCGGTACGAAGCCAGGCGAAGAACCGAAACCCGGCGAGGAGCCCAAGCCCGGTGAACCGAAACCTAGCGAACCGAAACCCACAGAACCCGGCGTGTTTGAAGGCGAGGCTGCCACCGGCAATCAGCGTCAGACGGCGCTCGCGCTCAACACGCTCGCCCAGAGTGGCCCGTCGCTCGGGCTCTACAATGCGCTGACGATCCTCGACGGCGATGCCGCACGCCGAGCCTTCGACCAACTGTCCGGCGAAGTCCATGCTTCGGCGCAGACGGCGCTGATCAACGACAGCAGCCTGCTGCGCAATGCTGCCAACAATCGCATTCGCGACGCTTTCGGCGATGTAGGGGCTGCGAGCGTTCCGGTTCTTGGCTACGGCCCGGAGGACAAGATCACGACGGGTGCCGTCGCTGCCGTCAACGCCGTTCCCGCCGCGCCGCCGGCGATGGTTGGCTGGGGCCAGGTGTTCGGCTCCTGGACCAATACCGACGGTAACGGCAACGCCGGCGGCCTCGATCAGTCAACGGGCGGCTTCGTCACCGGCTTCGACGCGGCGGTCTCGGACAACGCGCTGATCGGCATCATGGCCGGCTACAGCCGGACGAACTTCGACGTCGACAGCCGTGCCTCCAATGGTGACAGCGACAACTATCACCTCGGCGTCTATGGCGGTGGCCGTTGGGGCGATGTCGCGCTCAGGTCGGGCCTCGCTTACACCTGGCATTCGATCAACACCTCGCGCAGTGTTGCCTTCCCTGGTTTCTCCGACCAGCTGAAGGCCGATTATGACGCCGGCACCTTCCAGGCCTTCGGTGAAGTCGGCTATCGCATCGACCTGCCGAGCGTCGCACTCGAGCCCTTCGCAAACCTCGCCTATGTCAGCCTGCACACCGACGGCTTCACCGAGCGTGGTGCGGCGGCCGCGCTGTCGAGCAAGAGCAACACGACCGACACGACCTTCACGACGCTCGGTCTGCGCGCTTCTGCTCCGCTCAGCCTCGGTACCACAGATGCCAAGGTGCGCGGCATGCTCGGCTGGCAGCACGCCTTCGGCGATACGACGCCGTTCTCCACCGTGGCCTTCGGCACGGGCAGCGCCTTCTCGGTTGCCGGCACGCCGATTGCCGAGGATGCGGCGATCATCGAGGCCGGCATCGACTTCGCGCTGACCGGCAATGCGAGCCTCGGCGTCACCTACACCGGCCAGTTCGGCTCCGGCACGACGCAGAATGCGGTCGACGCCAAGCTTGACGTGCGCTTCTGATGCGTCGGCTTGTCTGGCTATCGACAGTGCTGATGGCGACATTCGTCGCCATCACGCCGCTTCATGCAGAGGACGCGGCGGCCAGCAAGGCCGCGGCGCCCTCTCAGCTCTCCGAAACATACGAGGACTGGAGCGTCGCCTGCGCCGAGGTCGAAGGTAAGAAGCACTGCCTCGTGTCACAGCGGCAGTTTCACAAGAGCGGCCAGCACGTGCTGACGCTCGAGCTTCGGCCGGCCGAAAATGCCGGTCTGGAGGGAAGCCTCGCGCTGCCTTTCGGCCTCTATTTGGAAAAGGGCGTCACCCTCGGCGTCGACGAGGCGACCGGCGGCAAGCCGACGCCCTTCCGTACCTGCCTGCTGATCGGCTGCATCGTGTCGTTGACGTTTACCGAGGGTACGGTCGCACTGCTGCGCAGTGGAACGACGCTGAAGATCGGTGCCTTTGCGAGCGATACGGAAAAGGACGTAGCGTTCTCGGTGTCACTCAAGGGTTTTACGGCGGCGTTGGATCGCGTTCTTGCGCTCACCGGCAAGGCGTGAGCCCGTACCGGCCATGCTGTTTGTGCGCCGCCACGGTGCGATCAGGACGAAGTGGGCTCGTCCCACCCGACTTGCAGGGCTGCATCGACGGAACACACCAGGCCCGAGGGGTGGTAGCTGATCTCCACCTGGCCGTTGAGTTCGGCTGCCAGGAGTGTCTGGATCAGACGCGAGCCGAATCCTTTGCGCGATGGTTGCTTTACCAGCGGACCGCCGGATTCCTGCCAGCGCAGCGTCAGCCGGGTCGGCGTGCCGGTCTTGAGCGACCATGTGATCGAGACCCGTCCGTCCGCTGTCGAAAGGGCGCCGTATTTGGCGGCATTCGTGGCGAGCTCATGCAGCGCCAGGGACAGCGACACGACCATTCGCGGTGGAACCTGGATCGGCGGGCCGGACACGACAAACCTCTCCTGCGCGTAGGGGGAGATCGCCTGGTTGATGATCGCCTGCAACTCCGCCCGTTCCCAGGTTCCATGGGTCAAAAGGTCGTGGGCCCGCGCCATCGAAACCAGCCGCGCCTCAAAGGCCTGCACCTCGCCGGCGTCCGTCGCGTCGCTGCGGCCGAGCGTCTGCCGGGCAATGGCCAGAACGGTCGCAAACACGTTCTTGACGCGATGGTTCAGCTCGCCGACGAGGACGGTCTGAAGGCGCTCGGCTTCCTTTCGCACGGTTATGTCGTGGGCCAGCTTCGAAGCACCAACGATGCTGCCATAGGCGTCGTAGATCGGTGAAACGCTGAGCAGGACGTCGACGCTTCGACCGTCCTTGTGGAGCCGTTTGGTCTCGTATGGCTCGACCTTGAGGCCCGCGCTCACCTGTCTGAGGATCGCGGGCTCTTCGTCAATTCGGTCCTCGGGCACCAGCGTCATCACGGACCGGCCGACCATTTCCTCGGCCGAGTAACCGTAGAGCCTTTCGGCTCCGGCGTTCCAGGTCGTGATCCTCATCCTGAGATCGATGCCGAGGATGGCATCGTTGGAGGACGCGATGATGGCCGCAAGACGACGCTCGACCTCCTGGGCCCGCTTGCGCTCGGTGATGTCGACGATGACGGCGGCGGCCTGACGAAAATTGCCGCGCTCGTCGCGGAGCGCGGAGACCGAGTTCGTTACCCAGACAAGACCACCATCCTTGCGCAGGTAGCGCTTCTCGATCTCGTAGCTTTGGCCCGTGCTCACCATCGTCTTGAACAGGCGGGCGCTTTCGGCGACGTCTTCGGGAAAGGTGATGTCATGCATGCGCATCGTCAGCAATTCGGCTTCGCTGTAGCCGACGATTTCGCAGAAGCGATTGTTGACCAAGAGGAAGCGGCCCGTCAGGTCCATCTGGCTGATGCCGGCGGCCGATTGCGAGAAGATTGCGCGAAGCCGCTCTTCGTTGGCCTGCAGGGCGCTCTCGAACTTCACGCGTTCCGTCGTTTCGTTGACAATGCAGAACACGCCTCGAACCCTCTCTTCCTCGTCCCGGACGGGCGAGTAGGAGATATCGAAGTACACCGTTTCGGGATAACCGTGACGCTCGATGTAGAAGGGACGGTCTTTCGCAACCACCGTCTCGCCGCGCTTCAGCACGCGCTGCAGCAGAGGTTCGAGGTCACCCCAAAGCTCACCCCAGTTTTCGCGTGCCGGGCGCCCCAGCGCACGAGGGTGCTTGTCCCCGATGGTGGGCGCATAGGCGTCGTTGTAGAGCGCAACGAACTCCTCGCCCCAGAACATCACAATCTGCGCCTGCGCCGGCAACATGATGTCGACCGCCGCCGCCAGGCATGGCGGCCAAGCCTCCATGGGGCCGAGCGGGCTGTCATCCCAGCGATGAGATCGGATCAGCTGACCCATCTCTCCCGCTGCCGTGAAGGGTGCGCTGCTGTGCAGGGTGAAATTCCTCGCTTGAGTGGCCAGGGTACTTCAACTCTTTGAGAAACTTAGGTCAATACGCAAAGTGCGAAGCCTTGCAGGCGCAGCTTGCGCGATAAGCCTATGGCGTGATCTGCGCCTTCGCAACGCCATCTTCTTTGGGTTGTCTCGCTTCCTTGGGTCGTCAGGCGATGCGGCGGTCAAGCGAGAAAGCCGGAAACACCGTCCCACAATAGCTTCAGCGCGACCAGGGCCAGCAATCCATAGCAGGCGCGATAGACCTGCCGCTGGTAGAGCCTGCCCTGGAGCCGCCAGCCGAGCGTAACACCGCTCGGAATGGCGAACAGGCAGATCGCCATCAGCACTCCGAGATCGGCGTTCGGCTTTGCCAGGAACAACCATGGCAGGGCCTTGGTCGCATTGCCGACGGTAAAGAAAAGGCTCGTCGTTCCCGCATAGACCTCCTTGCTGAGGCCAAGCGGCAGAAGATACATCGCCAGTGGCGGTCCGCCGGAGTGGGCGACCATCGTGGTGATGCCTGAGGCGAGGCCGGCCGAAATTGCCTTGGGGGTCGAGCGTGGGCGCGCCGTTACCTCTGCGCCCCTTGCAAGCCACAGGCCGACGAAGAGCAGCGTCGTCGCCGCCATCACGATCGCGACGGTGCGGTGATCGAGAAAGCGGAACAGCAGATAGCCGAGCCCGATGCCAATCACGAGCCCCGGAAGCAGCAGCACGAGGTCGGGAGCAGACCAGGTCGTGCGCTTGAAGTAGCGCAAGCCGTACAGATCCATTGCCACGAAGAGCGGCGCGAGAAGGCCGCCGGCGGTGACCGGGTCCATCACCAGCGACAGCAGCGGGATACCGAGTATGGAAAAACCGCCGCCAAACGCCCCCTTCATGAAGCAGATCAGGAATACCCCGGCAAAGGCGACCATAATGGTCAGGGCGGTCAGTTCCATCGCAGTGCCTCCGCATTCGCGCACGCCGTGAACGCGGCAGTGGTCGGTTGATTGTTGAGAAATACGAGCATTGCCTCGTTTCCAGCCTCTGCTCGGCGCGTGCAACGCCGTCTGTCCGAGCGCGCGGTCCGGCTCGCGCTGGCCAGTCCGATGCTAGATGATTTGGTTGCGACGGAATGAAGGTCGCCCGTCCTTGCACCTATTCGGGCTGGGTCAGCGTCAATCTGCCGCTTTCCGCTTGAGGACGAGTTTGGCTTTGAGGTTCTGCACCACTTCGCCACGCTGATTGATGGTGCTGCTGACAACGACGGCGATGCCGCGATCAGGCTTCGAGCGGGACGGTATGATCTCCACCACTTCGCTTTCCACATGCAGCGTGTCCCCGGGGCGCGTCGGCGCCGGCCAGTTGATTTCTCCGCCTGCGCCGATGAGGCCACCGGCAAATGGCAGGCCGGTCTCGACATTGAGGCGCATCGTGATGGCGGCGGTGTGCCATCCGCTTGCGGCCAGCCCCTTGAAGAGCGTGTCCCTGGCCTTTGCCTCGTCGAGGTGAAAAGGCTGCGGGTCGAACTGCATGGCGAAAGCCTTGATCTGGGCTTCGTCGATGATATGGGTCGCGCTTGTAAAGCGTTGGCCCACATAGAGGTCGTCGAGAAAGAGGCGAGCGGGCGTCGAACTGTTCATGATCTGCCTCCTCTAAGTGCGCGTCCTTTGACCTGCGGGCATTCAATGGGCACCGCCCGCACCTGCGCCGCCGAGCTGGATCTTGCGGGTGAAAAGCAGGGCGATGGCAGCGAGCGCCAACACGGTGCCGATTACGGCGAACGTATCACTGAAGCCCAGGATAAGCGCCTGGCGGTGAACCGTCGCGCCGATAACTGCGATCGCCTTGTGCTGTGCAACGGCGGCGTCGGTTACGCCATGCGTCAAGAAGTGCTGGGTCAGATCGCCGATCCGGTCACGGACCTCGTCGCGGGAAAGCGTGACGGACTGGCCGATGATGTTGGAATGGAACTGCTCGCGCTTGGTGAGCACGGTCGCGAGCGTGGCCGTTCCGACTGCACCGCCGAGATTGCGCAGCATGTTCGACAGGCCGGAAGCGGCGGCCGCCTCGCTTGGAGCAATGCCGGCGGTCGTGATCACCGTGATCGGCGTCAGCACCAGTGCCTGGCCGATGGCGCGCACGATATTGGGTACGAAGAACTGGTCGCCGGCGCTGTCGAGCGAGAGCGTCGTGTTCATGAAACAGCTGACGGCGAAGATGCTGATGCCGACGAAGCCGACGTAGCGCGCGTCGAAGCGCTTCATCAATGTCGGTACGAGCGGAATGATGAGGAGCTGCGGCAACCCGGTCCAGGCGAGCACGAAGCCGATCTGCTCGGCATTGTAGCGCTGCACCTGACCCAGATACTGCGGCAGGATGTAGACGGTGCCGAACAGCGCCACGCCGACCAGCACGTTGACGAGGACACCGACGCCGAAGTTGCGCTGCCTGAGCAGACGCAGCTGGACCAGCGGCTTTTCGACCTTGAGTTCGATGATGACGAAGGCGGTCAGAAACACGGTTGCGACCAAGGCGAGCTTGACGATGAGCGGCGACTGGAACCAGTCGTCCTTGTTGCCCTCCTCGAGTACGGTTTGCAGGGCCGAGAGCCCGATCGCCATGGTGATGATGCCGGCCCAGTCGCCCTCCTTGAGCAGGGACAATTGCATTTGCTTCTTCTCGAGCGTGAAGTAGAGCGCAACCACCATGACCATGCTTGGAGGCGTGTTGACGAAGAAGATCGACTGCCAGCCGTAGTTCTCGGTGAGATAGCCGCCGATCGTCGGGCCGATCGCCGGCGCGAAGGTGACGGACAGGGCGAAGAGTGCCAACCCGAACGGCTGCTGCGCCTTGGGCAACCGGGTCAGGATCATCGTGAAAGCCATGGGGATGAGCACGCCACCCGCAACGCCCTGCAGACCGCGCAGCACGATCATCGAGCCGAGATCATGGGCGAAGGCGCAAGCCGCGGAAAAGATCGGGAACAGGATGGCATTTGCCAGGATGTAGCGCCGGAACGAGAAGACGCGGCTGAAGTAGTCGGTAAGGGGGATCACCACGATCTCGCCGATCAGGTAGGAGGTCGATATCCAGGCGCCGTTGTCGACGCCCGTGCCGATGCCGCCCTCGATATCGAGCAGCGAGGCGTTGGTGATCTGGATGTTCAGGATCGCCATGAAGGCGCCGATCAGGCCGGCAATCACCGCGATCCATGCTTTCGTGCTCGCCTTTTCAGAGGGCGCCGCTGCGGTTGGCAGCGTGCCGGGGGCAGCTGTATCAGCAATGGTGGACATAACACCCTCCTGCCGTGTCTGGCTGGTGAGACGGGCGCCCAATCGCCCCTAGTAGATCTTTTCCGACTTTGACGCGACTTCGGTCGCCGTCGGGTTGGTATCGATGGTCGGGTAGACCGACATGCCGGGCCGCAAGATCACCGATCGTGGGATGCCCCGGTCGAGTACGATCTTGACCGGAATGCGCTGCACCACCTTCGTGAAGTTTCCCGTCGCATTGTCCGGCGGCAGCAGCGCAAATTCCTGGCCGCTCGCCGGCGAGATGCTGTCGACATGCCCCTCGAAGACCTGGCCGGGGAAGGTGTCCACTTCGACTGTCACCTTCTGGCCGGGATGGACGCCGGTAAGCTGGGTCTCCTTGTAGTTGGCGACGATGTAGGCCGCCTCCGTCGGGACGACGGCCATCAACTGGGTGCCGGCCTGTACATATTGGCCGACCCGCAGGGTACGGTTGCCGATCACGCCATCGATGGGGGCGGCAAGGGTGGTATAGGAGAGGTTCAGGCGAGCCTGGTTCTGCGCCGCCTTGGCGCTGTCGAGTGCCGCCTTCGCCTGGGCGACTTCGGCCTTGATCACGTCAAGCTGCTTGGTTTCATTGGCAAGTGCTGCCGTATCCCGTGTTACCGCGGCACGGGCGGCCGTGATGCGCGAAGCCGCCTGTTGAGCATTCTGAATGGTGCCGAAGCCCTGTCTGGCGAGTTCCGAATAGCGTTTGTCGTCCTGTTCGGCAAAGGTCTGGTCGGCCCTGTCGGCCTCGACCGTCGCCTTTGCCGCTTCGATCGCGGATTGCTGGGCCACCAGGGCCGACTGCTTGTTGGCGATGTTGGCTTCGGCTGCCTCGACCTCGGCCATCGCCCGTTCGAGGCTGACGTTGAAATCGCGGTCGTCGATGCGGGCGAGGATCTGTCCCGCCTTCACCCGCTCGTTGTCGGCCACGAGCACCTCGGCGATATGGCCGGATACCTTGGGCGCAATCGTCGTGCTGTCGGCCTTCACATAGGCGTCGTCGGTCGACACCTGGAAGCGGCCTGTCGTCCAGTATCCCCACCCGAAATCGGCGGCGGCCGCCAGGGCTGCGGCGGCCACCGAGGCGAAGAGCAGGCCGCGCAGCCACCGCTTCGCGGGTACCTTCGCGTTCGGCGCCAGGGCAGGCGGGATAGCAGGCAGTTCCTCGGGGAGCCGAATGGCCGGCAACGTCTCGGCAGTCGGAGAGGGGGCTTCTGTGATGGCGATTGCCGTGTGCTGGTTCATGACCGGTTCCTTTCCCCGGTATGGCGGGGCGATCCAAAACGCCGTTCGCCGAATTAGGAAAACTATTGTTTTCTAAAATGCGCGCGAGGAGCCGAGTTGTCAATCAAATTTGGAAAATGACTGTGTTCCTTAATTTCAAATTCGGCATAGTGGTGCCGGCAACCGGGCTTGCGGCATGCGGAGAGCCGGGAAACGCGACCTGAAAGGCCATCTGCGGCTTTCGGGGCGTGTCGCGATCTCAATCGAAATCGCATAAACGCAGAGGCCGGCCCCTTGCGGGACCGGCCTTGTCAATCGTGCCGAAGCGATGGGGAGCTTCGCTGGTCGGGCCGGGGGTCACTTGACCGGGTTGGGGCCGATCGTCTTGCCGTGACGGACGCGTTCGTCGGCCTTGTGGACCATGGTGTAGGCGTAATCGATGCCCATGCCATAGGCGCCGGAATGTTCCTTCACCAGCGAAGTGACGGCATTGTAGGTTTCCTTGCGGGCCCAGTCGCGCTGCCATTCGAGCAGGACCTGCTGCCAGGTGACTGGGATGACGCCGGCCTGGACCATGCGGTCCATGGCGTATTTGTGCGCATCGACCGAGGTGCCGCCGGAGGCGTCGGCGACCATGTAGATCTCGTAGTCCGGGACATCATGGAGGGCCGAGAGCGCAAAGGTGGTGTTGCAGACTTCGGTCCACAGACCGGAGACGACGATCTTCTTGCGGCCGTTGGCGGCATTCCTGGCCAGCGCGTCGCGGACGTTCTGATCGTCCCAGGAGTTCATCGAGGTGCGTTCGAGGATATCGTTTTCCGGGAAGACGGCGAGCAGTTCGGGATAGGTGTGGCCGGAGAAGGATCCGGTCTCGACGGTGGTGATCGTCGTCGGGATGTCGAAGACCTTTGCGGCCTTGGCAAGGCCGACGACGTTGTTCTTCAGCACCTGGCGGTCGATCGACTGAACGCCGAAGGCCATCTGCGGCTGCTGGTCGATGAAGATCAGCTGGCTGTTCTGCGGGGTCAGGACTTCGAGTTTGGACATGGGCTTTCTCCTCTTTGAGCTGGTTGAAAAGCGGGGCGTCGGTGCCTGGTCGTTCCGGTCGGTGGTGAACTCGTTTGGTGAGAACAGATGTAGCCGACCGGATTGCGCCGTTGAATTGCAATAATAATTGCGATTGAATTGCGAAAAATGAAATAAAAGATGGTGGCACGCGGTATGAGCATCCTCCGCGATCAAAGGCGCAGCCGTACGGGCGTGAAGATCTCGGAAACCCGATCCTTAGTGGGCGGCCAAGCCGATCTCGCGTGCGGTTGTCCGAAAGAAACGCGTCCGGCGGCGCGCCACACCCGGCGGCGCGCGCCGCCAAAACGCAGTGCTTCGGCGGCTTTTCCGATGTATACTCCGGCACAAGCGGGGAAAATGGAGGTAAGCCAATGAACAGGCTGACGATCATTGCCTTGTCCACGGCGGCGGCGCTGACCAGCGTTTCGCCGGCCATGGCATTTCCCACGATAGCGGGCGCCCCGAAGATCGAGACGGCGCAAGCGCAACTGGTTCAGTACAGACGATACGGTGGCGGTTACCGCGGTGGCTACCATGGCGGTAATTATCACGGGCACAACCACGGCGGCGGCGACGATTGGGCCTGGGCGCTCGGCGGACTGGCCGCTGGTGCGATCATCGGTGGAGCGCTGGCGCAGCCCTATTATGGCTCGGGCTACTACGATCAGGGTTATTACAATCAGGGCTACTACAACCAAGGCTATTACGGCCCGACCTACTATCGCCCGCGCTACTATGCGCCGCGCTATTACCGGCAGACCTATTATGGCGGCGATGCGCACACGAGTTGGTGCTATGCCCGCTACCGGTCCTACAGAGCTTACGACGATACGTACCAGCCCTATCACGGTCCGCGGCAGATCTGCATCTCGCCCTACTGACGGGTCGGGGGCGTTTTGAGAGAACGCCGCCGCTTGACGAACACTATTGGATCACGTTGCCGGGCCATCGCGGCACGGAAAAGTGGCTTCAAGACTCCTGGCGCGCCGAAAACGGACACGACACGACCGAAGCTGACAGTCGTCCTCCGTTCAGCCGGCAGCACCTGCCGGCAGAGTGCTTCTGATTCGGCTGCTGCTCAACAGCCCGGCTGCCTGAACCAGCGGGTAGCCGGCGGCGGCGATATCGGAGTTGATCCTGTGCAGGTCGCGAACGAGGTCGATGAACAGCGCATTGCCTTTCGCATCGCCGGCCGCTTCGATGCGTTCGCGACCGAGATGCCGGCCGACGACGTCATCCTCCAAGTCTCGAAAGCGATCCTTCTGGGCTGCAAGGCGGGCTGAGGCGGAGACGTCGCGCGACAGGAGCGCCGCAGGAAGCAGCCTGAGCGACGCGGCGATCACTTCCGAGAGGGCATCGAGTGCCTCGCGCTGGCTCGCCCTCAAGGCGACGTCCTGCTTGACCTTGGCCCGAATGCGGTCGGCGAGGCTGAGCTTGATGACGTCGCCGGCATGTTCGAGATTGCTCGCAAACAGCATGATCTCGTGGGCTCTGCCGGTATCCTCGGCCGAAAGCTCGTCCTGCGTCAACTGACCGAGATAGGCGTGGACCGAGGCCATGTAGTTTCCAAGCCTCGCGTCGATCGAGGGCAATTCCTTCAGCGGTTCCATCCGACCGGTTTGCAGCGCCGTCAGCGACATCAGGAACATGCGTTCCAATAATTCGCTCATGCGTATCGTTTCGGTCGTCGCATTGCTGAGCGCGATTGCCGGTGTTTCGAGGGTCCTTCCGTCGAGATAGCGCGGGGACGCAAGCGGGTCGTCCGCGACGGGGCGTGCCGGGACAAGGCGCTCGACCAGGCGGATGACGATCGGAGACAGCGGCAGGAACACGGCTGCGACCAGCAGGTTGAAGGCAGCGTGGAGGCCGACGGCGACGTGGAGCGGCTCGGCGGGCAGGCGCCCGGCGATCTCCACGATCTCTCGCGCAAAAGGCAGGAGCGCGATCGCCAAAAGACCGCGGCAAAACAGGTTGGCGAGCGGCAGCTTGCGGGCCACGGGTGGCTGGTCGAGCGTGGCGCTGACGGCCGGAAGGCCGCCCCCGAAATTGACGCCCAGGATCAGGGGCACGGCTCCGGCAATTTCGAGACTGCCGCTCATCAGAAGCGAAGCCACAAGCAGGATGACCGCGAGCGTCGAGTGACAGAGCCAGGCAAGCAATGCGCCGACGAGGAAGCCGAGCACGGGCTCACCGGCAACGGTTCCCAGAACATCGTGGAAGAGCGTCGCCTGGCGCAGCGGCGCGGTCGCGGCAACGATCACCTTCAACGCCATCAGCATCAGGCCGAGGCCCATCAGGATGCGCCCCGCATTTCGCGGGCGAAATTCGCTCGACGCGTTGAAGGCGACATAGCCGGCGAACAGAAACAGTGGGGCGAGCATCGCCGCGAGCGAGGAGCCGGAGGCAAAGAGGCCCGAGACGAGCGCCGAGCCGATATCCGCCCCAAGCAGGACCGCAAGTCCTGTTGGTGCCGAGATCGCCCCGGCGCCCGCAAGTCCGGCAACGATCAGCGCCATCGCCGTTGCGCTGCCGAGCACGGCGGTCGCCAGCACACCGCTGCCGAAGGCCGTGAGCCGGTTCGACAGGCGCTCCTCGACGAAACGCTGCAGCCGGTCACCCCAGCCACGCATGACGCCGGTGCGCACCATGCGCACGCCCCACAGAAGCAGCGCCACGCCGCCAAGGAGTTCCAGGATGACCAATGTTCCGGAGTTCATCTCGCTGCCCTCGTCGCAGGCATCAGTCGGCGACGGATTCGTCGGGGGCGACAGAGCCGATATTGTAGCCTTCGAGCTGCGCGGCCATGCTGCCGCGTCGCGGGAAATGCAGGATGGTTGCCGTCCCAGGGGTCACCGGAACGACGCGCGACGGCGGAAGATCGAGGAATTCGTGGCAGGCGGCGCGGACGACGCCGCCATGGGCGACGATCAACAGGTCCCCTTCCGTGCGGGACATCCAGTCGTGAACGCCTTCGGCCACGCGCCCGCGAAAGGCACCCCAGGTTTCGCCATTGGCCGGGGTGAAGGTCCCGGCGCGCCAGGCCGCATATTCCTCCGGGCGTTCGGCGATCAGGTCCGGCTTGCGCCGCCCGGTCCACTCGCCCATGTCGAGCTCGCGAAAACGCTCGTCCGTTGGCGCATCGGGATGGCCGATGAGTGCGACGGTCTGCCGGGTGCGCCCGAGATCGGACGCAATGATGCGAACCGGTTTCAGCGCCTTGGCATAGGGGCGAAACCGCCGCACCTGCGCGACACCGCGCTCGGACAAGAGCGAGTTGTCCTGGCCCTGAAGCCGTTGTTCAGCGTTCCATTCGGTCTCGCCGTGGCGCATGAGGATGAGCCTCATTGATGGATCCTTTCTCCGGTGGCGGCGAAAACCGCATCGGGTGTACGAATGAAGGAAAGGGGGATCGTCTCCCCGGGCGTCGCGGTGAAGTAGCCGTCGGCCATGGCGGTGACGCGCATCTCGTCGACCATCGCCGTCACCATGGTGCGTCCGGCAATCGGCGCGGCTTCGGCAAAGCGGGCGGAGAGCGATGGGGCTCCGGCGACCGAGCCGACGCTGACGTCCTCGGCGCGATAGAGGAGCTGCACTGCGTCGCGGCCGACCGCAAGGGTTGCCGGCGCGAGCGCCGTTTCGCCGAACATGAACCTGTCATCCACCCGTTGTACCGGTATCAGGTTTGCCGGTGGCGTGCCGAGGAAGGTCGCGACAAAGGTGGTCTGCGGGTTGCGCAGCAGATCGATCGGCTTGCCGAACTGTTCGACGCGACCATTGTTGAGCACGGCCACATGGGTCGCCATGGTCATGGCCTCGACCTGGTCGTGCGTCACATAGACCGATGTTGCGCCGGTCGCCCGGTGGATACGCATCAGTTCGCTGCGCATTTCGATGCGCAGCTTGGCATCGAGGTTCGACAGCGGCTCGTCGAAGAGCAGGATGCTCGGCTCTGGCGCGATCGTGCGGGCAATCGCCACGCGCTGCTGCTGGCCGCCGGAGATCTCTGCCGGATAGCGCTCGGCAAGCGCGTCGATGCCGAGAAACGAAAGCACCTCTTTCACGCGCCCTTCCCGCTTGTCCCGTGGCCATTTGGCGACCTTGAGGGGCCAGGCGATGTTGCCGGCGACGGTCATGTGCGGCCAGAGCGCGTAGCTCTGGAAAACGAGGCCGGCATTGCGCCGGCCGGCGTCGGCGATGACGCCGCCTGCACCGCTGGAAACGGTCTGTCCGACGAAGTCGATTTCCCCTTCGCTCGGGCTCTCGAGCCCGGCCAGCATGCGCAGGAGAGTCGACTTGCCACAGCCTGACGGCCCGACGAGAACCAGGAAGGAACCGGCGGGTACGGAGATGTTGACGTCCTTGACGGCGGTGAAGGCACCAAACCTTTTGACGAGGCTGCGGATCTTGATGGCGTCCGCGGTGCCGGTTGTTATGGCGTTCATGGTTGTTTCCATTTCTGGACCCGGTTCTGCAGGGCGTGGGCGAGGAACGAGGCAGCCAGGCAGACGACGAGGATGACGAGGGTGATGGCATTGGCGAACTGCATGAAACCTTCGGCCGCATAGCGGTAGGCAACCATGCTGAGTACCGGCGAGGTGGCGGTGAACAACAGCACCACCAGCGACAGATCCCGCACCATCTTGACGAAGACGAGGATTGCCCCGGCAAAGAGGCCGCGGATGGCGAGCGGAAAGATGATCGCGAAGAGACGACGGATCAGGCCCGCACCCGTGAGCCGGGCGCTTTCTTCGATATCGGCGGAGATCTGGCCAAGCACGGAGCGGCCGGACTGCACGGCAAAGGGCAGGTTGTGCGCGGATGCCGCGATGACCAGCAGCGCGAAGGTGCCGTATAGCGAGGGCAGCGGCCCGATCGGCGCGCCGAAGAGCGCGATATAGGCGGCGGCAAAGGCGATGCTCGGTACCAGCAACGGCAGGAAGGCGAGCTGGCTGAGGAGCGTCGCAAGCAGGCTGCCCTTGCGTTGCACGATGGTATAGGCAAGCGCAAGGCCGAGCAGCATCGTCGTGAAGGCGACGACGAGGCCGAGGCGGATCGTGTTCCAGATCGCATCGATCAGTACGGGATTGCGGAAGATTCCGGCCTGTCCCTGCGCCATCTCGCCGCCGCCTTCGCCGATCCAGAAATGCAGCGTCCAGTTGGAGAAGAGTGCGCCGCTTTGTGGCGCAAGGCTCGACGCGGCTAGCACGAGGACCGGAAGGATCGTTGTCAGAAGCCCGATGACGACGGCGATGGCGAAGAGCGGCCAGCGCCAGGCGCCGAGCGGGAAACGTTTGGTCCGCCCGCCCTTGCCCGTCACGGTGATGAAGGCCTTGCGCCCGGAGACGATACGGTCCGAGAGCCAGAGAAAGAGAGCAGACACAGCGATCAGCAGTAGAGCGATGACAAAGCCGCGCTCGTTCTGCCCCGTCTCGATCATGCCGAAGAGGCGGGTGGAAAGCGTCTGCATGCGCACCGGCAGGCCGAGCAGTGCGGGTGCGGCGAAGTTGGCGACGGCGCCGGCGAAGGTCAGGGACGTGGCGGCGATCAAGGCCGGTGTGACGACCGGCAGGATGATGCCGAAGAAGATGCGAGGGCGCTTGGCGCCGGCCATTTGTCCGGCCTCGACGAGGTCGGCACCCACCGAGCTCAGTGCCGCGGCGATGATGGTGTAGGCGAGCGAATAGTAATGCGCGATCAGCACGATTGCCGTCGGGATCAGGCCCCAGGCGAGCCAGTCCGGAATGGCAAGGCCGCTGGTCTCGAAGAAACCGGCCGAGCCGCCGAGGCGGGAATTGCGAAACAGCGTGCCCCAGGCAAGGGCGGCGGCAAAGCTCGGGATCATGTAGGGCAGCGTCGCCATCAGGCCGAGGAAGCGGCGGCCCGGGACGTCGGTGAGCACGACCAGCCAGGCGAGGAACCCGCCGATGAGCAGGCAGCCGCCACCGACGCTGAAGCCGAGGACCATCGTATTGAGGAGCGGCCGCCACCAGAGATTGGCGGACAAGGGACTGATGAGCACGGCCTTCCACGCCGCAAGCCCCTCCGGCGTCAACGTGGTGACGAGGATGCGCAGCAGCGGAGCAACAACCAGAATGGCGACGATGGCAACGAGAAGCGCCGGCAAGAGGAAGCCCGATCGGAGCAGCCGGCTGCCCGATGGTGCGAATATGGATAGGGATGTCATGTGCGAGCCTCGGCGTCTGTCGACACGCGTTGCGAAAAGCATGTCGACAGACGGTTACCGTTACTGGAGCGTGATGATCAGGTCGGCGATGCGCCCGCGCGCAGCGGCCGTCTTTGCCGGATCGATCGTCCAGGCCTTCAGCTCGCTGAGTTTGACCGAGTCAGAATGGTCGGCGATGGTCTTGCGGGTTGCGTAGTCGCCGGGAACATTGAACGGCTCGAAGCCGGCTCCGCCCGTTGGCGTGTCGTCGCCGAACATGAAGTCGATCAGCAACCGGGCTGCTGCCGGATGCGGCGCCTTGTCGGCGACTGTCAGCACCGCCGGAAAGAGGATGCCGTTGGCCGGTTCGACGTTGTTGGCGATCTGCAGGGCCCAACCTTCCTTCTCGTTGTCGCGGCGGTCGGAATAGGTGCCGAAGCCGACGGGCGGGTTCTTGGCATTGACGTCGCCGATCGACTTGTTGAGCACGTCGCTGTTCGGGAGCAGGATCAGGTCATTGGCAAACAGGTCCTTGATGAACTGCTCGCCGGCGCCCTGAAGATCGCCTTCCACTTCGATGTCCTTGCCGAAATGCGCCTTGTAGGCGGCCGCCATCTCGTCCGGATGAAGTGCGATCTCGGTCAAGAGATCGAGCAGTTCTCCGCGCTGGCTCGGATCGACCATCAGCACCCGGCCCTGCCATTCCGGCTCCGTAAGCTGCCAGAGATTGGTGACGGGCGAACCGTCCGGAAACGCCTTTTCGTTGTACATCAGCACCTTGGTCGAGAGGCGTTGGGTCAGAAGCGGTGCCTTGTAGCGGTCTTCCAGTTCATTCAAGACACGCGGCGGGACGTAGTTCACGATCCGCTTTCCCTCCAGAAGCTTGGTGAACACGACGGGCGTATCGGCGATGTAAAGTACGTCGACGGCGTGCACGCCGGCCTGCTGTTCCGCCTCGACGCGGGCGATCTGCTTGGTCGAGCTCATGTCTAGGCCGATCAGGTCGATGCCCGGGTAGGCTTCTTCGAATGCCTTCTCGATCTTGGCGATACGGCTCGACAGCGAGAAGACGGTGACGCTCCCCTCCTTCTGCGCGAGCGGCAGCAATTGCTGCGGTGTCAATCCATCGAGATCGGACGCCATCGCGATCGACGGCAATACGAAACACGCGGCAAGTGCGGCATTGGTCAGTCGTTTCAACATGTTTTTCTCCTCCCTTTTCATTTCCCTCAGTCGAAGTCGTTGAACAGCTCCGACAGCTTCTCCAGCCTGCCGATGACCTGCCCCTGGTGGCGCCCGGCGATCGTCAGGACGATGGCGTTGACGATCGCAAACGGGATCGTCGGTGTCTGGAATTCGCTTCCCGAGCGCCCCCTTGGCGCCGCGAGCATCAGATCGGCGGCGGGCTCCATCAGCGGCCCGGCCAGATCGGAAACGAGGATCGATTTCGCGCCGACGCGCGTCGCGTGCCGCATCAGCGGGCCGTAGCTTTGCGGTTGCTTGCGGAAAGCAAGCGCCACCGCCAGGTCGCCAGCATCCATGCTGACCAGGCGCTCGGCTATGTCGCGGCCGCGCCCCGTCAGTTGGATCGTGGTCATGCCGAAGCGATCGAGGCGGCGTTGCAGGAAGCCGGCGACGGATTGCGCATGGCCCTGCCCGAAAATAAAGACGCGGCGCGCGGAAAAGATCAGATCGGCAGCCCGGTCGATTTCCGCCTGTTCGACCGACCGGGCGAGCGTTTCGAGTGCCGTGATCTCGGCCGCAATCAGATCGGTCAGGTAATCGCCATGCTCGACCTTGGAGACCGACCGGCGCATGCGGTTGGCGGCGTCCTGATCATCCAGCACCTCACGCTGCAATTGTGCGCGAAGGTCCGGAAAACCCTTGTAGCCCAGCTTCTGCGCAAGCCGCGTGGCCGTGGCCTCGTGAACGGAAGCGCGCTGGGAAAGCTGCGGGCCCGACAGGAACGCAGCTTCCGCCCGGTTTTCCAGCATGGTCGCGATCAGTTTCTGATCCGCATCGGTCAGCCGCCTGGAATGGGTCTTGATACGATCGAGTATCGTCATGACGTCCCCGCAAGTTCATTTGCAGGATCTATCGTTTCTGCAATCTTTCGTGCCGTCAACGAGGGCGATGCAAGAATCTTTGCAAGACCCTGCAAGGCGCCCAGGCGCGCAAGTTGGGTTGCTTCCGATCGCGGCGCCAGGAGCGAGAAACCAGTCGTTGATTGCTAGTTCACCGTGCGTGCTGGCCCTGGTGGCGCAACTTCTGATTTCTTCAGAAAGAATCTTTGCAAGGCGGCGCAAACCGTCATTGCCGCGGTACAGCCGGTCTGCCGCCGCGTCCGAGGGCCGCTGTTCAAGTTCGATCTGCCGACGTAGTGTCCGCGCATCGATTGCAAGGCAGGACGGAATGACCACGATCACGATGAACGAAGCGCTCGACCGTGCCGGCACGGGACCCTATCAGTACCGTTTGATCGGCATCTTCGGGTTGGTCTGGGCGGCCGATGCCATGCAGGTTCTCGCCGTTGGTTTCACGGCAGCCTCCATCGCCGCGACGTTCGGTCTGACGGTTCCTGAGGCACTCCAGACCGGGACCCTGTTCTTTCTCGGCATGCTGATCGGGGCGGTTGGTTTCGGCCGACTTGCCGATCGGATCGGTCGCCGGCGGGTACTGATCGTCACCGTGGCCTGCGATGCGATCTTCGGCATGCTGTCGATTTTCGCTCCCAGCTTCGGCATCCTCTTGCTCCTGCGTTTCCTCACGGGTGTTGCGGTCGGCGGTACCCTGCCGGTCGACTACGCCATGATGTCGGAGTTCCTGCCCGCCCGAAGCCGTGGTCGCTGGCTCGTCATGCTCGAGGGGTTCTGGGCCGTCGGAACCCTGATTGTCGCTGTGGCGGCATGGCTCGTGGCACTCGCTGAACTCACTGACGCGTGGCGCTATATTTTCGCTGTCACGGCCATTCCTGCGGTGCTCGGCCTCGGACTGCGTTTCCTCGTCCCGGAGTCGCCACTCTATCTGCTTCGCGCGGGCAAGGCTGCTGAGGCAACAGCCATCGTCAACCGGATGCTCGTCGCCAATCGCCGCCCTCAGCTCGAAACGGGGGTATCGATCGTGCTTCCTGCGGCCTCCCCGAGCGCCGGCATCTTTTCCGGGGATCTGCGCCGTCGCAGTCTTCTGATCTTGGCGGTGTGGTTCCTCGTCTCCGTGTCCTACTACGGCGTCTTCACCTGGATGCCACCGCGGCTCGCGGGCGAGGGCTTCGGCTTCGTCCGCGGTTATGGTTTCCTCGTTCTCATCGCCTTGGCGCAAATTCCAGGCTATGCGCTCGCCGCCTATGGCGTCGAGGCCTGGGGACGCCGGCCGACGCTGATCGGCTTTTGCCTTCTCTCCGCCTTGAGCTGCCTGCTTTTCGTCGTGGCGGACGGGGCGACGATCATCGCAGCATCGCTGCTCATCATGAGCTTTGCGCTGCTCGGCACCTGGGGCGCGCTCTATGCCTATACGCCGGAGCTCTATCCGACGGAGTCGCGCGCAACCGGAATGGGCGCGGCGGGCGGCATGGCGCGGCTCGGCGGTCTGCTCGCCCCTTCCTTGATCGGCATGCTGGTGGTCCAGAGCTTCGGGCTTGCCATCGGCACCTTTGCAGGTCTGCTGCTGGTGGCCGCGATCGCGGCCTGCCTGATCGACGCGGAAACCCGTCTTGCGTCGCTGACCTGAGATCCGCGCACGAATGCGCCCATCGCTCCCGGCGAAAAGGGCACTAATCACAGAGGCGAGGAAAGGGAAGCTCTACCAAGGTGTTGCGGCAAGATCGGCCTGTGTACAACCGGTGGATAGAATGCGGACAACTCGGGCAGCTGCGAAGCCGGCCTTTCTGATCGAGAAAACCGCTCTAGCATGTTCATGCGGCCGATCCCACGGTCGCTAGTGTAGCAGCTATATCATCGGGACCGGTGCTTCGCGCCGGTCCCGATCCTCTTTCCAGAACTTTCTTCGGCCGCGAGGCGCTCGTCATGTTCTTTGGTGCGCCGCGCTCACCGAGTGCGGGGGAAGGGCACGGCTTGGACCTGCTCGTGTGCAGTGCACGCATAGCTGCATTGCACAATATTTGTTTTCCAAGTGGTCAAAAATCAGGCATAAAGCACACAGCTGATGCACATGGCGGTTCTCCTCCCAATACCGCCGCAGCAGCTGTTCCCCTCTGGAGGTTTATTGACCTTCACACCTTATGGGCCGCGGTCTTCCGTCGGCCCTTTTTTCTTTCTTGGCCGCACCTCTTTTCTCCGCTTGAACCGCTTCGCAGGCGCTGTTGATGTGACGCGCACCAATTGCGTTTCGGCAAAACGCGTTCTGTAATGCTCGCGTCCTGGAGCGGGGGAGGCAGAGCGCGTGGAACCGACACATCTGTTCGAGCTGGTGATTGGCATGTTTGTGGCGATCATCGCGCTGCACTATGTCGCCCACAGGCTCGGGTTGCCGCCTTCCGTGGCACTCCTGGCCGGCGGGGCGCTGCTCGCCTTCGTGCCGGGCCTGCCGACGATCGAGGTGGATCCCGACCTGGTGCTCGTCATCTTCCTGCCGCCGCTGCTGCTTGACGGCGCATGGACGATCGCTCTCGGCCGCCTGCGCCGTCATCTCATCGGCATCGCCTCGCTGGCGATCGGCGCGGTATTTTTCACCTGTGCCTTGGTCGCCATGGTCACGCACCTGCTGTTCCCCTCGCTCCCCTGGGCTGCCTGCGCGGCGCTTGGAGCGATCGTCTCACCGCCCGATGCGGTTTCGGCCCGCGCCGTGCTGCAGCGCGTGCGGCTGCCACGGCGGTTGCAGATCCTGCTCGAGGGAGAAAGCCTGCTCAACGACGCGAGCGGCCTCGTGCTTTTCCGCTTCGCGATTGCCGCCGGCGTTACCGGGGCCTTCAGCGCCAGCGAAGCGGTCGGCAGCTTTTTCGTGCTCGCCATCGGCGGTGCCCTTGTCGGTACCGCCATCGGCACGGCCTGGGTCGTGCTAGCGCGCCGTCTTGGCGACGAATACCTGATCATCGCTGCCACGGCCCTGCTTTCCTGGACCTCCTACCTGCTCGGCGAGTTTCTGCATGTTTCAGGCGTCATTGCCACGGTCACCACCGGCCTGATCGCCAGCTGGCACCAGCACACCGTGCTCACCGCGGCCACACGCATGCGCGGCTCGTCATTCTGGACCGTCATCGTCTTCCTGATGGAGGCTGCCGTCTTCATTCTGATCGGCCTGTCGCTGCGCGGCGTCGTCGAGCGTGGAGGCGGCTTCGGGGTCGTTACCGCCACCATGTGGTGGCCAATCCTTGTTATCCTCGTCGCGCTCTCCGTCGCGCGCTTTGCCTGGGTGTTCGGGTCGGATTTCGTCATCCGCCTCGGCAACGCCCTTGGCATGGAGCGCTATCGCCCGCTTGGCGCACGCGCGGCAACGGTTGTCTCCTGGGCGGGCGTCCGCGGCGTGGTCACGCTGGCCTTGGCCCTCAGCATACCGGAGGGCTTCCCGGGTCGCGACTTCATCCTGGTGACGTCCTTTGCCGTCATCCTGGGGACCGTGCTCGTCCAGGGCACCACGCTCGGGCGGGTGATCGCCTGGGCGGGGCTCGTCGAGCCACCATCGGAAAAGGCGCGCCTCAGCATGAGCCAGGCCGAGGCGGCAATGGCACAGGCACAACTCGTGACCATTCAGAGCCGGGCCTATGATGGTGCAGGCACCCTCATCCATCCGCAACTGCTCGACAGGTATCAGCGCCGGGCGGTGTCGATCGTCGACTATGCCGAGCGCACGGAACACTACACGCCCATTCTTCATGCCCACTTCGACGTCGTGCTCGAAGCGGTCGCAACCGGACGGCGCGAACTCATCCGGCTCCATCGCGCCGGCGAGATCGACGACGAGACACTGCATGAATTGGAACGGGACCTCGACCTTGAAGAATTGAGCGCGCTCGCCGCCAAGGCGTGAGGAGCACTCCCAGCGGGTCCGGGAACAAAGCCCGTCGGCTATTGCTGACGCTACTTTGTCTCAGGCGAACCGGATCGCGTTTCTGGCGCGGGCCTTGGCTGCTTCTTCTTCGCGATTGCGCGGCGGCTGCGACGTTTCCAGTGAATAGAGCAATTCCCGGGCGCAGGCCGCGATCGAATTGACGGCCTGCTCGAAGGCGGCCTCGTTGCGCTTGGCCGGTTTGGTCGTTCCGCTCAGTTTGCGCACGAACTGCAACGCGGCGTCATGGATCTCCGCGTCCGTAGCCGGCGGCTCGAAGTTGAACAGGGGTTTTATGTTGCGGCACATGACGGGCTCCCGGTCCTCTTCATCTCGCTCCTGTAGAGGCCCGGATCTTAATGCCCGTTTCTCATTGGCGGAAGACCTTTGCCGTCTCTCACCAGCATTCCGACCGTAGGGTGTCTCCTGACAGGCGGACCCGTCAGGAACTCCTGCCGTTCTGCGCCAGGCGCATGCCGGCTGCGCGTCCGCCGCTCGGCACCACGACGATCTGCTTGACCTTGCCCTGTTTGAAGGCGGTAAGGAAACGCGGGTAGTCGGCGAAGGCGACGCAGCCATGGGATTCCGCCCGCTTGCCGCGCAGCAGGTAGCTGTGGGTCAGGAAGCCGTCGCGGCCGTGCTTGTTCCTGCCGTCGATCGGCAGCATGCGGATCGCTTCGACCCCATGGAAGCGCGTCTCGCGCATCCTGAGATTATAGGTGTGCGGCGGGGTCGGCCCGGTCATCTTGACATCCACGTAGCGCGGATTGTCGGCCATCTTGCCGATGCCGGAATGGGCCTCAAGCACGCTGCCATCGGGCATGTAGACTTTGGCAGCGGTGATGTCGTAGACGGCGACGCCATTGCCGGCCTTGGCTCCACCGCCGAACATGTTTCGCAGCGCCTGGCCGAAGCCGGTGCCGGAGCTGTTCTCCGTCGGATCTTCCGGCCGCGCATAGGCAACCTTCGGCTTTGCCGGCGTTTCGCGTTCGTCGGCCTTTCCGGTCTCTTCGGCCTTAGGTGCAGCCTCGATTTCTGCCTGCCCGGTCGCAGGTTTCTCGGTCTCGGCAACCGGCTTCTGCGCTTGCTCGCTGCGCGGGCGGAACTGCGGCATGGGACCGATGGACGGCGTGTCCTCATGGCTCGGCAGGGCGGCCGTGTCGTCAGCCGTGTCCGGTTCCGGTTGTTCCGCGACATCGTCCTCGGCCGGCGCGGTCAGCACGGCGGAGAACGCGCTGTCTTCCACATGGCTCTGAGAGGGGGTGGCATAGGCGAGCTGGACCGCCGGCTTGTCGGCGAGACCGCCGGTCATCGGGGCGAAACGTTCCGATGCGGGCATGTTCATCGTCGCCGTCTGGTGGCGAGAGTGCGGGGAAGCGGAGGGGGCAGAATTGCTGGCGAGCTTTTCCGATGCCAATACCGCTTGCTTGACGGCCGCCGCAAGGCGTGCGCTCTTGCCGAGCATTTCGGCATCCCGCGGGAATTCAGGATCGCTGGCGAATCTCGCTTCGCTGGGCGTCAGGCTTGCGACGATCACCGGCTGCGCTGCGGCAGCAGCGACGAGCTTCGTCGCCTGGTTGACCCTGGCGTGCTTGTCCCAGGCGCGCTCTTTCGCCTTCTCGGCCAGATGAAGCTGCGGTTTGGGCAGCAGCCGGCCGGAGCCATGCGCGTAGGAACTGTTCATCGCGACCATGCCGACGAGCGACCACGCAGCCGCGCCGACAAGAGCGGTGCCGCAGCAAGTGATCAGCAATGGACGCAACAGACGATTCAGTGACTGTGGGCGAATGATCTTACTCAACTACGCAATTCAAGCCAGAAATTCACGCAAAAGGCCCTCAGGCCGGCGAGCGACCACCGCTGCGCGACTTCCGGATTGTCCCCTTCTTGACGACTGATGGACAAAAGATGGAGAAGTATGGTTAAATTTTGCTTTCCAGGCGGCGAAAATCAGCATTTTTTCAGCGCCCGTACGAAATTGCTGAGCGAGTCTGCCCGTAGAAGTCGCCGCAGTGCTTCAGGGTCGACCACTGCTTGCGAAATGGCCGAACAGGCCAAGCGCGGGTGGCGGCAATTGTCCGTCACTGCGGATGCACACCGACAGCCGGCGCACGGCCCATGTCTCCTGAAGGCGGATGATGGCGATCCGAGCCCGACGGCAGGCTCTGAGACCCCTCTTTTGAAGCAGAGGCATGGTTGAATGTGCCGGTCCCCGCGTCGCGCCGCTTATCCCGCTTTGGTCGGCAACCGGTAGATTTCGGTCTGCTCCGTCCGGCCGGAAAGGCAGTGTTTGCCAAGCGGTGTAAGGTCGGAGCGGTCTACGGTCAGGAAATCGACGGTTTCACCGCTCAGGAGCACGACGATCTCCTCGTTCGGCGCAACCGACTTGCCGAACTGCTCCATGCGGTTGCACACATTCACCGCATCGCCGACGATCGTATAGGCGGACCGCCCGCTCATGCCGATATTGCCCGAGACGACCGGACCGGAATGGACGCCGATGCGCACCCGCAGAGGAGCTAGACCCTGCCGGCGCCGGTCTGCATTGTCCTCGCCAACCGCAAGCGCGATGGCGCGGGCGGCGCGCATGGCGCGATCGGCATGATCCGGCTGGTCGTCGGGAGCGCCCCAAAATGCCATCACGCAATCGCCGATGAACTTGTCGATCGTGCCGCCCTCATCTTCGATGCATTGGCCGAGCAGATCGAAATGCCTATTCAGAAGTGCGGCGACTTCGGCAGCAGTGGTCTTTTCGGCGGTAGCGGTGAAATCGACCACATCGGTAAACATGATGGTCACCGTGCGCTGGCTCGAGACGAGATCGCCGCTTCCAAGGAGATGGCGCACCAGTTTCTTCGGCACGTAGGTTTCGAGCCAGCGCAGCCCGTTCAACATAGTATTGTAGGCCCGCGCCTGTTCGTTCAACTCGGTAAAC
Source organism: Ensifer adhaerens (assembly GCF_028993555.1). NCBI lineage: Bacteria > Pseudomonadati > Pseudomonadota > Alphaproteobacteria > Hyphomicrobiales > Rhizobiaceae > Ensifer > Ensifer adhaerens. The sequence continues at coordinate 2,435,911 of NZ_CP118611.1, read as the reverse complement.
AGGCTGCCGGGTAGGGGGTGAAGGGCCGCGAAGTCGAGCATGCCAACGGCGCGGACCTCGTGCGCCATGCTGGTGACCGGGCGAACGATCAGACGGCTGACGACCCATGCGATGACGATCGCAGCGAGAAGCACCACGAGGCCGGCTACGCCGGCACGCAGCAGGTCCGAAATCGGCTTCTCCAGCGATTCGATCGGCACCTCGACGCCGACGATGAGAGGAGCAGGTGCATAGCCGCTGATCTCGCGGGTGAGAATGACACGACCTTTGTCGCCCACCTCCACGACACGCGCCTCCAGTGCTGAATCATGGAAGGTCTCGGGTTCCCCGTCCCACAATGCGGCAAGGAACGGATCGCCAAGTTCGCCAAGCTTCGGCAGCCGGTGCTCTGCCGACAGCAGCGGATGGCCCGATGCCATCATGGGATGGGCCAGCACCTGATCGCGGCCATAAAGCACGAAGGGTGTCGTCCCGGGATTGGAGACGGCGATCTGGCGCAGGAAGTCCGAAATGGCGTCGACCGTGATCGTTGCCCTGAAGACCCCGGAAAACTGGTCGCCGACGCTTGCCGGCTGCTGCAGGTTTGTGACCGACGTGCGTATCGCTGGGTCCGGAACGAAGTAGACCGGTCCCCATTCGGCCTTGCCGCTACGGCGCGCCTCCTCGATCTCCGTGCGCTCGTTGTCGGTCCTGATGGTGTCGGCGAAGGAAAAGACGCCCTTCGACCCTTGAGTCACGCCGAAGATTTCGCCATTTGGCTTGACGAAGGAGAGCACCCGCACCTGCGGGGTCGCCGCGAGCGCGCCGGTCATGACGCGCTCCAGCGCCAGCGGGTCCGCCGGATCGAGGCGCCCGGCCCCGACTTCCTTTGCCAGGAAGGCCAACTGGTCCTCAACCGGGGCGAAGCGGCTACCGATTTTCGTCTGGACGGCGTCGAGGCCGAGATGGGCCGACTGGGCGAGCAATTCGCGGGTAGCACCCGCCGACATGTACCAGACGACGGAGAGGATGACGGCGGCGGTCAGTGCCACCAGTGCCGCCATCACGATCGCCAGCGTGCGTGACAGGGAGATGGTTCGCTTTCGTGTGTCGGCGTCGGCCGCCCCGGTCTTCTGCAAAGACATGTCCCAAGTTGGAAACGGCGCCACGTACGTCGTGGCACTCGTAAGGATGATGGTTCTTCTAACGATTCCCGCCCTTTTTCCAAGCAGACCGTGGTCCGGTTGGGCAGGAGAAGGCTGCGACGTCATGTGCATCGCAATGGAGCGCTTTTGTGACGACGGTGCTGACGGCAGCCACGCCCGACGGGCCGGAACGGCCCGGTTCCAGGGCGTTGCGGCGGAACGCGATCACTGATCCTCGGCGAGCCGCCGGCTGATGGGGGCAAACTCCGGCGTCGACTTGCGCGGCGTCGTGTCGCGCTCATTGGCTTCCATCTGCTGCCAATATTTCCAGCCGACGGTCTTGGTGCCGAGTTCGTAGTCCATGCCATCCCAGGCATCTTCCCGGAAGCTGTAGAAGGCCCAGTGCAGATCGTCCTTGTCGAGCGCGGTCAACACGTCCTCGAGATAGGTCTTGCAGCCCGACCAGCGGCGCATGCAGCCGAATTCGCCGGCGACCAGACGATCGAGCGGGATGCTCCTGTCCCTCGCCCATTGCACCGGCTTTGCGAGATAGCCGGCCATTCGCGCCCTGTCCCAGGTCTCTTCGCCTTCGCCAAAGGGCACCTTGCCCGGGTAGGCATAGGGCTTGTCGCGCTTGATGTTGGGCGCGCTCGTCGCCGCATAGGGTTCGTACATGTGAAAGCTGTAGAGCACCTTCTGGTCCGTAAGCCCCGATGGCCAGTAGGAAAAGGCATCGGCCGCCGCATACCAGCCGGCATCGGCCATAATGGGGGTTGCCGGATCGACTTCGCGGATGGCGTCGATGACGGTTTCGTAGAAGGCTTTGAGATCCGAAGCGCTGCCTTGTTTGCCGTCGTACCAGGCCTGCATCGCCTGCGGATCAGCGTGTTCGGCAAGGCCATTGTTCTTTTCTGGTGCTGGTTCGTTGACAATATTGTAGGCGGCGACGGCCGGATGGTCCTTCAGTTCACGGGCCAGATCCCGCCAGAAGCTTGCCGCCTGGTCCCACCAGGCCTTGTCTCGCCAAAGCCGGCCGTCGAATTTGTTGCCGTTGTTCTGGGCCCAGCGCATGCCTGGCAGAGACAGCGGCGCGATTACGACCTTGAGCCCGGCCTTGTCGGCGCGGTCGAGCGTCCCTCTCAGCGTTTCGAGATCGGCGGCCGGAATGCCCGCATACTTGTCCGCGTCGCCGATCAGGTAATCGCGTTTCGCCGGTTTCCACTTGTCGTAGGAAAGGCGTACCCAGGTGGCGCCGTAGCCTGCCAGCGCCTTGAAATACGCCTCGTCCGGCGGCAGCCGGTTGAAGCTGTTGCCGCCGTGCTGGGGCTTGTCCCAGAAGGTCATGAGATCGGCCGCGCCAGCCGACCCGGCGAGGCTGAAAGCGAAGAGGGTGGCGGCAATCAGGCGCATGAGATCTGTCCTTCGGGGCTCTCGTTTAAGTGCCGGTAACCTACTGGCGCATCGCATCGCCGGTGTTCCCCAGGGAACAGTGCGAGATTTTGTCGGCTTGCAACGGTTCGATCCCATGCCCGTCTCTCGACGCGACATGCGCCCGGCGCTTTATTGGGGGCGGCTGAATGTTTCGGCGAGAAAATCGAGGAACGCCCGGATCTTCGGGGCGACGTGCTGCCGGGAGGGGTAGATGGCGTAGAGCGTGGTTTCGACCGTATCCCAGTCGGAAAGTACGCGTTGCAGTCGACCGCTCTTCAGATCGTCCTCCACATAGGGGCGGGGTATCAGGCTCACCCCGAAGCCGGCGCGCAACGCATCGCGCACGGCAAGGCTTGATGTCACCGAATAGCGGGCCTTTACGGCCACCTTCTCTGTGCGGCTGCCCTTGCGAAACTCCCATAGGTCCGCATGTCCCGAGAGACTGAAGCGGATACAGTTGTGCGATTTCAGGTCGGTGGGATCCAGCGGTTTGCCGTGCGCCTCGAAGTAGGCGGGCGCCGAACAGAGGACATGCGGCATGACCGCGAGCTTCCTGGCGATCAGGCTGGAATCCTCCAGCTTGTCGCTGCCGCGTATGGCGAGATCGAACCCCTCCCGGACAATATCGACGCGCCTGTCGTCGAGATGAAGGTCGAGCTTGAGGTCCGGGTAGCGGGCCAGGAATTCGGGGATGACGGACGAAAGCCGCATCAGCGTCACGGTCATGGGAGCGGCGACGCGCAACGTCCCTCCCGGTGTCTGCCGCACGGGCGAGAGTGCTGCGTCGGCATCCTTTAGCGCATCCAGTCCGCGCACGACATGCTCCAGATAGAGCTTCCCCTCGTCCGTCAGCGCCATGCGTCGCGTGGTGCGGTTGATGAGCCGCGCGCCGACGCTGGCTTCGAGTTCGGCAACGTTCTTGCTGATCGCCGCCGGTGACAGGCCGAGCTTGCGCCCCGCCCCTGCGAAGCTGCCGAGTTCGGCCACGTGGCGGAAGACCTGGAGGGCGGTGTAGCGGTCCACGATAATTTTCCAATGGTGAATGATGTCTTGTGAAACGGCAATATTATCAATGCTAGGTGAATTCAATAGGGTCGCTCCGACAGATATTCGATCGGATCGGAAGAATGACACATCCCATGATCGCCCTCATCGAACAGCGCGTGTCTGCCAATCGGTTCGATGCGACCCACGAGCTGGCGGACGCCGAAATCGAGGACCTGGTGCGGCTCGCAACCCGCGCGCCAACGGCCTACAACCTTCAGAACTGGCGGTTCATCGCCGTGCGCACGCGCGAAGGAAAAGCCAGGCTGCGTAATGTGGCTCACGGGCAAGCCAAGGTCTCGGAAGCTGCCGTGACCTTCATCGTCTGCGGCCTGCTGCCCGATCACGAGACGCTGCCTGCAAGGCTGCGCCCCTCCGTCGACACCGGTTACATGCCAGGCGAAATGGTTTCCGGTTGGCAGGAGGCCGTGCGCGCCCAGTATGCCGACGCCAAGGTTGCCCGCGACGAGGCCGTGCGTTCGGCCAGTCTCGGCGCCGCGACCTTGATCTACGCTGCCGGGGCCTTGGGATTGGCGTCGGGCCCGATGGGCGGGTTCGATGCCGAGGGCGTCACCCGGGAGTTCGGCCTTGGGCCTGGCGAATTGCCGGCAATGCTTCTGGCGGTCGGCCGTGCCCTACCTGGAAACTGGCCGCAAAAGCCCCGCAGGCCGCTTGGCGAGGTTCTTCAATTCTCATGAAAACAGACGTTTCCGATATCGCCATCACTGCGATCGCCCCCGTCATCTGGGGCAGCACCTATATCGTTGCCACCGAATTCCTGCAGGGCTTCTCGCCGCTGACGGTCGCCCTGTTGCGGGCATTGCCGGCCGGGTTGCTGCTTCTCCTGATCGTCCGGCGATTGCCGCGCGGCATCTGGTGGTTTCGCGCCTTTGCGCTCGGCGCGCTCAACATCTCGATCTTTCTGAGCATGTTGTTCGTCGCCGCCTACCGTCTTCCGGGCGGTGTGGCGGCAACCGTCGCGGCGGTCCAGCCTTTGATCGTGGTTTTCATTGCAGCGCTCCTCCTGAAGGCGCCGATCCGTCCGGTCTCTCTTGTCGCTGCCATTGTCGGCATAGTCGGCGTCGCGCTGCTGGTGTTGACGCCGCAGGCCGCGCTGGACGAAATCGGCATTGCCGCCGGCCTCGCCGGTGCCGTTTCCATGGCCTTCGGCAACGTCCTGGCCAGAAAGTGGAAGTCTCCGGAATCGCTGCTCACATCCACGGCATGGCAGCTGACGGCGGGTGGCTTGCTGCTCGTTCCCGTCGCCCTTGCCTTTGAGCCGGCGGTCCCGTTGCCGACCGTTCCCAACCTGCTTACTCTCGCCTGGCTCAGCCTGATCGGCGCGGCGCTGACCTATGTTCTCTGGTTTCGCGGTATCGCGCGGCTGGAATCGGCGGCCGTGTCGGCCCTTCTCTTCCTGAGCCCGCTGACTGCGGGTTTTCTCGGATGGGTGTTCCTGGGGCAGTCCTTGAGTGTGCTTCAGATTGTCGGCGTCCTTCTGGTTATCGGCAGCATCTGGCTCAGCCAACGCATTTCCGCCCGATCGTAAGCGGCGAATTGGAAAACGACGATCCCGACCTATACTCCCTGGCATGCGGGGGGCGGGTGTTGTGAAAATCGGAGTGTTCGGCGCCGGCGCGGTCGGTGGTTTCGTCGGCGGATGCCTTTTGGCCGGTGGGGCCGAGGTGATCTTCGTCGGCCGGTCGGCGCGTGGTGCCGCTTGGCGGAAGGACGGGTTGCGCCTGACCGATCTGGATGGGCGTGACGACGTCGTCGCACCCGAGCGGGTCGCCTATTCCGATGCGGTTTCTTCGCTGGCGGACTGCGATCTCGTCCTCCTGACGGTCAAATCCGGGCAGACGGCGGGTGCCGCCACAGAGCTTTCCTCAGTGCTGCGCTCCGGTACGCCGGTCCTCAGTCTGCAGAACGGTGTGAGCAACAGCACCACGCTGCAGACCTTGCTGCCGTCCGCAAAGATCTTGCGCGGCATGGTTCCCTTCAATGTGACGGCCCCTGGGCCGGCCCATCTGCATCGTGCGACGGAAGGCAACATCGCAGTCGAGCACGACCCGCTGATGGCTGCCGCCGTGCCGCTCTTCGCGGCGGCGGGGTTGGCTCTCGACCTGCGGCGCGACATGGAAGAGGTGCAATGGGCAAAGCTGCTGATGAACCTCAACAATGCGATCAATGCGCTCTCCGGCTTGCCCCTGCGTGAGCAACTCCAGACGCATGGCTTTCGCCTCTGCCTGGCGCTTGCTCAGCGAGAAGCCCTGTCGCTACTGGCAGCTGAGGGACGTGTCCGGCCGGCGCGCCTGACACCGCTTCCATCAAACTGGCTGCCGTCCGTTCTGAGTTTGCCGGACGCCTTGTTCCGGATCATTGCCGGCCGCATGCTGAAGATCGATGCCACGGCGCGCTCCTCGATGGCCGACGACCTTGCCGCGGGCCGCTTTCCCGAAGTGGATTGGATCAACGGCGCGGTTGTCGCGCTCGCCAACAAGCTCGGCCGCCGGGCGCCGGTCAACGCGCGGCTTTGCACGCTGGTCAAGGAAGCGGCAACCTCCAGGCGGAGGGCATGGGAGGCAGATGCGCTGCTTGTCGAGCTCAGGCAGAGCGCAGGCTCAGGATAGAGCGGTACCGGCTAGCGTCTCGTGGGCACCGGGCGTCTTCACACAAAGCCGTTTGTCGCGTGCTAAAACTTGATTATAAAAAGCATGTATTGGTGCATGGGACCCGTTGAGCCTCGTCCAGCAGCCTGGCCCAGGGTGCACCTTCTAATGCCTCGTTGAAGCCGAGTTCTGAGCCTTTCGCCGATCCGCCACACGGCCGGGCGCCGATGCCGGGCCGTGTCATGTCAAATGTGACGAGGCGGCGTGCAGGGGCACCGCCATGGACCGGTCTCGTCAATTCAGCAGGCGCACCAGCGCCAGCGCGACGCCCGGGGACGCTGTGACGATGACCAGCCTCACGAGGTCGGCGATCACGAACGGCATCACGCCGCGGTAGGTCTGCGATATCGGCACGTCGGTCGCCAGCTTGTTGATGATGAAGACATTGAGGCCGATCGGCGGAGCCGAGAGGCCGATACCGACCACGATCAGCACGAGAATACCGAACCAGATGGCGACGTCGTCCGGTGGCATGCCGAGATCGAGCGTCATGACGATCGGGATGAAGACGGGGAGGGTGAGCAGGATCATCGCCAGTTCGTCCATGACGGCGCCGAGCACGATGTAGATCAACAGCATGCCGCAGACGACGGCGTAGGGCGGCAGCCCGGAGTCCCCGATCATCGAAGCCAGCATCATCGGCATCTGGGTCAGCGCGAGAAACGCGCCGAAGACCTCCGCCCCAAGGAGGATCAGGAAAATCATCCCGCTGGTCTCCGCCGTCTGCAACAGCGCGTTCTTCAGTGCGGCCGGGCTCAGCGTCCGTTGCAGCAGGCCGATCGCGAGCGTCATCGCGGCACCGACCGCTGCCCCTTCCGTCGGCGTGAACACCTCGCCATAGATGCCGCCGACGACCGTGACCGCAACGGCGGCGGCGGGAACGACTGCGAAATCCGCGGCGACAAGAAGCAGACCAAAGATCGCCAGCAATATCGCACCGACGGTACCGAGCGAACCCAACAGCCAGCCGACAGCACCGCCGACAAGCAAGACTAGCCCCAGTGGCCTTGCCCAGAACGGACGTTGCGCCTTTGCAACCTCGACGACCGTCACCGGCGGCGCGAGATGAGGCTTGCGCCGCACGACCACGGCGATGGCGATCAGATAGAACGCCGCAGCGAGCAATCCCGGCACCAGGGCGGCCTGGAACAGCTTGGCGATGTTCTGCTCGGCGGTGATTGCGTAGATCACCAGAATGACCGAGGGCGGTATGAGGATGCCGAGCGTGCCGCCGGCGGCGATCGTGCCGGTGCCAAGCCCGGCATCGACCCGCGCCCGGCGCAGTTCCGGCAGTGCCGCGCGTCCGAAGGTGGCCGTCGTCGCGACCGACGAGCCGCAGATCGCGCCGAAGCCGGTGCAAGCGGCAATCACCGCCATCGGCATTCCGCCCTTGAACCGCCCGAGCCTGCGCTCGGCGACCCGGAACATGGTTGCGGCGATGCCCGATTGCTCGGCAAGCGCGCCCATCAGGATGAAGAGCGGAATGACCGAAAGCGTGTAGCTGGCAAACTGGCTGTAAGTGTTGGTCTGCAGATAGTAGATCAGCGCGTGCGGCCCGGAGAGATAGGCATAGCCGGCGGCTCCGACCGCAAGCATGGCAAGCGCGATCGGCATTCTGATGGCGATCAGCACCAGCATCGCAGCGAAGCCCAGGCAGGCAATGGCAAAGCCGCTCATCGAGGGCCTCCGATCTTGAGAATGGCGACGGACAAGCCGATGACGGAGGCAAGCGCCGCCAGTACGGCGCAGGTCAGATAGACCGGCCAGATCGGCCAGGGCAGCTGGATCAACGTCGTTCCGTATTGCCGCGCCTCGAGGCCGCCGGTGAGAAGGCCCCAGGCGAAGAATGCCAGGCAGGCGGCCAGCACCAGGTCCCAGGCGCCGTCGATGACTCGGGTGACGCGTGCCGGAAGAGCGAGCGTGAAGGTATCGACGGCGATATGGCCGTTGCGCGCCTGGGTGTAGCCAAGGAACGAGAAGACCGCGACGCCGATCGCGACCTCCACCAGTTCGTAGTCGGCAGGAACCGGTCGATTGAAAAGCCAGCGCCCGAGCACACTGACCGTCACCAGTCCGGCCGCAAGGCAGATCAGCGTTCCGCCTATGAGTGCCAATCCCGCCGCGAGGCGTTCCAACCCGCGTCGGCGCGGCACATTCACCACGCCTTCGTACATTGCTTCTTCCGTCATCTTGGCCCCGAGCTCTTGAACGATCCGGTGCGCCCGAATTCAGGCGCACAAGGCTGGCAGCGCCTTTCAGGCGTTCGTGTATTTCTGCACGAGCCCCTGGGCGGCATTGATCAGCGCCTGGCCGTCGAGATCCTTGGCTTTCATGTCCTCGATCCACTTGTCGTGAACGGGCTTGGTCGCCGCGACCCACTTCGCCTTTTCGTCCTCGCTGATGGCACTGATCGTTCCGCTTCCGGATGCTTCGATCGAGGCACGCACTTCGGCCCCGACGCTGTCCCACATTTCGCCGGCTTTTTTGGCGAAGGTCATGCCGCTGTTGGCGTCCAGCACCGCCTTCAGTTCGGCCGGCAGCGCCTCATACTTGCCCTTGTTCATCGCCAGGAAGAAGGTCGCGGTGTAAAGCGTCGGCGAGCCCGGAATTTCCGTATGGAACTTGGTGAGTTCGTTCACCTTGATCGAGGGAACCACTTCCCACGGGATGACGCAGCCGTCGATCGCCCGCTGGGCCAGCGCTTCCGGTACCTGCGGAACGGGCATGCCGACTGGCGTTGCGCCCAGTGCCGCCAGCGCCTCGCCGGCAAGCCGGGTCGGATTGCGCAGCTTGAGGCCGGCCAGATCGGCGCTGGATTTCACTTCCTTGTTGGTGTGGATCAGTCCCTGGTCATGGGCCCAGAAGCACAGCAATTGCGTGTCGGCGGTTTCCTTCAGGACATGCGTCAGTCCGTATTCCTGGCAGGCCTGGGCGTTGATGGTGGCCTCTTTCGCGGCGACGAAAGGAAGTTCGAACACCTCGGTGGAGGGGAACCGTCCGGGTGTGTTGCCCGGTAGGGTCCAGACGATATCGACGACGCCGTTGGCCGCCTGATCGTAAAGCTGAGGCGGTTTGCCGCCGAGCTGCATCGCCGGAAAGATATCGACCTTGAGCGCACCCTTGCTCTGCTCCTCCAGGGTTTTGGCCCATGGAGTCAAGAGCCGCTGGTGGACGTTGGACGCCGGCGGCAGGAAATGGTGAAGCTTCAGCGTGACTGCGCTCTGCGCGTGCGCAGAACCAGTCCGCAAGACGAGAGGCGCCGCAAGCATGGCACCACCGGCTTTAATAAGGCTCCGTCGGTTCAGTATCATAGATCCCTCCCATTGATCCGTGTCGCTCCACCCGGAAAAAGGGCATGCCTTTGCCGCTTCACGTCAACTCAAATGACGGCGATCAGACGGTGATGCAGGCCCTCCTCGGCGGCTTGAATCTTCCTCTCGCTCCTCATCGGGAACATTCAATCCATTAACATGTTAAGTTTATTTTGAACCGACTGTCAAGCGACGTCGCGCGATGGGTCCGGGCGCATCTCGGGCCTTCCCCCGGGCCTTCCACGCCAAGGCTACGGCCTTGCACCTTGTCCGTCGGAAAGCAGCCGATCGCGTCTTGATCGACAACGTGACGTGTCCCCCACGCCGGTCGGTGCGGGGGACGATTGCTTGGGGGATCAACTCTTCACGCCGCCTCGCGAGAGGCCGTATCAATCATCATCGGACGTTGAGTTCGAGGAGGAATTGGACGAAGAGTTCGAGGAAGAATTGCTGGAGTTGCTTGAACTGGAGTTGCTCGGCGAATTGGAACTGCTGTTCGAGCTTGAGTTCGAACTCGAATTCGAGCTGGAGTTTCGCGAGGAGTTCGACGAGCTGTTGGAACTGCGGTTGGAGCTCCAGCTTCCGCGTCCGTCGTCGTTCCGGCCATAGCGCGCGTGGCTTGATTTGCCGTTTCCGGTCGCCTTCTGCAGGAAGCGGGTGACCGGGTCATCGGCAATAGCAGATGCCGGTGCTGCCGCGCCAACCGCCAGGAATGCACTCAGAACTGCGAGGACCTTTTTCATGACGTTCTCCGTTGTGGGGACAGTCTCGTTGACTGCAAGGGAGGAACGTCGGTCGCTTGCAGTTATTCCCAAGAAAACATAATTATTTCAATGTTATATTTAGTGAGCATTCGGGCATGGAGTACCGCCGCCGTCGCGTGATACAGCGACGTCGAAACGTCGTCGGCAGGCTGGCGTTACCGCTGCGCGCGAGCGAACTTCCTGTACCAGCCGTCCGAGGCGAGCGTCTTGCGCAGGATCGTCTTGCGAACATCCCCCTCCGTTGCACTTTCGCTGCGAATGTCCGCGTCGAGATCGGAAGCATCGCGGCGGAAGGGGATCACCTGGACGATCGGCGTGCAGCGCTCCAGCACATGCAGTCCGTCCCCGCCGGTGGCGAAGAACGGAAAATGGATCTCCGATTGGTAGCTGTCGGTATCGACGACGCCCGAGACGATCTCGAACACGCGGTTCGGCCGGTTGAGCGGCGGCACGAAGAGGCAGCTCCATCCGGGCGGTGTGTGAATGGTCCAGTAGTTGTGGAACTTGCACGGCGGCAGCGGCTCATGCGGATTGCCTGCCCCTAGTGGCTGGCGTGGTTGCTCACCATCGCCCGATCGAAATCCCAGCCGCAATCGACCCGCTGGCCGCCATCCGAGATTTCCATGCGCACCGTTGCGGCAAGCCCGATAACCCAGCCGGCTGCCATGGCGTCGAGGAAGGGCATGCAGCGTTTGACCGTGATGCCGCTGCTCGTCGGCGAAACATGGTTCGCATCGATGGCCGGCAGTTTCCGGAACCAGTCGGGCAGGGTGGTCTTGGCGCGGACGGGCGGCGGGATCACGCCTTCATCTTCCTTGCGGCAGAGAAAGGTCAAACGGGGTTGCGGCCTCTTCAGAAAGGCGAGTGCCATCGCAGTTCTCCTCATCACAGATGCAGGAGGAACGACGGAGCGCGGAACCTATTCCCGGCGTTTGAAGAAAAGGTCGTGGCAGCCATTGGGAGATGGGCCGGCCGGACCGATCCGACCCATGCAAAAGATCACGATGAAGTCCCGAGGCCAATCGCCGCCTTTTCGCGCGCTGAGTGACGTGATACCAAAATCGCAGAGGGATAACCGAAGCTCGCGCCCCGAAACCCCAGAATGTAGCTCGCCGTGATGCCGTGAAGGATTGCCGTCCTTCCGCGCAAGACGGCATTGCACGGGGATGGTGGCATGAACCCTCGCATATTCCTGCTGGCCCTCGCGACCTTCGCGACCGGGACCGCCGAAAACATCATCATCGGGATCCTCCCGGATGTCGGCGACGGCCTTGCCGTCTCTGTCGGCCTTGCGGGACAATTGACCGCGGCCTTTTCGGTGGCGTTCGCGCTCAGTGCACCGCTGGGGCAATTGCTGACGGTGCGCGTGGAGCGCAGGGCGATCTTCCTGTTTGCCCTTGTGCTGTTCGTCGCAAGCAACCTTGTGGCGGCGCTCAGCCCGAACTTCGCGGTGCTGCTCATCGCCCGCATCGCCATGGCTGCGGCGAGCGCGACCGTCTGTCTGGTCGCGACCATGCTGGCGGCGGAGCTGGCGGGGCCGGATAGGCGCGGCCGCGCCATCGGCATCATCTTCATGGGCATCAGCGGCTCGATGGTGTTGGGCGTGCCGGCCGGAATGGTGGTATCCGACCTCTTCGGCTGGCGAAGCGTATTCGCGGCGCTTGCCTTCTTCGCCCTGCTGATCCTCGTCGTCTGTTACACGAGCCTTGCACCTTCAGGCAGGCGGCGACAAGGCGTCTCCGGCTATCGGCAGCATCTGCGATCCTTGCCGCTCGTGGCCGGCCAGTTCGTCTCCATCTTGATGATCGGCGGCCATTTTTCCCTGTTCGCCTATCTCGCGCCCTACATCACCGATCGTGTCGGCCTCGGCCAAACGGAGCTCGTGCTGGCATTTGTCGCCTTCGGCGTGGCAGGCGTCAGCGGCGGCTATCTCAGCGGCTGGCTCGCGGATGCCGCGACGCCGCGCCGGGCGATCGTCATCACGCCTCTCGCCTATCTGCTGACCCTGCTGTTGCTGCCGCTTGCCTCATCGACGCCCTGGACCTTCATTGCCGTCATGATGGTGTGGGGCTGCATTAGTTGGATGATCTCGCCGGTGGTGCAGAGCTTTCTGATGGTGACCGGACCTGACGCGGCGGATGCCGGAATCAGCCTCAATCTTTCAGCCATGCATATCGGTGTCGCCCTCGGTACGGCCGTCGGTGGGGTCACGCTGGAGGCCGCGTCGTCGCAAGCGCTGCCGCTGGTAGGAGCTGCGGTGGCCGCCCTTGCGGTGGCGGCGAGCCTCGTGGCGGTGCGACAGCGCCCGAGCGCGAGCCATGGGCGCACCTACGACCGGCCCTGTTCCGAGCAAGTCGAGCCCGGTCGTTAGCCGGGCAGGGGCCGCTACAGAACTTCCAGAAATTCTTGAAAAAATTGCAGGTCCGACCTTGAACTGCGAAAATCGAGATCCCATTTCTCCGCCAACCCGCTGGTCCGGGCCCCTCTGGCGAGAGCTTCGGCACTCTTGCGATGTCGGACCTTATTCCGACAACATGTGCCGTTTGGGGACCCGTCTGTGGACTTTTCCTTCATGTCTGTAGTGTGGCTGGGAACGCCGCTCTGGATGTGGGCGAGCTTCTTCGCCCTCGTCATCGCTATCCTTTCGTTCGACCTCGGCATTCTCCATAAGGAGAACAAGGAGATCGGCGTTGCCGAAAGCGTCAAGCTTTCCGCCTTTTATATCGCGCTTGGCCTGACTTTCGGCGGCTGGGTGTGGTGGTATCTCGGCGCCGAGTCCGGCCTTGCCTACATGACCGGCTTTGTGGTCGAAAAGACGCTGGCGCTTGATAACGTCTTCGTCATCGCCCTCATCTTCTCCTTCTTCGCCGTTCCGCGCATTTACCAGCACCGGGTTCTCTTCTGGGGCATCCTTGGCGTTATCGTCCTGCGCGCCATCATGATCGGCGTCGGCGCGACGCTCGTTGCCGAATTTGCCTGGATTCTGTATTTCTTCGCAGCCTTCCTTGTCTTCACAGGCATCAAGATGCTGGTCATGAAGGAGGCCGAGCCTGACGTTTCCAACAACGCGCTGGTCCGCTTCATGCGAAGCCGCTTCAACGTCACCGAAGAGCATCATGGCGAGCGCTTCTTCGTGAAGCTCGTAAACCCCAAGACCGGCAGGATGACCTGGTTCATCACGCCCCTCTTCATGGCGCTGGTCATGGTCGAGGTGGCCGATGTGATCTTCGCTGTCGACTCGGTTCCCGCGATCTTCGCGATCACCACGGACCCCTTCATCGTCTACACGTCGAACATCTTCGCTATCCTCGGCCTGCGCGCTCTCTATTTCGCCCTTGCCGCGATGATCCACCGCTTCCGCTACCTGAAGCCTGCGCTCGCCGTCGTCCTGATCTTCATCGGCTCGAAGATCTTCGTCGCCGACCTCCTGGGGCTTGAGAAATTCCCGGCTGCTCTCTCGCTCGGCGTCACCTTCGCGATCATTGCCGCTGGCGTGGTCTGGAGCCTCGTGAAGACGCGCGAAGAACAACAGCCTGCCTAACCGCGGCGGTGGATCCCCAAGGATAGCGATGGCGGCGCTCCGTGAGGGGCGCCGCCTTTTTCAATGGAGTCAGTCACGGTCCGAGTTCGTGGACCCGTAGGGTCACTGTGCCTCGCAGGGCTTCTCCGGGTGCCAGCTGGACGAGGCCACCGCCTTCTGGCTGCCGGTGTGCGTTCGGTCGGTGGCTCATTGGCTCGAAGCAGAAGAAATCGGCGTCGGCGGATGGAGAATAGAGGACGAAGAAGCGCAAGCTCTCGTCCGCATCAAGCGAAAGCGCAAGGCCGCTTTCCGGCCATTCGACGCGCATCTTTCCATCCCAGCCGTCGAAGGCATTGTTCAGCCAGCCGGGCGGCAGCGGGGTGCCGGATGTGAAGTCCAATTCTTCCGGAACCGGCTTCACTGCGCCCGGCAGGTGGTTCTCCCGTTCCGTCCAATATCGCTCGGCGCGGGCAAAAAGGCGTGTTCCCGGCGTGCGCGGAAAATAGGGATGAAAGCCCAGTCCGTAGGGGAGCGTCTGCGCGGCCCGGCTGGTGACAGTGAGCGAAAGGATCACGTTTGCACCGTCGATCGTTATCGTCTGCAGCGTCTCATAAGCGAAGGGCGTGGCCGCGTCTGCCTCCTGGCTATAGCCGAGCGCCAGCGAATGACGGTCCTGGTGAAGGAGCGACCAGCGCTCAAGCCAGCCATCTCCATGTAGAACGAGCGGATCGGCCGTGTTGGGCGTGAGCATGTAACCGCGACCGTCGAAGTGGAAGCCATTGTCCTCGATGCGGTTGCCGAAGGGCACCAGCGGAAAGCATGCCTCGGCGCCGAGCGCCTGAGAAGCGAGACCCGGAGCCGGCGTCGGTGCGAGCACCGGAATACCGCGCCAGCGAGCCGAGAGAATGGCGCCGCCGAGCGGGCTCACCTCGACGGTGAGCCCCTCGTCGTTCTCCAGGAGGAGGACATCGCCCGCCATGCCGCTAACTGCGGCGGCCGGCAGCGGCCGAGCGCAGATTGTCGAGAAGGACGGCGAGCAGCAGGATCAGGCCGCGCACGACATACTGGTAGAAGGCCTGGATGTTGAGCAGGTTCATGACGTTCTCGGCAATACCCATGATCAGCACGCCGACGATCACGCCGGTCATTGCCGCTCGGCCGCCGGCAAGTGAGACGCCGCCGAGCACGCAGGCGGAGATCACCGAGAGCTCGAGCCCGGTTGCCGCATTCGGCTGGCCGGAGGTGATGCGCGAGGCGAGCAGCACACCGGCAACGGCGCAGACCAGGCCCTGCAGCGCGAAGATCCAGATGCGCATGTTGGAGACGTTGACGCCAGCCAGACGCGAGGCTTCCGGATTGCCGCCGATCGCCAGCGTGTTCTTGCCGAAGACGGTGCGGTTGAGCACAAAGCCGAAGACGAGAAAGAAGAAGCCCATCACCCAGATCGGCGTCGGGATGCCGAGGAACTTCGACAGCGCCAGCTGGTAAAAGCCCGGATCGTTGATGCCGACGGCGCGACCGTCGGACGCGATCAGCGCGAAACCGCGCACGATCTGCATCGTGGCAAGCGTCGTGATCAGCGCGTTGATGCGAAAATGCGCGATGACCACGCCGTTGACCAGGCCAACGAAGCCACCGCAGAGCAGCGCGGCAACGAGACCGATGAAGATCGAACCCGACGCGTTGGAAGCCATGACGGCGACCATGCCCGAGAAAGCGACGGTCGAGCCGACAGAGAGGTCGAAGTCACGCGAGGCGAGGCAGAACATCATCGTGCAGGCGACAATGCCGATGGTGACGACCGATTGCAGCAGGCCCAGCATGTTGCGCTCGGTCAGGAAGTTTGGAACCGTCAGCGCCACGATAGCGAAGGCGACGGCGAAGATGACGACCAGACCCTGTTCGCCGAGAAGAAGTTTTTTCAAGGAAGTCATGAGGGCTGAACCTGCTCGGTTGGAACATCGGGAAGGGCGGCGGCGAGGATGCGGCGTTCGTCGAAATCGGCGCGCGCGATATCGGCGGCGATCCGGCCCTGGCACATGACGAGAATACGGTCGGTGATGCCCATCACCTCGGGCAGCTCGCTGGAGATGACGACGATCGCCATGCCCTGAGCCGCGAGTTCATAGAGGATTTCGTAGATCTCCGACTTGGCGCCGACGTCGATGCCGCGCGTCGGCTCGTCAATGATGAGAACCCTTACGCCCTGTTCGGAGAGCCAGCGGCCGAGGATGACCTTCTGCTGGTTGCCGCCGGAGAGATTGATGATGTCCTGCTTGCGCGACGGCGTGCGCACCCGGAGCTTGGCGATGAACCGGTCGGCAAGCTCCGCCTCCTTCTTCAGGTCGAGGATGCCGAAGGGCGAGAAGTGCCGTCGCGACGAGATCGCCATGTTTTCTTCGATGCTGCGCCCCTGGACGATACCGTCGAACTTGCGATCCTCCGGGCACAGCACCATGCCGGCGCGGATCGATTGCGGCGGACTGTCGGCCGGCACGATCGTGCCATCGATGCTGACGGTTCCCTGGTTGCGCCTGTCCGCACCGTAGACCAGCCGGGTCATTTCGCTGCGGCCAGCGCCGATCAGGCCGAAGAAACCGAGGATTTCGCCGCACCGAACGGAAAAGCTTAGGGGTGTCTTCAGTTTCGGCCCCGAGATCGCTTCGACCCGCAGCCGTTCGGCGCCGAGGTCACGGGCCCGCCAGCCCCAGATGTTGGAGATCTCGCGCCCCACCATTTCGGCGATGATCTGGTCGCGGGTCACTTTGGAGATATCGGGATGATGGGCGGCAAGCTTGCCGTCGCGCAGCACCGTTAGGCTGTCGCAGAGCCGGAAGATTTCGTCGAGACGGTGGGAAACGTAGAGGATCACCGTGCCGTTTGAACGGAGGCGCTCGATGAGGGCAAAGAGGATTTCGCTTTCGCGCGAGGACAGCGACGATGTTGGCTCATCGAGCGCGATGACGCGCGCGTCGAGCATGACCGCCTTGGCGATCTCGACCATCTGGCGCTCGCCGATCGAGAGCGATGCGATCTTGGCCGACGGATCGACGTCGATGCCGATTTCCGCGAGTTTCTCGCCGACCATTCCGATCAGCCGGCGGCGGTCGATGACGCCGCCCTTGCCGGGGAAGTGGCCGAGCCAGAGGTTTTCGGCCACCGTCAGCTCAGGCACGAGCTGCAGTTCCTGATGGATGACGATCACACCGGCACGAAAGGCGTCGCGCACGGAACGATAGCTCTGCGCCTCGCCGTCGATGCGGATCTCTCCTTCGTCGGCGGCCTGGTCGCCGGATAGCAGACGAATGAGTGTCGACTTGCCGGCGCCGTTCTCGCCCATGAGCCCATGGACGGCACCCTTGCGCACGGAAAACGAGACATCCGACAGCGCCTGGACGCCGGGATAGCCCTTGGAGATCGATTGGAATTCGAGGAAGTCTTGCATATGCGGCTCCGATACGGAAAGCCCGGCAGCTGAGCCGCCGGGCCGATGGTGTCGCAAGCAGCGATTACTCGATGCCGAGATCCTTGCGCACCGCTTCGTAGTTGTCGCGAAGCGCAAGCTGGCCGGCCGTCAGGGTCAGCTTTTCCGGCTCCTTGCCGTTGGCGATCCACTCATACATGTTGAGCGCGGTCTCGTAGCCGTGACGCTTCGGCGAGATGATGACAGTGCCGAAGAAGCCGGTGGCCGAGGGCTTCTTGAATTCGTTGATGGCCGAATCCGCACCGCCGATGCCGACGCCAATCATGCTGTCGGCGGGAATGCCGACCGTCTCGGTCGCGCGCACGGCGCCAAGCACGGCTTCGTCATTGAGGCCGATTGCGACCCACTTCTTGATGCCGGCATTCTTGTTGAGCACGATCGTCGAGGCGTTGAGTGCGGCCTCGGTGTCAGTTTTTGCCTGCGGCGCGTCGAAGATGTTGGCTTCCGGGAAGCCGTTGGCCTTGAGCACCGAGAGCGCGCCTTCGACGCGGTCGACGGCGGTCGGGAGTTGGTCGTAGGAAACGCGGATCGCGCCGACGTCCTTCATGTCCCAGCCGCGCTTCTTGATCTCGTCGACGAGAGCCTGGCCGACGGCCTCGCCGATCTTCGTCGCTGAGATGCCCATGTGCGGCACGTCTTCGATCGGGCTGCCATCGGCATTGACCAGCCGGTCGTCGACGGTCATCAGCTTGAGTTCGTTGGCGGCAGCCTTGGCGACGATGCCGGGGCCAAGCTTGACGTCGGGCGTGCAGACGATGAAGCCCTGTGCGCCCTGGGCGCCGAGGTTGTCGATCGCCGACTGGACCTTCTCGCCGTCTTCGGCGCCGATCTTGACGAGCGTGAAGCCCTTTTCCTTGGCGGCGACGTCGGCGAACTTCCATTCGTCCTGGAACCACGGCTCTTCCGGCTGTTTGACGATGAAGCCGATCTTGACGTCGGCAGCAAAGGCCGAGGTGGCCGCAAACACGGCGACGGTACCAGCCAGAATGGCTGCCTTGATAAAGCGCATGATGTCTCTCCCTGGTGAACTGCCTCCTGCAGTGAGCATTTGTGTATGATGAATCATCATATTCGTCAATTGCCTTTGTATGATGAATGAGATAGTGATGTATAACGATAGCAACGAGCTTCGGCGCGTTGTCGCGTCCCGGCGTCTGCGTTAAGCAACGGTTGGGAGATGCGCAGGGGAGGAGATTGTGGTGGAGCAGCAGGAAGAGGGGAGCGGCATGGAAGAGCGCGGGCAGCGCCGCCCACGCGTCCAGAAGAACGTGACGCGAGCGATCGCCTCGGACATCTGCGCCGATGTCTTTCCTGTCGGCTCCTACCTGCCGCGTGAGAACGACCTTTGCGAACGCTATGGCGTCAGCCGGACCGTCATCCGTGAAACATTGAAGGTCCTTGAATCGAAGGGCATGGTCCGTGGCCGTTCGCGCGTGGGCACGATCGTCTGCAACAAGGACGATTGGAACATCCTCGATTCGCAGGTGCTTGAATGGATCGGCGAGCGCATCTTCGAGTTCGACCTGTTGAATTGTGTTCTGGAAGCGCGCCGGGCAATTGAGCCGGCTGCGGCGGAGTTTGCCGCCGAACGCGCGACCGTCCAGGAGATCGCCGATCTCGAGCGCGCCTGGCAGGCGATGCGCGACGGTGAGCGCGACGTCATTGGTTTCACCGATGCCGACGTTGCCTTTCACACCTGCCTGCTCAAGGCCAGCCACAACCAGGTGTTTCTGCAACTCGTCGGCATCATCCAGGCGGCGCTGAAGTTCTCGCTGCACGCCTCGAACGAAGTCGCCGAGCGCCGCGATGAAGCGATCGACATCCATGGCGAACTGGTCGAGGCGCTGCGCGTGCGCGACAAGGCGCGGGCGCGCGACTGTTCCATGCGCATGCTGGACCTTGCGGCACGTGACCTCAAGGTCGCCGTCGAACGTCACCGGCCCGCCCCGGCGCGCTGAAACCTTTCTCGGGCGGCCGTCGCCGCCTTGTTCCACCCAGCGGATATCGCACCATGAAGATCACCAAGCTCACCACCTATATCGTCCCGCCGCGTTGGCTGTTTCTGAAGATCGAGACCGACGAGGGTATCGTCGGCTGGGGCGAGCCGGTCGTCGAAGGGCGTGCCTTGACTGTCGAAGCCGCGGTCAACGAGCTCTCGGACTACCTGATCGGCAAGGATCCGCTGCTGATCGAGGATCATTGGCAGGTCATGTACCGCGGTGGCTTTTACCGCGGCGGCGCGGTTCACATGTCGGCGATTGCCGGCATCGACCAGGCGCTCTGGGACATCAAGGGCAAGGCCTATGGCCAGCCGATCCATGCGCTGCTCGGCGGTCAGGTGCGTGACCGCATCAAGGTCTATTCCTGGATCGGCGGCGACCGTCCGTCCGACGTCGCCAACAATGCGCGCGACGTGGTCGCCCGCGGCTTCAAGGCAATCAAGCTCAACGGCTGCGAGGAGATGCAGATCGTCGACACGTGGGAAAAGGTCGAAAAGGCAGTCGAGACGATCGCGACGATCCGTGAGGCGATCGGCCCGCATATCGGCATCGGCGTCGATTTCCATGGCCGGGTGCACCGGCCGATGGCCAAGGTGCTGGCGAAGGAACTGCAGCCTTTCAACCTGATGTTCATCGAGGAGCCGGTGCTTTCGGAAAACCGCGAGGCGCTGAAGGAAATCGCCAACCATTGCTCGACGCCGATTGCGCTTGGCGAGCGGCTCTATTCCCGCTGGGATTTCAAGTCGGTTCTGGCAGACGGTTATGTCGACATTCTGCAGCCCGACCTGTCGCATGCCGGCGGCATCACCGAGTGCCGCAAGATCGCGGCGATGGCCGAAGCCTATGACGTGGCACTGGCCCCGCATTGCCCGCTCGGGCCAATCGCGCTTGCCGCCTGCCTCCAGGTCGACGCCGTCAGCTACAACGCCTTCATCCAGGAGCAGAGCCTCGGCATCCACTACAACACGGGCAACGATATTCTCGATTACATCTCGAACAAGGAAGTCTTCCACTACGCTGATGGCTTCGTCTCGATCCCGCAAGGACCGGGCCTCGGCATCGAGGTGGACGAGCAGTACGTCATCGAACGCGCGAAGGAAGGCCATCGCTGGCGCAACCCGATCTGGCGCCATGCCGACGGCAGCGTCGCCGAGTGGTGAGGAGCACTGACATGGCGGGCCGTCTCGAAGGAAAACGCGTCGTCATCACTGGGGCGGCTCAAGGGATCGGCCTCGCCATCGCCGGGACCTTCCTCGCGGAAGGAGCAAGCCTTTTTCTCCTCGACCGCGACGGTGATCTGCTGGCGACCGAGGCCGAGCGGCTTCGCGCGTCGGGCGGAACGGTCGGCTACACCACGGCCGACATCGCGGATGCGGACGCCATCGAACGGGCCGTTGCCACGGCTAGCCGCGAGATCGGCCAGCCGAATGCGTTGGTCAACAATGCCGGCGTCAACGTGTTCTTCGAGCCCCTGAAACTCTCCGATGCCGACTGGCAGCGCTGTTTCGACATCAACCTCAAGGGCGCGTGGAACTGCAGCAAGGCCGTGCTGCCGGGCATGATCGCGGCCGGCGGTGGCGTCATCCTCAACATCGCCTCGACCCATGCCTTCACCATCATCCCGCACACATTCCCCTATCCGGTCGCCAAGCATGCGCTTCTCGGCATGACCAAGGCGCTCGGCCTCGAATATGCCGGGCAGGGGGTGCGGGTGAATGCACTGGCGCCTGGCTACGTGCGCACGCAAAAGGCCGTCGAATACTGGAACTCGTTTCCCGATCCGGTCGCCGCGGAAGCCGAAACGATGAAGCTCCATCCCGGCGGACGCATCGCCAGCCCGGAGGAGATCGCCAAGGCGGCGCTCTTCATGATTTCGGACGAATGCCCGTTCATGAACTCCACCTGCCTGACCGTGGATGGCGGCATGAGCGTGCTGCATCATCCCTGAGACGGCGGCCCATCTATTCGAGTTTGATGTGACCTCCGGCGCCCCTGCGTCGGAGGTTTTTCTTTGCGTTCGAACGTCGGCCTATCCGCTTGACCAATAATAACTCCGATTATATGAGAAATAAGAGGCGGCACCGAGTGAGGCTGTCGATGCGTCGGAGGGGCAAGTGACCAGGAAATTGCGATCGCAGCATTGGTTTGGCGGGCTGGACAAGGACGCGTTCATTCACCGTAGCTGGATGAAGAACAACGGATTGCCCGACGATGTCTTTGACGGCCGACCGGTGATCGGGATCTGCAACACCTTCTCGGAACTGACGCCCTGCAACGCGCATTTCCGGGGGCTGGTCGAGCACATCAAGGCGGGCGTGCTCGAGGCGGGCGGCCTGCCACTGGAATTTCCGGTGTTTTCCTGCGGCGAGTCCAATCTGCGCCCGACGGCAATGCTCTTCCGCAACCTCGCGTCGATGGATGTCGAGGAGGCGATCCGCGGCAATCCGATCGATGGCGTTGTGCTGATGGCGGGCTGCGACAAGACCACGCCCTCGCTTGTCATGGGGGCTGCTTCTTGTGACCAGCCTTCGATCGTCATTTCCGGTGGGCCGATGCTGAACGGCCGCCTCAAGGGCCGAACCATCGGTTCGGGCACCGATGTCTGGAAGTTCTCCGAGGATGTGCGGGCCGGCGTCATGTCGCAACAGGATTTCATGGCGGCCGAAAGCGCCATGTCGCGCTCGCCCGGGCACTGCATGACGATGGGTACCGCCTCTACCATGGCCTCCATGGTAGAGGCCCTCGGCCTTGCGCTTCCGGGCAATGCCGCCTGTCCGGCAGTTGATGCCGGGCGCGCGCGGCTGGCGCGGCTGACCGGGCGGCGGATCGTCCAGATGGTCGCCGAGGACCTGCGGTTGTCGAAGATCCTCACCCGTGACGCTTTCGCCAATGCCATCCGCGTCAATGGTGCGATCGGCGGTTCGACCAACGCGGTCGTGCACCTTCTGGCGATTGCCGGACGGATCGGCACGGAACTGTCGCTCGACGATTGGGACCGGTTCGGCCGCGATGTGCCGACCATCCTCAACCTGATGCCGTCAGGCCGCTACCTGATGGAAGACTTCCATTATGCCGGTGGACTGCCCGTGGTCATGAAAGAGATCGCGGGCCTCCTCAATCTCGATGCCTTGACGGTGACAGGACAAAGTGTCGGAACCAACATCGAAGGTGTCGAGAACGACAACGATGACGTCATCCTGCCCCTCGATCGCGCTTTGACACCGAGCGGCGGCATTGCGGTACTGCGCGGCAACCTTGCCCCAAAGGGCGCGATCATCAAGCCTTCCGCAGCAACGCCGGCTTTGATGCAGCACCGTGGCCGCGCCGTCGTGTTCGAGACGATCGATCACTACAAGGCGTGGATCGATGACCCGGACCTCGATATCGATGAAAGCTCGATCATGGTGCTGAAGAACTGCGGCCCGAAGGGCTATCCGGGCATGGCCGAGGTCGGCAACATGGCGCTGCCGCAGAAGCTACTGAAAAAGGGCGTGCGCGACATGATCAGGATTTCGGACGCGCGCATGTCGGGCACGGCCTTTGGAACGGTCGTTCTCCACACGGCGCCGGAAGCTGCGGTCGGCGGGACCCTCGCACTGGTACGGGACGGCGACTGGATCGAACTCGACGTTGCCGGCCGCCGCCTCCATCTCGACGTCAGCGACGAAGAGCTGGCGCTTCGACGGGCGGCGTGGACTCCGCCTGCACCGGATATGGTCGGCGGCTACCAGGGTCTTTATGTCGAGCGGGTCATGCAGGCCGACACCGGCGCGGACCTCGATTTCCTCATCGGCAGCCGCGGTCACGCGGTTCCTCGCGAGAGCCATTGAGGAGGCGGAAGTGAACGACTTTCGCATCGAAAGCCTCCATGGCATTCACGCCATCCTCTACGCGCTGTTTAACGAACAGGAACAGCTCGACCGCACTGCCATGCGGCTGCAGACGGAAATCTGTCTGCAAAGTGGGGTGCATGGTATGGCCGGGCTCGGACTTGCAACCGAAGCCTCCAAGCTCGACGAGGTCGAGCGCATGGCGATTATGGAATGGCTGGTCGAGGATACGGCCGGACGCGTGCCCGTCGCTTTGACGATCTTTGGGGCATCGGTTGAGGAACAGGTGCGCCAGGCGCGACACGCGACGGCGGTCGGCGCCGACTGGCTGATCCTTCAGCCGCCGATGGTCGGGCAGTATTCTGCCGCAGAGTACATTCGCTTTTTCGGACGCGTCGCCGACCGGACCGATCTGCCGCTCGCGATCCAGAATGCGCCGGCCCTGATGGGCCGTGGGCTGACGGCCGCCGATATCCGCGATCTCGTGCGTCAGCATCCGAACATCCGGCTGGTCAAGGGCGAAGGGCCGGTCGTGGATATCGCCCATCTGATCGAAGTGACCGAGGGACGGTTGCCCGTGTTCAACGGACGCGCGGGGCTGGAATTGCTGGAAAACCTGCGTATCGGTTGTCATGGCCTGATCCTGGCGCCGGACTCGATCGATTACGCCGTACGCGCCTACGAGTTCTTCGCGGATGGTTGGGACGAGCGCGCGGAAGAAGCCTATCGGCAGATGCTGCCGGGCGTGGTCTTCACCATGCAGGGCATCGAGACGCTGCTTTGCTACGGCAAACGTCTTTTCGGCGAGCGGGCGGGTATCGCAATCCACGATCGTTCGCCGGCTATGCGCCCGACCCAGATTGGTTTGGAGATGACCCGTCGCTATGCGGCCGCGATGGGTGGCTTTTCCTGACGGGGGCGACCGTCTATGAACGAAGCCGAGACGCATTTGGAGAGGGCGCATGAAGGCAATCGCTCGGGAGGATCGCGGTCTGCCGGCCCGCATTGCCGGCGATATCGGCCGCCGCATCACGCTCGGAGAGTTGAAGGTCGGCGATACCCTGCCGAAGGAAGCCGATATGCTGGCGACGCTCGGGGTCAGCCGCACGACGTTGCGCGAAGCGCTAAAGATCCTTTCGACCAAGGGCTTCATCGAGGCAAAACCCCGGCTTGGAACCCGCGTGCGCGCGGCGGAACATTGGAACACGCTCGATCCCGTCGTGCTCTCCTGGCAGGGCGATGCCGAAGACCAGGAGGCGCTTGCCGAAGAGCTGTTCGAAATCCGCCTGTCGATCGAACCGCTCGCCGCACGGCTTGCGGCAAGGCGCGGCTCGGCCGCCGAACATGCAGAGATACGCGCCGCCTTCCAGCGCATGGCGGAAGGGGGTGTGCGTGTCGAAGAGGCGATCGAGGCCGATATCGCCTTCCACCTGCAGATCTTCCAGGCGGCGCACAACCGCTTTCTGCTACCCGTCGCATCCGTCATCCGGGCAGCGCTGTCGATCAGCATTCCGAAGACGATGGCGGCTTCGGGTGGCTTCGGCCAGTCGCTGGCCCAGCATGAGGCGATCCTGTCAGCCATCGAAGCACGCGACGGCGAGACGGCGGCCGCTGCGGCCGAGACGTTGATCGCGGCGACCTACAGGCGCAATTTCGGGTAGACAAGCAGTCGGTTCGGAGGCCGAAGATCGCGGCCGCTAAACCCCCCTACTTCCACATGGACCGCATCCGGGCGCCGACGTCGATGCGGATCTGCTTGGCGCTGCGCTCGCCGGCGGCTGCCGAGACCTTCGGCCAGTTCGTCGTCTCGAAGAACTGCAGCAGCGTTGCTGGAATGAAACGGGTTCGCGACGCGTAGACGTGCCGGTCGCCTTGGCTGTTCTGGCCGTAAGTGAAGAACCTCTGCGGCGTCACCAGTGCGAGATGGTCGCGCGCCCGCGTCATGCCGACATAAAGCAGCCTTCGCTCCTCTTCGAGTTCGGCCGTCGTGCCGACGCCAAGGTCGGACGGGATGCAGCCGTCAACGACATTGAGCATGAAGACCGAACGCCATTCCTGTCCCTTGGCCGAATGTATGGTCGACAGGATCAGGTAGTCCTCGTCGAGCAGCGGCACGCCTGCCTGGTCGCTGGTGGCATCCGGAGGGTCGAGCGTCAGCTCGGTCAGGAAGCGTTCCCGGTTCTGGTAGCCGCCGGCAATCTGTTCGAGTTGCACGAGATCGGCCTTGCGCGTTTCGGCGTCTTCGTGGATGCGATCGAGGTGCGGTTCGTACCAGGCGCGCGCGGTCGCGATTTCCCCCGGCCATCCCGTTTCGGCCTTGCGCAGAGCGGACACGAGTTCGACGAAGCGTGCCCAATCCTCGCCGGTCTTGGGTGGCGCCGGGATTTCCGCGAGCGCTGCGAGCGGTTCCGGATCGGCGGCGATCGCGTCCAGGATCTTGCCTGCCGTCTGCGGGCCGATCCCGGGCAGCATCTGCAGCAGCCGGAAACCGGCGACGCGGTCACGCGGGTTCTGTGCGAAACGCAAGGTCGCCAGAAGATCCTTGACATGGGCGCTGTCGAGGAACTTGAGACCGCCAAACTTCACGAAGGGAATGTTGCGACGGGTGAGCTCGACCTCGAGCGTGCCGCTGTGGTTGGCGGAGCGAAACAGCACGGCTTGCTGCTTCAGCGCAATGCCGACCTCGCGATTGGCGAGAACCTGCTCGACGATGTAGGCGGCCTGATCCGCCTCGTCCTTGACGGTGACAAGCTGAGGGCGCTGTTCCGACTGCCTGTCGGTCCAGAGGTTCTTGGTGAACCGTTCCCGTGCAAGCCCGATGACGCCGTTGGCGGCAGCGAGAATCGGCTGGGTCGAGCGATAGTTTTGATCGAGTGTTATGACGTCGGCGGGCTCCGGCGAAAACGCATTCGGGAAATCGAGGATGTTGCGGACCGTCGCGGCCCGGAAGGAATAGATCGACTGGGCGTCGTCTCCGACGACGGTCAGGCCATGGCCCTCGGGTTTGAGCGACAGCAGGATCGAGGCCTGAAGGCGGTTCGTGTCCTGATACTCATCGACCAGGATGTGGTCGAAACGGCTGCTGATGTCCTGCGCCAATTCGGCATCGCAAACCATCTGGGCCCAGTAGAGGAGGAGATCGTCGTAGTCGAGCACGTTCTGCGCCTGCTTGGCCTCGACATAGCCGGCAAACAGTTCCTTCAATTGCTGTTCCCAGCTCACGGCCCAAGGATAGGCCGTCTTCAAGACGTCGATGATCGCGCTTTCCGAATTCACGACCCGCGAGTAGATCGCAAGGCACGTGCCCTTTGTCGGGAAGCGGCTTTCCATCTTGGAGAAACCGAGCTCGTGGCGGACGAGGTTCATGAGATCGGCGCTGTCTTCGCGGTCATGGATGGTGAAATCCGCGCCAAGGCCGATCTGTTCGGCATAGATCCTGAGAATCCGCGCACCGATCCCGTGGAACGTGCCGGCCCAGGAAAGCGCATCCGTCATGACGGCGGCATTGTCGCCGAGCACCTGGCGGCAGATGCGCCCGACCCGCCGCGTCATTTCCGCGGCGGCGCGGCGGGAAAAGGTCATCAGCAGAATGCGGCGCGGATCGGCGCCGTTGACGATCAGATGTCCCACCCTGTGGGCGAGCGTGTTCGTCTTACCCGAACCGGCACCGGCGATGATCAGCAGAGGGCGGCCGAGCTGGCCCTGCGGCAAGCCCACGCCGTGCACCACCGCCTCGCGCTGGCGGTCATTCAGTTTTTCGAGATAGGCGGCGCTCATACGTATCCAGGTGTTCTCGGCAAGATTTCCGAATTCTTCGTTCCGCGGCATCTGCTTGAAAGAATTCACGGATTCCGGGTCTCGGCATCTAAACCATTCGCGCGAAGCAAAAGGACTCGGAACAAAAATGGAACGTATCAGCTTCGATCGCCGCTGAAAACCCGGCAGGCCGGGCTTTCACCAGCCTGCGATGCCGCTCCGACAGATTGTGGTCAGAGCCGTGGACGGTGGGAATTTCGATCTCAGGAAGGAGATCCGGGATTATCGGTCACCGTCTTTGGAAATCTTCGCCCTGGCCCTCGGTGCGTCGAACAGGGCAAGCCATGTTGTCTAGATTGCCCGGGCCACGACCTGTGCGGCGACTGACACCAACAGGGTTGCCAGAGCGACGGCCGTGCCAAATCGCGCGATCTTGATGCGACGCCCGCGGGCGCCATCCCAATCATAACCCATCGTGCTCTCCCATAGGCATCATGCCATGCGTCCGATGGTGAGCAAACTTCGTAACAGGGGAGTAAATTTACGATTGCGACTTCTGCTGGTCGCCCTTTTGCCCCTGATGAGTGACAGACAGCATCTCCCGCGCGCCGGGCGCGCGGGAGTGGATTGCGCAGTTATACGCTCTTGCGCGTGACGAAGCGGGTTTCCAGATAGGCTTCGATCGCTTCGGAGCCGCCTTCGGTGCCGTAGCCGGAATCCTTGATGCCGCCGAAGGGCACTTCAGGCAAGGCCAGGCCGAGATGGTTGATGGAAATCATTCCGCTCTCGACTTCGCTCGCGAGGCGATGGGCGCTTCGCTCGGAGCCCGTGAAGGCGTAGGCGGCAAGTCCGAACGGCAGGCGATTGGCCTCGTTGATCGCCTCATCGAGATCGCCGAAGCGGTTGATGATGGAAACGGGGCCGAAGGGTTCGTCATTCATGATGCGGGCGCTGAGCGGCACGTCGGCAAGCACCGTCGGCTCGAAGAAATAGCCCCGGTTGCCGATACGATGGCCGCCGGTTGCCAGCCGGCCGCCATGTTCAACAGCGTCGGCGACCAGGCTTTCGATCGCCGGGATGCGCCGCTCGTTGGCCAACGGCCCCATGTCGATGCCGGTCTCAAGGCCGTTACCGACCTTGATCTTCCGCGATGCGGCGACGAAACCTTCAAGGAACTGATCCGCCACCCGTTCCTGCACCAGGAAGCGGGTCGGCGACACGCAGACCTGGCCGGCATTGCGATACTTGCTGCCGGACATGATCGCGACGGCCTGCCCGATGTCGGCGTCCGCGGTGACGATGACCGGGGCGTGGCCGCCGAGTTCCATCGTCGCGCGCTTCATGTGTTGGCCGGCGAGCGCCGCCAGGATCTTGCCGACCGGGGTCGAGCCGGTGAAGGACATCTTGCGGATCACCGGATGCGAGATCAGATACTCCGAGATGACCGCCGGCACGCCATAGACGAGGTTGACGACGCCTGCGGGAATGCCCGCATCGACGAAGCACCGGATCAGTTCGGCCGGCGACGCCGGTGTTTCCTCGGGCGCCTTGACGATGATCGAGCATCCGGTCGTCAACGCAGCGGACAGCTTGCGCACGACCTGGTTGATCGGGAAATTCCAGGGCGTGAACGCGGCGACCGGTCCGACGGGCAGCTTGACGGTCATCTGGGTGACGTCAGGCGCGCGCGGCGGAATGATCTGGCCATAGGCACGCTTTCCTTCCTCGGCAAACCACTCGATGATTTCGGCGGCGCTGAGGATTTCGCCCTTGGACTGGGCCAGCGGCTTGCCCTGTTCCCTTGTCATCAGCCAGGCGATGTCGCCGGCGCGCTCGCGAAGCAGGGTCGCTGCCGTTCGCATGATCTTTGCCCGATCGAAAGCCGAGGTTGCCCGCCAGACTTGGAAGCCTTTCTGGGCGGCGCTCAGCGCCTCATCCAGATCCGCCACTTCCGCCCAGGCCACCTGACCAATCGTTTCCTCTGTGGCAGGGTCGATGACGGGAACGGTCTTGCCCGTTCGCGCCGGCCGCCAGGTGCCGTCGATATGAAGGAGGATATCGGGATACTGGGTCATGGGGGAGCCTTTGAAGATTGACGTCTATCGCTTCGAGTGCAGGACGCGCCCGTGGGGAGTGCGAGGGAGCGCGATGTCGATCAGTTGGGCGCTTCCGCCAACAATATCAAGACGCGATTTGTCAGGAATACGCTTGCGCATCGTGGTCACACGCGAGCAAGCGCTCCGGCGACCGGATCGGCCGGCGAACATCGATCTATTTACGGGACCCGCATCAAGGCCGCGTCAGCAACATCGAGATGCCCTGTCCGACGCCGATGCACATGGCAGCGAGCGCACGCTTCGCTCCTTGCGCCTCAAGCTCCAAGGCCGCCGTCAGCGCCAGGCGCGCACCGGACATGCCAAGCGGATGCCCGAGCGCGATGGCGCCCCCGTTGGGATTGACGTGGGGCGCATCGTCGGCGAGCCCAAGCTGCCGCATGCAGGCGAGCGCTTGCGCCGCAAAAGCCTCGTTCAGTTCGACGATCTCGATGTCGCCGATGGCGAGGTTCAGACGCTCCAGCAGCCTGCGGGTCGAAGACACCGGGCCGATGCCCATGATGCGTGGTGGAACGCCTGCCGTTGCCATCCCCTCGACCCGGGCGAGCGGTTGGAGGCCATAGCGTTCGACCGCTTGGCCGGAAGCAAGGACGAGCGCGGCTGCGCCGTCGTTGACGCCGGAGGCATTACCGGCCGTCACCGTGCCGTTGGCGCGGAATGGCGTCGACAGACCGGCAAGCTTTTCGATCGTCGTCTCGCGCGGGTGTTCATCTTGCTCGACCCATGTCGTCTCGCCCTTGCGTCCCTTGATCGGATAGGGCGCGATTTCGCGGGCGAGACGCCCGCTCTTCTGTGCCGCCGCCGCGCGCGCCTGGCTGCGCAGCGCAAAACCGTCCTGGTCTTCGCGCGAAATGGAGAACTCGGCCGCGACGTTTTCTGCGGTCTCCGGCATGGAATCGATGCCGTATTGGGCTTTCATGACAGGATTGACGAAGCGCCAGCCGATCGTCGTGTCATGGATTTCAGTGCTGCGCTGGAACGGGCTTTCGGCCTTGGGCATGACGAAGGGCGCGCGTGACATGCTCTCGACGCCACCGGCGATGACGATCTCCGCTTCGCCCAGACGGATCGCGCGGGCGGCGTAACCGACCGCGTCCAGTCCCGACCCACAGAGCCGGTTGACCGTCGTTCCGGCAACCGTCTCCGGCAGCCCGGCGAGCAGGGCCGCCATGCGCGCGACATTGCGGTTGTCCTCGCCCGCCTGGTTCGCGCAGCCAAGAACAACCTCGTCGATTGCTTCGGCCGGAACGGACGAAACGCGCGCCAGCGCCTCGCGGATCGCATGGGCCGCAAGATCGTCCGGGCGGGCGCCCGAGAGCACGCCGCCGTAGCGACCGATGGGCGTGCGGACGCCGCCGACGATATAGGCTTCACCCATGGGCTTCGTCCTTGCCTTGCGCTGCGGCGAACATCGGCCCGCCCTTGTGAGCGGGAAAGCCGTAACCGTTGATCAGCACCAGATCGATATCGCCGGGACGGGCGGCAATGCCTTCGGCGAGCAGCGCCGTTCCCTCGTCGGCCATGGCCTTCAGAAGCCGGCTCAGGATCTCCTCCGCGGTGAATGCGCGTGGCGTGATGCGCTTCACTGCTCGTGCGGCTTCGATGACCGCTGTGACCTCGGGATCGACGGCCCGCTCGCCATCGGGATAGGCATACCAACCCCGACCACTCTTGCGACCGAGACGCCCCGCCTCGCAGAGCCGGTCGGCGATCTCGACGTAGCGTGCGGCAGGATCCCGTGTCGTGGCCTGGCGCTTGCGCCGCGCCCAGGCGATCTCGAGCCCGGTCATGTCATTGACAGCGAAGATGCCCATCGGAAAACCATAGGCCTCGAGCGCAGCGTCGATCTGCTCAGGCAGTGCGCCATCCTCCAGCATGAACTCCGCCTCGCGGCGGTAGGCGGAGAAAACGCGGTTGCCGATGAAACCTTCGGTGACGCCGCAGGCAACTGGCAACTTGCCGAGACGTTTCACAAAGGCAAGCGCGCTCGCCAGCACCTCGGGTGCCGTCTCGGCACAGTCGACCACTTCGACAAGCCGCATGACATTGGCGGGAGAGAAGAAGTGCAGACCGACCACCCGCGACGGAACGGCCGTCGCCGCGGCAATCACGTCGGGATCGAGGTAGCTGGTATTGGTGGCAAGAATGGCGCCGGGCGCGACGATGCCGTCGAGCCTTCGAAACAGGTCGGTCTTGATTGCCAAGTCGTCGAAGACAGCTTCGATCACCAGGTCGGCATTCGCGAGATCTCCGGCTTCGGCGGTCGTCTGCAGCCGCGTGAGGCAGTCGTCGCGGCCAGCCGCAGTCAGCCGCCCGGAGCGCACGGTCTTGTCGAGGGTTTCGGCAATACGTGCCCGCCCGCTGGCGGCGCCTTCTTCCGTCTGCTCCAGTGCGACCACGCGGTAGCCGGAGATCAAGGCGGAGACCGCGATGCCGGATCCCATCAGCCCGGTGCCGACCACTCCGACCGTCTCGATCCTGCGCAGCGATACCTTCTCGGTCCCCTCGACCTTGCCGGCGGCGCGCTCGGCAAAGAACACGTGCCGGAGGGCAACGGACTCCGTCGAATCACGCAAACGCAGGAAGGTCGCGCGCTCCTCGCTCAGTCCTTGCTTCAGGCCGAATTCGCCGGCTGCCTTGACGAGGCGCACCGCCTCGCCGGGCGCCGCTTGGCCGCGGGCTTTCGCCAGAACCTTCGCTTCTGCAGCGCTGATGGCGGAGGCGTCCGCCGGCGGCACGGCGATCATGCCTGTGCGGCGGAGCGGTCTGCCGGCCTGCTCCTGTACGAAAGCGAGCGCTACAAACACGGGATCGGTGGCAACGCTGTCGGCAAGGCCAAGCGTCACTGCTTCGGCCGCCTTGACGGGGCGCCCCGTGCCGATGAGATCGACCGCCGCGACCGTGCCGATGAGCCGCGGCAAACGTTGCGTCCCGCCGGCACCCGGAACGAGGCCGAGCTTGACTTCGGGAAGACCAAACGACGCCTTTTCGCTTGCGATACGGCCGTGGCAGGCGAGCGCCACTTCGCAGCCGCCGCCAAGCGCCGCGCCGTTGACGGCGGCGACGACCGGCTTGCCGAACGCCTCGATGCGCTCGATCACGTCAGGAAGTGTCGGTTGGACCGGCGGCTTGCCGAACTCCTTGATATCCGCTCCACCGATGAATGTGTTGCCGGCGCCGGTGATCACGGCGCCTGCGATCGCCGAGAGCTCTGCAGCATGGTCGAGCGCCGCCATCAGGCCGGACCGGACATGCGCGGAGAGCGCGTTTACGGGCGGGTTATCGATGGTGACGACCAGAACGTCGTCTTCGAGACGGGCGGAAACGCTCTCCGAAAAACGGATCTCGGTCATGTCGGGAGGCCTCAATCGGGAATGACGGCGGTGGCCTGGATCTCGATCTTGGCGCGGTCTTCGACCAGTGCCACCACCTGCATTGCCGCCATGGCCGGGAAATGCCGGCCGATGATGTCGCGATAGGCCTGGCCGATGCCGCGCAGGTTGCCGACATATTCCTGCTTGTCGGTGAAGTACCAGGTCATCGTGGTGATGTGCTGTGGCTCCGCGCCGCCGGCTGCAAGCACCGCGACGACGTTCTTCAGCGTCTGACGCACCTGCTCGACGAAATCGTCCGTTTCGAACTCGGATTGCGCGTTCCAACCGATCTGACCGCCAACGAAAACGGTACGGCCCGTTGCAGCCACGCCGTTGGCGTAGCCGATGGGCTTTGCCCAGCCTTCAGGTTGCAGGATGGTGTGCATCGGTCGTCTCCAGATGTTGTGTCAGAGCGGCGCGGATGTCGTCCGGCCACGGCAATGAGGCGTGATTGTCGAGCGAGGTGGCGACGACCCGTTGCTTCGCGGTCCAGAGCACCGTGTCCCTTGCCAAGACCGTGTGTTCCATGTCGAGCGATGACCGACCGACGCTGCGGACCGTAAGCGCGAATTCAAGATCGTCGCCCTGGAAGCCCGGACGCGAGAAGGTGAGATCGAGCCGGACCGTCGGTACGCCGATCCGCCGCTCGTCGTTCATCGTCTTCCAGGGAAAGCCGAGTGACGCGAAGAAGTCCTCCGTCACCCCAACGAGAATGTTGAGGTAGGACGGGAAGTAGGCGATCCCCGAGGGGTCGCAGTCTCCGAAGCGCAGCGGTCTCTTGGCCCTGAACATGGATTCCGCCCTCAGTTTGCGAAAGCGGCGATGCCGGTGATGGCGCGACCGAGGATCAGTGCGTGGATGTCATGCGTGCCCTCATAGGTGTTGACCACTTCGAGGTTGACGAGGTGACGGGCCACCGGAAACTCGTCCGAAATGCCGTTGCCGCCGAGCATGTCGCGCGCGGTTCGGGCGATCTCCAGCGCCTTGCCGCAGGAATTGCGCTTGAGGATCGATGTCAGTTCGACCGGCGGGTTGCCCTCGTCCTTCATGCGTCCGAGGCGCAGGCAGCCCTGCAGGCCAAGGGCAATCTCGGTCGCCATGTCCGCGAGCTTCTTCTGGATCAGCTGGTTGGCGGCAAGCGGCCGGCCGAACTGCTTGCGGTCGATGACGTATTGCCGTGCCGTCTCATAGCAGGATTCCGCCGCACCAAGGGCGCCCCAGGCGATGCCGAAGCGCGCGGAGTTGAGGCAGGTGAACGGCCCCTTTAGCCCGGCGACCTCAGGCAGCATGTTTTCAGCAGGAACGAAAACCTCGTCCATGACGATCTGGCCGGTGATCGATGCCCGGAGCCCCACCTTGCCGTGGATGGCCGGGGCGCTGAGCCCCTTCCAGCCCTTCTCGAGGATGAAGCCGCGGATCAGACCGTCAGGCGTCTTCGCCCAGACGATGAAGACGTCGGCGATCGGCGCGTTGGAGATCCAGGTCTTCGATCCTGAGAGCTGGTAGCCGCCGTCGAGCTTGCTGGCCTTGGTGATCATCGAGCCCGGATCGGAACCATGATCGGGCTCGGTAAGGCCGAAGCAGCCGATCTTCGTGCCGGCAATCAGGCCCGGCAGGTATTTGCGCTTCTGGTCCTCGCTGCCGAAGGTGTAGATCGGCACGATCACCAGTGACGACTGTACGCTCATCATCGAGCGGTAGCCGCTGTCGATGCGTTCGATCTCACGGGCAATCAGGCCGTAGGAGACGTAGTTGAGGCCGGCGCCGCCGTATTCCTCGGAGACCATGGGACCGAGCAGGCCGAGCTCGCCCATCTCGGCGAAAATCGACGGATCGGTCTTTTCGTGCCGGAAGGCCTCCTGGACGCGAGGCGCAAGCCGGTCTTCGGCATAGCTTTGGGCGGTGTGCCGCACCATGCGTTCTTCTTCGGTCAACTGCGCATCCAGATTGAACGGATCCTGCCAGTCGAATGACGCCTTCGAACCATGCATGTTCGACATCCCCTCGTTATCGTCCCGTGCCCTTCATCAGCTCGCGGCCGATGATGAGCTTTTGAACTTCAGTCGCGCCCTCGTAGATCCGCAGTGCCCGGATCTCGCGATAGAGCCGCTCGGTGATTTCGCCGACGCGCACGCCGCGGCCGCCGAAGAGCTGCAGCGCCTGGTCGATGACCCATTGCGCGTTCTCCGTCGCCGTCATCTTCGCCATGGCTGCTTCCCGCGTGGTCGGCCGCTTCTGCACGTCGCGCTGCCATGCGGTACGGCAGGTCAGCAGCGCGGCAGCGTC
This sequence comes from Ensifer adhaerens, assembly GCF_028993555.1. Lineage (NCBI taxonomy): Bacteria > Pseudomonadati > Pseudomonadota > Alphaproteobacteria > Hyphomicrobiales > Rhizobiaceae > Ensifer > Ensifer adhaerens. The sequence goes on along the minus strand of NZ_CP118611.1, from coordinate 2,401,204 downwards.
GATCGCCGTTGCCATCTCGCCGAGCGTGCTTTGTGCCGTCGGCAGGTCGGCAAGCGTCGCGCCGAACATCTTGCGGTTCCTCGCATGGGACACCGCTTCGTCGAGGGCGCGACGGGCAAAGCCGATCGCGGCGGCAGCGACGGACGGTCGGAAGATGTCGAGCGTGCGCATGGCGATCTTGAAACCTTCGCCGGGGGACCCAAGAAGCTGCGACTCCGGGATGCGGCAATTGTCGAAGCGAAGCCGGGCGAGCGGATGGGGGGCTATCGTCTCGATGCGTTCGGCGATCGTGAAGCCTGGTGTGTCGGCGAAAACCACGAAGGCGGAAATGCCGCGGGTACCCGGCGCCTCGCCGGTGCGGGCGAATACCGTGTAGACGTCGGCGATGCCGCCGTTCGAAATCCAGGTCTTTTCGCCGTCGAGCACGAAATGGTCGCCATCGCGGCGCGCCGCACAGGCCATCGCCGCAACATCCGATCCCGCATCGGGTTCGGAAAGCGCAAAGGCGGAGATCCACTCTCCGCCGGCGACCTTTGGCAGAACTGCCTGCTTCAGCGCCTCGGACCCGGAAAGGCTGATCGCGCCGGTGCCGAGCCCCTGCATGGCGAAGGCGAAGTCGGCAAGGCCGTCCGCATAGGCAAGCGTCTCGCGGATGAGGCACAGCGATCGGCTGTCGATCTCGTCGCTGGCACCGCCGAATGCCTTCGGCACGCAATGGCGAAGCGTGCCTGCAGCGCCGAGCGCTGCTACCAGATGTTTGCAGGCGGCATCGACTTCAGAGTGATCGATTTCGCCGAGCCCGCCACGGGCTACGAAGCCATCCAGCTCAGCGGCAAGGTAACGGTGGCTGTCGTCGAAGAACGGCCAATCAAGATGGTCGCGGGTCGGCTGCCGCAGGGCCGTCTCGTGGGAACCCATGCTCAGTTCCCCTTGAATTCCGGCTTTGCCTTTGCGGCGAAGGCCTCGAAGGCACGGCGGAAATCGCCGGTCGCCATGCAGATCGCCTGGGCCTGGGCTTCCGCTTCAATCAGCTGGTCGATGCCCATCGCCCATTCCTGGTCGAGCATCTTCTTGGTCATCGCATGGGCGAACCAGGGACCGTCGGCGATGGTCCGTGCGAACTTCTGCGCCTCGGCCAGCAGCGACGGACGCTCGTGCAGAGCATTGTAGAAGCCCCAGGCATGGCCTTCGGTTGCGGTCATCACCCGGCCGGTAAAAAGCAGCTCGGCTGCGCGGCCCTGGCCGATGATGCGAGGAAGAATGCCGCAGGCGCCCATGTCGGCACCGGCGAGCCCGACGCGGGTGAAAAGAAACGCCGTCTTTGCTTCCGGCGTTGCCAGACGGAAATCCGAGGCCATTGTCAGGATGGCGCCGGCACCGGCGCAGATGCCGTCGACGGCGGCGACGACGGGCTGCGGGCAGGCGCGGATCTGGCGAACCAGTTCGCCGGTCATGCGGGTGAAATCGAGCAGATCGGGCATCGACATGTGCGTCAGTGGCTCGATGATCTCGAAGACATCTCCGCCGGAGGAGAAGTTGTCGCCGGCGCCGGTCAGTACCACGGCGCGCACGTCGCTGGCGCGGGCAAGCGACCGGAAGAGATCGCAAAGCTCCTCGTAGCTTTCGAAGGTCAGCGGGTTCTTCTTTTCCGGACGATTGAGCGTTATCGTCGCGACCCGGCCGTCGGCGTCCGTTTCAAACAGGAAGTGCTTGGCCCTATGATCCCTAAAGGCGCGCTTCTTGGCCTGCATCGGGTTTGTCATCTCTATCCTCCGAGAACTTCGCCGCCGGCAACGGCGACCGCTTGTCCGGTGATTGCGGTCGCTCGTTCCGACACCAGCCAGGAGACGGTGTGAGCGACCTCTTCTGGTGTCACCAGGCGCCCTTGCGGATTGGAGCGCGCGAGGCTGGCGCGCGCTTCCTCGCGCGAGCGGCCGGTCTTTTCGCTGATCGTATCAAGCGCGCCATCGATCAGCGGTGTGTCGGTGAAGCCCGGGCAGACGGCATTGACGGTCACGTCGGTTCGCGCCAACTCGAGCGCCAGCGCCCGCGTCAGGCCGACGACCCCGTGCTTCGATGCGCAATAGGCGGAAACGTAGGCGTAGCCGGTAAGGCCCGCGGTGCTTGCGACATTGACGATTCGGCCGTTACCGGCGCGGCGCACCGAGGCAAGGGCTGCTTGCGTGACAAGATAGACGCCCGTCAGATTGATGGAGAGCACACGCTGCCAAAGCGCGAAGTCGGTCTTCTCGAACGGCGCCGACGGCGCTTCGCCGGCACAGTTGACGAGAACGGCGATGTCTCCGCTCTTCGCAATCGCAGCCGCGATGCCTTGATCGACCGCTTCCGGATCGGTCACGTCAAACCCGGCGCAAACGTGTGCCTCGCCCCCAGACGCGACGATTTCCCCTCGCACGGCTTCGAGCGGTGCTGCGCGGCGCCCGGCGAGGCTGACGACATGGCCGTCGGCGGCAAGCGCCAGCGCGATCGCCTTGCCGATGCCGCTGCCGGCACCTGTGACGAGGGCGTGTCTTCTGCTCATGGCTTGCCTGCCGTCGTTGCGGCGCGCGCCAGATTGTTCACATATTGCGCGCGGGCGGAGTGGTACTGCTTCGGCCAGGGCTGTTCGTCATAGCCGATCTTTGCCGCCTCATGCATGACGAAGGAGGGGTCGGCCAGATGCGGGCGGGCAATCGCGCAAAGGTCGGCACGACCGGCGGCGATGATGGAGTTGGCGTGATCGGCTTCGGAGATCGCCCCGACTGCGATGGTCGGCACCTGGATCTCGTTGCGGATCTTGTCGGAAAACGGCGTCTGGAACAGCCGGCCGTAGACGGGCCTTTCCTCCTTCACCACCTGGCCGGAGGAGCAGTCGATCATGTCGGCGCCGGCTTCCTTGAACAGCCGTGCGAAGATCGCAGCGTCCTCTGGCGTGTTGCCGCCCTCGTGCCAGTCATGGGTCGAAAGTCGCACCGACATCGGCCTGTCCTCGGGCCAGACCTTGCGGACTGCATGGAACACCTCGAGCGGGAAGCGGGCGCGATCGGCATGGTCGCCGCCATATTCGTCCGTGCGAAGATTGGTGAGCGGCGACAGGAAGCTCGACAGCAGGTAGCCGTGCGCGACGTGCAGTTCCAGAATGTCGAAGCCGAGATCACGAGCGCGTTCGGTGGCCTGAACGAAGTCGGCAAGGACGCGGTCCATGTCGGCACGGGTCATTTCGCGCGGCGTGTCCGAATGCTTGAGATAGGGCAGGGCGGACGCCGAAATCAGCGGCCAGCCGCCTTCGCTCAAGGGCTGGTCGATTCCTTCCCAGGCGAGCTTGGTCGCGCCCTTGCGGCCGGCGTGGCCGAGCTGGATGCCGATCTTGGCGGGTGTCTGCTGGTGCACGAAGTCGACAATACGCTTGAAAGCCTGTGTCTGCTCGTCGTTCCAGAGCCCGAGGCAGCCGGGCGTGATGCGGGCGTCGGCCGATACGCACGTCATCTCCGGGAAGACGAGAGCGGCCCCGCCCATGGCGCGCGCGCCGAGATGCACAAGGTGGAAATCATTCGGCACGCCATCGGTCGCCGAATACATCGCCATCGGCGAAACCACGATGCGGTTCTTCAGCGTCAGGCCGCGCAGCTTGAACGGCGTGAACATCGGCGGCGGGACCGCACCGTTCGCCGCAGGCGCCACACCGGCGCGCTCGGCGAACCAGCGCTCGAAGCCTTCGAGCCAGTCCTTGTCGCGCAGGCGGAGGTTCTCATGACTGATGCGCTGCGAGCGGGTCAGCATCGAATACATGAACTGCTCGGGCTCCAACGTATCGGCATAGCGCGTGCCGACCACTTCGAACCATTCCATGGCGTTGCGCGCCGCGTTCTGGATGCGAGCAACGTCGACGCGACGCACCTCTTCATAGGCCGCGAGTACGGCGGGGATGTTTGCCCTGTCGTGGCCGAGAATATCGAACTGGCGGGTAAGCTCGATGGCATCGTCGATCGCGAGCTTGGTGCCCGAGCCGATCGCGAAATGGGCTGTATGGGCACTGTCGCCCATCAATACGACGTGGCTGCGGCCGTTGAAGTGGCTCCACTTCTCGCAGATCAGCCGGCCGAAATTCAGCCAGGCGGAGCCACGCAGGTGCCGTGCGTTGGTCATCAGTCTGTGGCCGTCGAGCGTCCCGGCGAAAAGCTTCTCGCAGAAGGCGATCGACTGCTCCTGGTCCATCTGGTCGAGGCCGTGAGCCCGGAAGACGTCATCGGTGGTCTCGACGATGAAGGTCGAGGTGTTTTCGTCGAAGCGGTAGATGTGAGCCTGGAACCAGCCGTGCTCGGTGCGCTGGAAGTCGAAGGTGAAGGCGTCGAATTGTTTGTTCGTACCGAGCCAGACATAGCGGTTCGGCCTGATGACCATGTCGGGCCGGAAGACGTCGGCGTACTTGTTGCGGATCCTGGAGTTGACGCCATCGGAGGCGATGATCAGATCCGCATCGGCGAATTGCTCGTCGCTGTCGACATCCTGCTCGAACACCAGTTCGACGCCGAGTTCGATGCAGCGCTCCTGGAGGATGTTGAGCATCTTCTTGCGGCCGATGCCGACGAAGCCGTGGCCGGTCGTCCTGATCTTGCGACCCTTGAAGACCAGTTCGATATCGTCCCAGTGATTGAACGAGATCTCGATCGCCTCGGCGGTTTCCGGGTCCCATTGCCGCATCGACTGCATGGTCTGATCCGAGAACACGACGCCCCAGCCGAAGGTGTCGAAGGCGCGGTTCCGCTCGACCACGGTTACGTGATGTTCCGGGTGCTGGCGCTTCATCAGCAGCGCGAAATAGAGCCCGGCTGGCCCGCCACCGATACAGACGATCCGCATGTCGTTCTCCTCCCGAGTTCCGGCTGCGTGTGTCGCCGTCGAGATGCCGTTGGCCGTCATCCCGGACTGCTCGGAACAAGGTGGACTCGTTCGGGAGAAATTTCAAGCTTAAAATTGTTTTTGGCGAACGCGATGCCTATTGGCGTGCTTAAGCGACGGCGCGTGGACGCCACGCCGTTTCAAGGTTCTGGCAAAAGGGAAACGGGGTTGCGCCTCAGGAGTTGCGGGCCAGTGAGGCGATAATCGATCGCTTGAGCTTGGCAAGCTCATCCATCAGCACGCCACCGTCCTGCGGTGAAACACCCGCGAACAGGTCGGAGATCCAATCGGCATGCGTTGCTGCCATCTTCTCGAATTCGGAGCGACCGAACGGGGTGAGCGCGATGATCTGCACGCGGCGATCCGTGGGGAGCGTCGTACGGCTGATGTGGCCGCTTTCGGTCAAACGCTCGACCAGCACCGTGATGTTGCCGGGCGAAACCATCATGCGTTTCGAGACTTCGCCGAGCACCATGCCGTCGGGCGCGCGCTCGAGTTGGGCCATCAGGTCGAAGCGCGGCAAGGTCGAATCGAATTCTTCCCGAAGCCGGCGACGGATCTCGCTCTCGACCAGTGTCGAACAGGTCAGCAGGCGCAGCCAGAGCCTGAGCTCGGCGCGGTGATCGCCCGGAGCTTCGAGGGCCTTGGTTTCGCCATCCACCCATTCCGGCGAAGTATCGAACTTGTCTTCACCCATCATTCCCACCGTCCGCCTCTAACCCTGCGCCGCAAATCGGCAGGCTCTTCCCACTTTGCTTTTAAAGGCCTTTGCGGTTCTTGGACAGGCTGTCACGGGTCGTCATTTGGACGCAAGCCCGGGCGCAGTCTGACGGGCGGAAGGCGTAGCGCGACCGCTGTCCTCGGATTGAACATAGACATTGACGGTAAAGCCGATGTGGTCGGCCATCAGCACCCTGGCGCGCTCGATATCGCGGTCGAGTGCCGCCTCCATGAGCTCGGTGTGATGCTCGATCGCCATGGCGTCCTGCAAGGCCGCGACGGCTTCCTCATACCCCTCGCTCATGCCGGCGGCCGCCCTCATCGTCGGGGCCAGGCTCAAGAAACGATGGTGGCGGCGGAGCTGGTCTGAGATTGTCGCCTGGAAGCGCGCGAGCCAGTTCGATCTCGCCGCGCTGATCAGCGCGGTATGGAAAGCCGCGTGTTTCTCATCCCACTCGTCGACCTCGCTCTCGGAGAAGCGCTCGACGGAAACCTTGCAGCGGGACAGCCGGTAATGTGCGGTTACAACGGCGGACTCCCATGTGCTGTCGCCGTGCTCGATCGACTCGACCAGCAGCGGTATTTCCACCGCGAGGCGCGCGCGGGTGAGATCATCCAGTTCCTCGCGTGAAACCGGAGCGACGGCAAAGCCGCGATTGCTGATTGCCGTGACGAGGCCCTCTGCCTCCAGCCGCGACAGCGCTTCGCGCAGCGGCGTCCAGCCGATCCCATAGCTCTCGCGCAGCACGCTCAGCTTCATCGGCGCACCGGGCTTCAGCCGCGTCGCCAGAATGTCGCGTCGCAGCAACCGGTAGGCCGATTCCGTTTTGGTCGACTGTTCGTGGTCTTGCATCCCGTTCCCTTAGCGCCCGCATCGGATCGACACAAATATATATAGTTCTGCGTTGAAGTTGAAAATATATATATTTGTTTGACAACACGACCAACCGGCCGCATGATCCGCGCACGCCGCCGAGGAGGGCGGTAACGCTCGTCAAATTCTGGGAGGGATGTATGAGCAAAAGCACTTGGCTTTCGGGATTGGTTGTCGCCGGCGCAATGGCATGGGGACTGGGAACGGCTGCCGCTGATCCGATCCGCATCGGCATCGCCAATTTCGGCGAGCATCCGCAATTGAGCGCGTCGATCGCCGGCTTCAAGAAGGCGCTGGCCGAAAACGGCTTCGTCGAGGGGACCGACGTCGTCTACACCGAGAGCCACACCAATTTCGACGCCTCGCTCGTTCCGCAGATGATTGCCAAGTTGCAGGCCGAACAGCCGAAGCTGATCTACACGATCACCACCCCTGTTTCGCAGATCGCCAAGAAGGCACTTGCCGGCTCCGGCATTCCGGTCGTCTTTTCCGCCGTCACCGATCCGGTTGCCGCCAAGCTGGTGCCGTCCTGGGAGGCCGGTGACGAGGGCATGACCGGCGCGACCGACCTTCAAGACGTGGCGGCCGTGATGGCCTTTACGCGCAAGCTTTTGCCGGAAGCCAAGCGCTTCGGCGTACCCTATAACCCGGGCGAGGCGAACGACACGGCGCTGCTCGACAAGATCAAGGAAGCGGCACCTGCTGCGGGCTTCGAGGTCGTCGCCGTCGGTGTCGACAACGTCAACGACATCCAGCAGCGTATCGCCTCGTTCGCCGGCAAGGCCGACGTGATCTACACGCCCGCATCCAACCTGCTCCAGCCGGCGATCGGCGCCGTCTCGGCCGCGGCACGCCAGGCGCAGATCCCGATCGTCAATTCCGACGACGGTGCGGTGCGTGACGGTGTCGTGCCGGCAAGCTTTGCGGTCAACTACGAACAGGTCGGCGTCAATGCCGGCAAGATCGCAGCCCAGATCCTCAACGGCGCGGACCCGAAGACCATCGCGCCTTCGCGCCCGAGCTATGAAGATCATGCGCCGCTGATCTCGAAGAAGGCGACGGCCGCCTTCGGCATCGAAGTGCCGGCTGCGCTCGCGAACGAGTGCGATTGCGTCGTCGACTGATCTCCGGTCGATCTCGATCAAGTGACGGCGTCGGGAGCGCCGTCACTTTATGAGTGTTAAGGGGAGAGCCAATGCTGGAAATCAGATCGGCCCGCAAGGTATTCTACAAGGGACAGGCGGACGAAAAGGTCGCGCTCGACGGCCTCGATCTTCGTCTTGCGACAGGCGAATTCGGCGTCGTCATCGGTTCGAACGGCGCCGGCAAGAGCAGTATGCTCAACGCCATCTCGGGCGCGCTGGTGCTCGATAGCGGCCAGGTCGTCATCAATGGCGACGACGTGACGGCCATGCCAGTGCACAAGCGCGCCATGCGGCTTGCCCGCGTCTTCCAGGACCCGATGCGCGGCACCGCCGCCAGCATGACGGTCGCCGAAAACATGCTTCTCGCCGAGCTACGCAGCAACAAGCGCACGCTGCGCCGCGGGCTCAATGCGACGCGGCTTGCCACCTATAAGGAACGGCTGTCGCTGCTTGGGCTTGGCCTCGAAAACCGTCTGGACACGCGGGTGGAGCTTCTGTCCGGCGGACAGCGGCAATCGCTGTCGCTGATCATGGCAGTCGGCGGTGAGCCGGAACTGCTGCTGCTCGACGAACACACCGCGGCCCTTGATCCGCGCACCGCAGATATCGTCATGCAGGCGACGATCCGTGCGGTCGAAGCCCTGAAGCTGACGACGCTGATGGTGACGCACAACATGCAGCACGCGGTGGATTTCGGCCACAAGGTCATCATGCTCGATGCCGGGCGCGTCCGCCTCGAAATCGACGGCAAGGAAAAGGCCCAGACGACCGTGCCTGATCTGATCGGCCACTTCTCCGTCAAAACCGACCGCATGTTCCTGGCGAGCTGACGATCATGGATATTCTTCAAAACACTATCGCGAGCTTTGTCTCGCTCGTTCCGGTCACTCTGGCGCAGAGCCTGATCCTCGCCTTCGTCGTGCTCGGGATCATGATCCCGTTCCGCATGCTGAGCTTTCCGGACCTCACCAGTGAAGGCGCGTTCCCGCTCGGCGGTTGCGTCTGCGGCGTGCTGATGGCGGCCGGTATGTCGCCGCTTGCGGCGATCGCCATTGCGCTTGTTGCCGGATTCGTTGCCGGCTGCTGCACGGCGTTCATCCATCTGAGATTCCGGATCCACACGCTGCTCGCTGGCATCCTGATGATGACGATGCTCTATTCGATCAACCTCAGGATCATGGGCCGCTCGAACCTTTCGGTCTTCGGTGCGCCGACGGTGTTCGACTGGACGCCGGGGCTGCAGCCGGGCTTCCCGGCCAGCAAGATCGTTGTCGCCGGGCTGATCGCGATCGTCGTGTTCATCCTGCTCTATCATTTCTTCCGCACTGAGAAGGGCACGGCCGTTCGTGCCGTCGGCGCCAATCCTGATATGGCCGAAGCCCAAGGCATCAATGTCTGGCTGGCGACGATCGGCGGCGTTGGTCTCGCCGGCGCGTTTTCGGCGGGCAGCGGCGCGCTGATGGTACAGTCGCAGGGCTTTGCCGACGTCAACATGGGCCTCGGCATCCTGATCAACGGCCTTGCGGCGCTGATGATCGGCGAAGCGATCGTCGGCAAGCAGAGCGTGCTGCGCCAGCTCGCCGCCCCCTTCGTCGGCGCGATCGTCTACTACCAGCTCGTCTCCTTCTGCCTGGCCGCCGGCATGCCGCCGCCGGACCTGAAACTTGCGACCGGCCTCTTCGTTCTCGCCATGCTGGCTCTTCCGAGCCTCAAGCGAAGCCGCGGGCCGGCACCCGCCCGCGAAACCGTCCGCGAATAAATGAGGACCACCTTCATGAATGCAGTTCCTGATTTTGCTGCCATCGAGGCCATGGATGTGGCCGATGTGCTCAGCCCGATGCGCGAGCGTTTCATCCTGCCGCCGGACCTCATCTATCTCGACGGCAACTCGCTCGGGGTGGCTTCGACCGCCGCCTTCGACGAACTTCGCAAGGCCGCGACCGAGGAATGGGGGCAGGACCTCATCCGCAGCTGGAACACAGCCGGCTGGTTCGAGATGCCGTTGGCGCTCGGCGACCAAGTCGGGCGGCTGATTGGTGCGGCTGCCGGCCAGACCGTCGTCTGTGATACGACGTCGATCAACATCTACAAGGCCCTGCACGCGGCCATGGCGCTCCGGCCCGACCGGTCGGTGATCGTCAGCGAAGGCGGGAGCTTCCCGACGGATCTCTACATGGCCGAAGGTGTGGTCTCGACGCGTCCGGGCGCCTCGCTGCGCCTCGAAGGGGTCGATGCGCCTGCAATCGAGGACCTGATCGACGGCAGCGTTGCCGTGGTTCTGGTCAACCACGTGAACTACAAGTCAGGCGAACTGCGCGACATGGCGGCGCTGACGCGCAAGGCACATGAGCATGGCGCACTGGTCATCTGGGACCTCTGCCATACGGCCGGCGCCCTGCCGGTTGATCTCGACGGCGCGAATGTCGATTTCGCCGTCGGCTGCACTTACAAATACCTGAACGGTGGCCCGGGCTCGCCCGCCTTCATCTATGCCGCGACCCGTCATCACGGCGATCTCCGCCAGCCGCTCACCGGCTGGTGGGGCCATGCGCGGCCCTTCGCCTTCGAAAAGCACTATGCCGCCGGCGAGGGCATCCGTCGTTTCCTCTGCGGCACGCAGCCGATCCTGTCGCTGCGGGCGCTGAAGGGCGCGCTCGATGTCTGGAACGAGGTCGACATGAACCAGTTGCGCGAAAAGAGCATCCGGCTCACCGATCTCTTCATCACGCTCGTCGAGGCGAAATGCGGTGCTTACGGTCTGGAACTCGAGAGCCCGCGTGACGGGGTGAAACGCGGAAGTCAGGTTTCGTTCAGCCATCCGAACAGCTACGAGATCATGCAGGCTCTCATTGCCCGTGGCGTCATCGGCGATTTCCGCGCGCCCACGACGATGCGCTTCGGCTTCACGCCGCTTTATGTGAGCTATGCCGACGTTTGGCGGGCGGTCGAAATCCTCGAAGAGATCCTGCGCACGGGCGCTTGGCAGGACGCGCGCTTTGCCGTCCGCGCGGCCGTGACCTGATCTGACCTCAGGCGAAAATGCACTTGCTGCGGGCGCTCAGTCGCCCGTGGCCGCTCAGAAGCTCAGAACTGCGCTTCGCGGGGCTGACGTTGGACGAGCCTCAGCAGGAGAGTTCGCAATGATGAGCGTACCACACCGCCCGACACCGCTGGAAATCGCCGAGGCTCGCGCCCGCATCGCACCCCATTTCGCGCGCACGCCGCTAGTGAGGCTGGACCTTGGGTTTCCAGACCGGCAGATCTTTCTGAAGCTGGAGACGCTTTCTCCGATCGGCGCCTTCAAGCTCCGTCCGGCGCTGAACGGCGTTTTGTCGCGTGATCCCGCGGCCCTGCGGCACGGTGTGGCCGTCACCAGTTCCGGCAACATGGCCTATGGCATGGCCTGGGCCGCGCGCCTCGTCGGCGTGCCGATGGTTGCCTACATGTATCGCGGCGCGCCGCAAACCAAGATCGACGGCGTGCGCGCGCTTGGTGGCGAGGTGCGCTTCATCAGCGCCGAGACCTGGTGGGACTACATCACCGACGCAGACCGCCCGGATGCGCCCGAACTGCTGATCAATCCAGTGACCGATCAGGCCGTGCTTGCCGGCAACGGCTCGATCGGCATGGAAATCGTCGAGGATCTGCCCGATGCCGATGTTGTGCTCACCCCCTATGGCGGCGGCAGCATGACGACCGGGGTCGCGAGCGCGGTCAAATCCATTTCCGACCGTTGCCGTGTCTTTGCGGTCGAAGATGACAGCGCCGCCCCTGTTTCGGCGGCCTTGGTCGCTGGCCAAATCGTGACGATCGAAACCCGCCCCTCCTTTATCAAGAGCATCGGCGCGCCATCGCTGGTGCCTCAGATCTGGCCGGTGGTCCGAGACCTGATCGATGGGGCGATTGCTATCAGCCCGGGGCAGGTGACCGAAGCGATGCGGCTTCTCTTCAAGAAGGCGAAGATCGTTGCCGAAGGCGCTGGTGCCGCCTCGCTTGCCGCCGCAATCGCGCGACCGGATCTCAAGGGAAACATCGTCTGCGTGGTCTCGGGCGGCAACATCGACGCGGCTGCCTATGCCGCTGTGCTCGGCGGTGGCATTCCCTCAGCCTGAGCGACCGATCAAACGCCGAGATAGCGATCCTGGAGTTCTGGCGTCAGCGCAAGCGGCGCTCCCTCAAACACCGTCGCACCCTTTTCCAGGACGAAGCAGCGGTCGGCAACGGGCAGGAGTTCCGAAAGCGTCTTGTCGACGACGAGGATCGACTGCCCTGCCGCCTTCAGAATGCGGATCGCCGACCAGATATCCTGGCGAATGACCGGCGCCAGCCCCTCCGTTGCCTCGTCGAGAATGAGCAGGCTGGGATTGGTCATCAAGGCCCGGCCGATCGCAAGCATCTGCTGCTCCCCGCCCGAAAGCGTGTTGGCATATTGATCGCGCCGCTCGCCGAGGCGAGGGAAGAGCGCGGTCACTTTCTCGAAGGTCCATTCGTTGCCGCGAGCCGTGGCGACGAGGTTCTCCATGACGGTGAGATTGGGAAAGCAGCGCCGTCCTTCAGGAACGAGACCGAGGCCGAGCCTTGCAATCCGGTGCGGACGCAGGCCGGAGATGGTCTTGCCGGCGAAGCTGATCGCGCCTGCGCGCGGCCGCACGAGGCCGAGGATCGAGTTGATCGTCGTCGTCTTGCCCATGCCGTTGCGGCCCATGAGCGCGACCACCTCGCCCTCGCGCACATCGAGATTGACGCCGAAGAGCGCCTGGGACGCGCCGTAGAAGGTTTCGAGGCCCTTGAGTTCGAGCAGGCTCACGCGGCTTCTCCCAGATAGGCGCGGCGCACGTCCGGATCGCTGCGGATTTCATCGACCGTGCCGGACGCGATAATGCGGCCATAGACGAGCACGGATATGCGATCGGCGAGTGCAAAGACCGCATCCATGTCGTGTTCCACCAGCAGCATCGGCGCTTCGTGGCGCAAACCGTCGAGGAACGTCGTCAGCCGCTTCGAGCCTTCCGGCCCCATGCCGGCCATCGGTTCGTCGAACAGAAAGGCTTTCGGTGACAGCGCCAGCGCGATGGCGATTTCGAGTTGCCGACGCTCACCGTGCGAAAGTTCCGCCGCCGGCACATGGGCGCGGGCGGCGAGGTCCACGCGCTCCAGCATCGCCATTGCCGGCTCGGTCAGTTCCTTGTCGTTGCTGACCTGGCGAAAGAAGCGGAAGCTGCTGCCCTGGCGCGCCTGCACTGCCAGCATGACGTTGCGAAGTGCCGAGAACTCCTGCGCCAGCGAAGAGATCTGGAAGCTGCGCGCCAGACCGAGCCGGGCGCGGGCCGCCATGTCGAGGATGCCGATATCCTGGCCGAGAAAGCGGATCGTGCCGCTGTCGGCCTTGAGTGAACCGGCGATCTGATGGATCAGCGTGCTCTTGCCGGCGCCATTCGGGCCGATCAGGGCGTGGATCTGTCCCGAACGAAGGTCGAGGCTGACCCCATCGGTGGCCTTGAGCGCACCGAAGGATTTGCGCAGATCGCGGATTTCGAGAACGGGCTCAGACATGGCGCGGCTTTCCGGAGAGCAGGCCCAGCAATCCGCCGCGGGCAAACAGCACGATGCCGAGCAGAATGAGGCCGAGGAAGAACTGCCAGCGCTCGGTGATGCCGCCGAGCACATATTCGAAGAAGACGAAGATCATCGCGCCGGCGACGGGTCCGAACAGCCGCCCCTTGCCGCCGAGGATGATCAGCACGATCAGTTCGCCCGACATGTGCCAGGAGAGCATCGAGGGGCCAACGAAGCGGTTGAGGTCGGCATAGAGCGCACCGGCAAGTCCGGTGATCATGGCCGAGACGGCAAAGGCGACGAGCCGGATGTTGAAGGGCGCGATGCCGACGGCTGCAAGGCGCGTGCCGTTCTGTCTCGCCGCCTGCAGCGCGCTGCCGAAGCGCGAACCCTCGACCACGCGAAAGAGGAGAAGTGCGGCCACGAGTGCTATGTAGCAGATCAGGAAATAGGGCAGTGGCTTGGCGGTGTTGACGCCGGGAAAGGCGTTGCGCATCGACAGCGACAGGCCATCTTCGCCGCCATAGGCGGGCCAGGAAATCGCGAAATAGTAGATCATCTGCGCAAAGGCGAGCGTGATCATGATGAAATAGACGCCTGATGTGCGCAGGCTGATGGCACCGATCGGCAGCGCGATGAGGCCGGCGACGGCCACGGCCGCTATCCAGATGAGCGGCATCGACGTCGTTGCCGGAACGCCGGCAAACAGCGGCTCGCCGTTGAAGGCGTGGGTGGCGAGGATGCCGGCGACATAGCCGCCGAGCCCGAAGAAGGCTGCGTGGCCGAAGGACAGCAGCCCACCGAGCCCGAGCGCGAGATTGAGGCCGACGGCGGCGAGCGCGAGCACGACGACGCGGGTCGCGAGCGTTACGTAAAAGAGTTCACCCATGCCGGCGGCGACCAGGGGCACGCCGAGGAGCAGAAGAGCAAGCAGCAGGTTGACGGTGGTTTCGCGGCTCATCTTGACCTCACGACTGTGCCGCAAACAGGCCGCTCGGCCTGAAGGCGAGAATGAGGGCCATGACCACATAGATCAGCATCGAGGCGAGCGCTGCGCCGATCGTGGTGGCCTGCGACGCCGGCATGGTGAGCGCCAGCAGCGAAGGCAGCAGGAAGCGGCCCATCGTGTCGACGACGCCGACGATGACAGCGCCGACAAGCGCGCCCTTGATCGAACCGATGCCGCCGATGACGATGACGACAAAGGCGAGGATGAGGACCGGTTCGCCCATGCCGACCTGGACCGATTGCAATGCGCCGACGAGGGCGCCGGCAAGACCCGCGAGTGCCGCGCCGAGCGCAAAGACGACCGTGTAGAGCGTGCCGATATCGACGCCGAGCGCCCCGATCATCTCGCGATCGGATTCGCCGGCGCGGATGCGCATGCCGAGCCGCGTTCTTGCGATCAGCAGGTAAAGACCGACAGCCACCGCGATGCCGACACCGATGATCGCCAGGCGATAAAGCTGATATTGGCCGCCGCCCGGAAGCGGCACCGCACCCTGCAGCACGGGCGGTATGTCGAGGTAGAGCGGGAATGAGCCGAAGAGCCAGCGCGATCCTTCCGACAGGATCAGGATCAGCGCGAAGGTGGCGAGCACCTGGTCGAGATGATCGCGGTCGTAAAGCCTGCGGATGACGGCAACCTCGATGATCGCACCGACGCCGGCTGCAGCCGTGAGGCTGGCGATCAGCCCGATCCAGAAGGAACCGGTGGCTGCCGCGACCGTGGCACAGGCGAAGGCGCCGATCATGTAGAGCGAGCCGTGGGCAAGATTGATCAGGCCCATGACGCCGAAAATCAGCGTCAGGCCGGCGGCCATCAGAAACAGCATCACACCGAGCTGGAGCCCGTTGAGCAGTTGTTCGATCAGGAGTGCGGTGAACAAGAGACCGGTCCAAGCTTCATGTCGGGAGGACGTGGATCATCGACCGGATGCCGGCGTCAGGCCGGGCATCCGGTCGATGACGGGTGCAGGGCACTACATGCTGCACTTGTCGGCGTAGGCGTCCTTGTGGTCTTCGAAGGCGGTGGCGATGATCTTGTTGGTCAGCACGCCATCGTCTTCCTTCACAACCTCGCGAACGTAGATGTTCTGGATCGGGTGGTTGTTGTTGTTGAAGCTGAACTTGCCGCGCACCGACTGGAAGTCGGCCGCCTTGAGGGCTGCGCGGAAGGCGTCCTTGTCCTTGACATCAGCCTTGGACAGAGCGGCGAGGATCAGGTTTGCCGTATCCCAGCTCTGTGCCGCATAGATCGACGGCAGGCGCTTGTACTCGGCCTTGAAGGCTTCGACGAACTTCTTGTTGGCTTCGTTGTCGAGGTCCTTCGACCAGGTCGCGGAATTCTTGACGCCAAGGGCGGCATCGCCGATCGCCGGCAGAACGTCCTGGCTGAAGGAGAAGCCCGGGCCCATGACCGGGATGTTCACGCCCGACTGGGCATATTGCTTCATGAAGGCGATGCCCATGCCGCCCGGCAGGAAGAAGTAGACCGTGTCGGCGCCGGACGCGCGGATCTGGGCGATTTCGGCGGCATAATCGGTCTGGCCCACCTGCGTGTAGATCTCGCCGGCAAGCGCCCCCTTGTAGTAGCGCTTGAAGCCGGTCAGTGCGTCCTTGCCGGCCGGATAGTTGGGCGCGAGGATGAAGGCGTTCTTGTAGTCCTTGTTGGAGTATTGCCCCATCGCTTCGTGGAAATTGTCGTTCTGGTAGGCGACGTTGAAATAGTTCGGATTGCAGTTGGCACCGGCAAGTGCGGAGGGACCGGCGTTCGGCGAGAGATAGATCACGTCCTGCGCCACCGTGTTTGGCACGACGGCCATGGCGAGATTCGACCAGATGATGCCGGTCATCAGGTCGACCTTGTCGCCCTGGATCATCTTCTCGGCGATCTGGACCGCAAGTTCCGGCTTCTGGGCGTCGTCCTCGATCACCAGTTCAACGTCCTTGTTGCCCGACTGCTTGATCGCCAGGGTGAAGGCGTCGCGCATGTCGATGCCGAGACCGGCGCCGCCGCCCGAGAGCGTGGTGATGACGCCGATCTTTACTGGCTCGGCATGGGCAAGGCTTGACGTCGCGAGCGAGAGGCCAAGAAGGCTCGCTGCCAGAATGCGGTTCATGCTGTTCTCCTCTTTATAGGTTCCCTTATGAGTTGTGTTCTATCAGAGACCCGTGCGCACGTGCCAGAGCTCGGGGAAGAGTTCCACTTCGAGCATCTTCTTCAGATAGGACGCGCCGGATGTTCCCCCGGTTCCGCGCTTCATGCCGATGATGCGCTCGACGGTCGTGACGTGATTGAAGCGCCATCGACGGAAGTAGTCCTCGAAATCGACCAGCTTCTCGGCGAGTTCGTAGAGCATCCAGTAGCGTTCGGGATCGCGGTAGACCGTCTGCCAGGCGGCAAAGACCTTGTCACTTTCCGTGCGCGTTTCGCGCCAGTCGGTCTTGTCAGCTTCCTCGCCAACGTCGAAGCCATTGCGCGAAAGCAGCCGGATCGCTTCGTCGTAGAGCGACGGCGCGGAAAGGATCGCTTCCAGCTTCTCCATGATGTCGGGACGGTGCGCATGCGGCCCGAGCATCGCGACGTTGCGGTTGCCGGCGAGGAATTCGATCGCGCGGTACTGCCACGACTGGAAGCCCGAGGATTGGCCGAGCGATTCGCGGAACGTGGTGTATTCGCTTGGTGTCATCGTGCGCAGCACGTCCCAGGCGCTGTTTAACTGCTCGAAGATGCGGGCGACGCGGGTCAGCATCTTGAACGCAGGTTCCAGCCGGTCGTCGCGGATCGAGCGCACTGCCGCGTTGATCTCGTGCAGCGCGAGCTTCATCCAGAGCTCCGACGTCTGGTGCTGGATGATGAACAGCATCTCGTCATGGGCCTTGGAAAGCGGCTCCTGTGCGTCCAGCACCTTTTCCAGCATCAGGTAGTCGCTGTAGGACATGCGTCCCTTGAACGACATCTGGGCGCCTTCTTTCGAAGGATCGTATGATTTGCTCATATCTCAGTTCTCCGACCGCAATCGGAACCGCTGGATCTTGCCCGTGGCTGTCTTGGGCAGGCTGTCCAGGAATTTGACCGATCGCGGATATTTGTAGGGCGCGATCGTCGCCTTCACATGATCCTGCAGACGCTTGATCGTCGCGTCGTCCGCGGAAACGCCAGATATCAGAACGACATAGGCTTCGACAATCTGGCCGCGGTCGGCATCGGGTGCGCCGACGACGGCGCATTCGGCGACCTCGGGATGGGCGATCAGGGCGGCCTCGACCTCGGGGCCGGCGATGTTGTAGCCGGCGGTGACGATCATGTCGTCCGAACGGGCGGCAAAATGGAAGAAGCCGTCATCGTCCTGGTAGAAGGCGTCGCCGGTCAGGTTCCAGCCGTCACGGACATAATCACGCTGGCGAGCGTCGGCCATGTAGCGGCAGCCGGTCGGGCCGCGCACCGCAAGCTTACCGATCGTACCGCGGGGTACCTCCCGCATCTCGTCATCGACGATCCGGGCCTCGTAGCCGCCGACCGGCTTGCCGGTCGAGGCCGCCTTGCGGTCCTCGAAGCGGTTGGAAATGAAGATGTGCAGCATCTCGGTCGCGCCAATGCCGTCGAGGATCGGCTTGCCGGTCTTTGCCGTCCATTCCTCGAAGACGGGACCAGGCAATGTTTCGCCCGCCGAGATCGCGACGCGGAGCGACGAAAGGTCGGCGCCGTTGTCCATCGCCTTCATCATCGCCTTGTACGCTGTGGGAGCAGTAAACGAGATCGTCGCCTTATACTTCTCGATGATCTCCACCATGTTGGCGGGCGTTGCGTGCTCAAGCAGCGTTGCAGCCGCCCCGAAGCGCAAGGGGAAGATCGCAAGGCCGCCGAGGCCGAAGGTGAAGGCGAGCGGCGGCGAGCCGACGAAGACGTCGTCGGGGGTAACGCCAAGCACTTCGCGCGCATAACCGTCGGCAATCGCGAGCAGGTCGCGGTGAAAGTGCATGGTCGCCTTCGGGACCCCTGTCGTGCCCGAAGTGAAACCGAGCAGTGCCACGTCGTCGCGACCCGTCTTTACCGCCTCGAAGACCACCGACTTGTCGAGCGCGATCCGGTCGAGTTCGGCGTCATGGTTCGCAGTGCCGTCGAAGCTCACGACCTGCTTCAGGTAGCGGCTGTCCTTGGCGCAGGCGATCATCTCGTCCATCAGGCGCGTGTCGCAGAGCGCAAGGCTGATCTCCGCCTTGTCGACGATCTTGGCCAACTCGCCAGCTCGAAGCATCGGCATGGTATTGACGACTACGGCGCCGGCCTTGGTTGCCGCCAGCCAGCAGGCGACCATGGCTGGATTGTTGGCGGAGCGGATGAGCAAACGGTGGCCAGGCTTCACGCCATAGTTCTCGACGAGTGCGTGGGCGAGCCGGTTCGTCCAGTCGGACAGCTCCTTGTAGGTTCGTCGGCGCCCGTTGCCGATCAGCGCGGTATGGTCGCCAAAACCCTTGGCCACCATGGCATCCGTCAGTTCGACGGCGGCGTTGAGATGGTCCGGGTAGTCGAAACCTTCGAGACGGAATTCCGGCCATTCTTCGGTTGGCGGCAGATGGTCGCGTGTGAATGTATCGACGTGCGAAGTCGGTCCAAGCATGTGGCGGCTGTTCCCTTGTTCAGTTTCTGCCCGTTGCCCAGGCATTTTCAAAGCCGGCTAAAGTTCTTGTAGTCGCGCGGAGCCCTACCGTGCGAACGGGCGCAAGCATGGTCCCATCGTCGCCGATGGGGCATGCCGTCGCTATGGCGGCTCCAGTGATGGTGATGGGCACAGCGAGACCTCCACTTCTCGGCTGAACATGGGGCAGCATCGCACCAGTCCAAAATTATTTCAAGCCTAAAGTTTTTTTGAATGACACATTGCGTTTCTCGATGAGGCAGGCGATTTCTATGCTTGGGGGAGACATCGAAGAGAGGATTGCATCGATGCTGGAACACCGTGTTTCCGATTGGAACGACGCCTATGCCAATGGCGTGAACATTGCGCGGGGCGACCGGTGGCCTGAGGCATGGGTCGGACCGGCCGAGGCATTCCGTGGTGCCCTTTCGGCGTCCGGTCTGGCGAAGCTCGACCTTGCCTATGGCGAGCGATCCAGAAATCGCATGGACCTTTTCTTCCCCGATGGCGCGGCCAAAGGCCTGGTCGTCTTTGTGCACGGTGGTTTCTGGCTGCAGCTCGACAAGAGCTTCTGGTCGCATCTTGCCGCGGGTGCCGTCGCCAGCGGCTATGCCGTTGCCATGCCGTCCTACACGCTCTGCCCGGAGATCCGCATCACCGGGATCGTCGGGGAGGTCGCCGCGGCAATCGGTGAGGCAGCGAAGCTGGTCGACGGGCCGCTGATGCTGACCGGCCATTCGGCTGGCGGTCATCTCGTCAGCCGGATGATCACGGCGACCGCGCCGCTCTCGCCGGATGTCCAGGCGCGGATCCGTAACGTCGTCTCGATCTCGGGCGTGCACGACCTGCGACCGATCATGTCGACCGGGATGAACGAGAAGCTCGCGATCGACGAGGCGGAGGCGCTTTCGCAAAGCCCGGCGCTGCTGCGGCCGATGCGCGATGCCCGCATCACCTGCTGGGTCGGTGGCGGCGAGCGCGCGGAGTTCCTGCGCCAGAACGATTTGCTTGCCAATATCTGGACCGGGCTGGGTGCGACCACGGCGACCGTCGTCGAACCGGATCGGCACCACTTCAACGTCATCGATGGCCTTGCCGACGCCGGGCATCCGCTGACGCGAACCCTGCTTTCGGTGTGAAGCGCTATGCCGAACCAAGGGATGATGGTGGCGAATTCCGCTCACCCCGGGCTCTCCCGCGCCATAACACCCTAGGGTTATTGGCATAGCCCCCGGTTTCCCCGACGCTTCCGGTCAGCTCGTTGGAGGAGGGGAACATGACACAAAACATTAAACTCGATCGAACCCTTGGCCTGTGGTCGGTGGTGCTGTTCGGGCTTGCCTATATGACGCCGATGATCGTGTTCGGCACGTTCGGGGCGCTGGCTTCGGCGAGCCAGGGCACGACGGCGATGGCCTATTTCATCGCGGCGCTCGCGATCTTCCTGACAGCCGTGAGCTACGGCATCATGGCGAAGGTCTATCCGGTCGCCGGGTCCGCCTACACCTACGCCCGCAAGTCGCTGAATTCCGGCGCCGGCTTCCTCGTCGGCTGGGCCGTGCTGCTCGACTATTTCTTCCTGCCGATGGTGATCTGGCTGATCGGCGCCGCCTATCTGGGCTCTGCCTTCCCGGCTGTTCCGGCCTGGCTTTGGATCGTCGGTTTCATCGTTCTGACAACGGCGGTAAATGTCATCGGCATCGCTTTCGCCAACCGGGTGAACGTCGTGCTGATGCTCGTGCAGCTCACCGTGTTGATCGCTTTCGTTGCACTCGCGGCGCGCTATGTCGTTGCCATCAATGGCGTCGGTGGGCTTGCGTCGGTGCGGCCATTCTTCGAAGCGAATGTGCCGTTCAGCGCTTCGGTCGCCGGCGCGGCGATCGCGGCCTACTCTTTCCTCGGCTTCGATGCCGTCTCGACCCTGACGGAGGAGACGCGCGACCCGACCCGCACGATGCCGAAGGCGATCATGATCATCGCGGTGATCGGCGGGATCATCTTCACGGGCTCGGCCTATGTCACGCAACTCGCCCATCCCGGCGGCGAATTTACCTCTATCGATTCTGCTGCGACGGAAATCGCCCTCATGATCGGCGGCGACCTCTTCGTGACCCTGTTTCTCGCCACGCTGGTGGTGGCCCAGTTCACCTCGGGCCTTGCGGCACAGGCGAGTGTCGGGCGGCTGCTTTTCGCCATGGGCCGCGACGGCGTGTTGCCGGCAGGGATATTCGGCAAGCTGCATGAGAAATGGCGCACGCCGGTGTTTAACCTCGTGCTCGTCGGCATCGTCGGCCTGCTCGCGCTCACACTCGACGTGACGACTTCGACGTCCTTCATCAACTTCGGCGCGTTCCTTGCTTTCACCGCCGTCAACATCTCGGTCATCGCGCTCTATCTGCAGGACAATGCAATCGTGCGGCCGCTCGGCGCGCTGCTGGGACTTGTCGTTCCAGCCGTCGGCGCAGTGTGCGACCTGTTCCTGCTGTGGAATCTCGATGGCCACGCCAAGCTTCTGGGCATCATCTGGCTGGCCATTGGGGTGTGCTATCTCGCCTATCTCACCCGGTTCTTCCAGTCGGCACCGCCGGAAGTCGAGTTCGTCGAATGATCAGCGGCGGCTGAGGAACAGATGGAAGAGCTCCGCCTGGCTGGAAATGGTGAGCTTGGCATAGGCCTGGCGACGATGGACCTTGACCGTGTTCGGCGAAAGGCCGAGCGTCGCGGCGATGGAGTAGGTCGAGTGACCCTTGAGGATCAGGGTGACGATCTCCAGCTCCCGTTTCGAAAGCAACGGGTGGCTGATCGTCGCTGCGGCATCGTCCTCCTCCCGCGGCGGGTCGAACCGTGCGCGCCAGTGCCGTTCGGCGAGTGCCCGGACGACTGGCGCCGCACTTTCCAGCCGGGCGATGTCGCGGCGGGAGAAGGCGGGCACGTCGCCGATACGCGAAAGCGACAGCACCGCATCGACTTCCGGAAGCTTCAGAATGAAGCCGATCTCGTCGACGATGCCGGTTGCCTGGTAGTGGCGGCGAAAGTACTCCGTCTCGGTGAAGCGGTCCGGCGCCAAGCGTCGCATCACCAGGACGCCGCCGTCGAGTTTTGCGTTGCGGACGGCATCGTAGAACGGGTCGAGGATATAGGCGCCGGCAAGGTAGTGGTCGACGATGGTGATGCGGTCGCCGACGATGCGATCGTTGTGGAGATCGAAGGCCTTGCCCCCTGGCGAATAGGCAAAGCCGTTCATCATCTCGAAGGAGACGAGTTGCCGAAGCGCACGCTCCAGAGCCTCCGGAAAGCCGGGTTCACCGAGGTTTTCTACGGCCTCTGCGAGCCCGGCATTCCAATCATCGATATAGGCACTCGCCCCACCGGATCTTGCTGCCACATCCATTCCCCACCTGTCGAAGACAAGACCTAGCACGGAGTCCGCAGTCATGCAGACGGTTTCTCGCGCCCTTGCGCCCACGCACCCGCTCGATCTGCCCGCAACGGAGATCGCGGCCGGCATCCGCGCCCGCCATTTTTCCGCCGAAGCGGTCGTTGCCGAATCCTTGCGCCGCGCGAAGGTCGTCAACCAATCGCTGAACGCGTTCACGCTGCTTCGCGAGGAGGCAGCGCTTGCATCCGCCCGGGCGGCTGACGCACTTGTTGCGACCGGCGGCAACGCGCCCGTTCTTCTCGGCGTCCCCTTTGCCGCCAAGGACTTGACGCCGACAAAGGGCGATCTCACCACGCTCGGCTCCTGGACGCGCGAAGATTGGGTTCCGGCGGAGACGGCGCTATGCATCGAGCGGCTGGAGGCTGCCGGCGCGATCCTCATCGGCAAGACGACGACGCCGGAATTCGCCCATTCGAGTTTCACCGCCAGCCCGCGATGGGGCGTGACCCGCAATCCCTGGAACTCGGAGCGAACCTCCGGCGGTTCCTCCGGTGGCTCGGCGGTCGCCGTCGCCACCGGCGTCGTCCCTTTCGCCGAAGGCACGGACATGGGCGGGTCGGTGCGCATTCCCGCAGCACTTTCGGGCGCCGTCGGCTTCAAGCCCAGCCTTGGGCGCATTCCGATGACGATCCTGCCCAGCGTCTTCGACAACATATCGCATTTCGGCCCACTGGCGCGGACCGTCGGCGATGCCGTCGCCTTCATGGCCGCGGCTGCCGGCCCGGATGATGCGGATATCGCCTCGGTGCCACTCTCCTTCGCGGCCGACCGGGCAAAGACAGGCTCACTTGCGGGCTGCCGCTTTGCCCTTTCGCTGGATCTTGGCTACTACAGCGTCGATGCCTCCGTGCAGGCTGCGATCCTTGCGGCGGTCGACCAGCTTCGTGCGGCCGGAGCCACGGTGGAACCCGTGGACATCGGCTGGTCCCGCGCCGTCAACGACCAGTGGTACGACCTCTGGTGCGTGTTCATGGCCGCATTCTTCGGCGAGGCGATCGATGGCTACCGCGCGCGCATGGACCCGATCGTGGTCGAACTCATCGAACGCGGACTGGGCATGAATGCTGCAGTCTACAAGCGGGTGGAGCTGCTCCGGACCGCGATGTGGCGTGACCTCGCCTTCATCCTTGCCCGCTACGATGCACTGCTCTGCCCGACGTGCGCGGTCACGGCCCCCTCGGCCGACGCGGACGACAACGACTACGTTGCCGATACGCCGGACGGGCGTTTTCGTGGGCTCGACATGACCTGCCCATTCAACCTGTTGCCGCAGTGCCCGGCTCTCTCAGTGCCTGCTGGTCTGGCCGACAACGGCCTGCCGGTTGGCCTTCAGATCGTCGGTCGCCGCTATGGCGATGAAGAGGTGCTGTCTATCGGTGGCGCCATGGAACGCGTGTTGCAAGCCTCGGGTCTCGCCGTCGGCCGCGCGGAGCGGTGGCGCTGGTAACGTGGGTGCCGCTGAGGATCGACCGACTCCGGCCCGTCAAAGCAGCAGGAGTTTCTTCAGCACCGAAAAGACCTCCTTGTAGGGCAGCCTGGTTGCGCCGGCGACCGCAAAGGGAATGAGTGCGGCAGCCGCGACAGGCACGACCGCGCCTCGGCTGATCAGCACCGACGAGAGCTTGTTGGTCGTATCGTAGAGCTTGCTCGGGTCCGCCAGCTCTTCGTCCGGTTCGGGGGTCGCGTCGGCGAGCACGTTGCGGCCGAGCACCTTGCGTTCGGCCGCCCGGTGAAAGCGCGTTGCCTGCACGCCGAGCATCAGCAGCCCCGCCTCCTTCAGGCGCGCCAGCGGTTTGGAAAAGGCCGACAGGGGATAGGCAAAGAAGGCAATCACGATCGCGAGCCAACCGCTCATGATCATGCTGAAGGTCGTCATCGACAGGGATTCCTGCAGCAGGTGCTTCATGACTGCCGCGGCGATCGCCGCGCTCATGCCGAAGACGAAGAAGACATAGGCGTTTGGATATTGCGACAGGAAGCCAAGCCCGCCCTTGCCATCGGGATGGGCGGCGACAAGGCGAAGTTCCAGTCCAGCGATCTTGCGTAGTAATTGCGCCCAGACGAAATGTCGCCAGACGCCACGCAGGAACAGGAACACGAAGAGCGGTAGGCTGATGCAGATCGACCACCAGCCCGCAGCCGTAATCCTGTTGCCGTCGGCCGAATGCTGCACGGCCCAGAACGAGATGTCGGCGGTGTGAAAATTCGCGAAGGAAAGCAGGGCAGCGACGCCGGCCAGCGCCAGACAAACGAGCTCCGCGAGCCGCGAGTCGCGCCGCTTGAGCGCGACCGAGACAGCATGCGCGGCTGCCGGCATCGACGTTGGAGCAATGAGAGGCGCGCGAGCGAACTGTCCGAGCTTGGTGCGCAAGCCTCGTTCGACCTGTTGCTCGGCGAGCACGAAGGCGGCGATGGCAACGAAGAACTTTGCCCAGGCACCCGGATCGGCAAGGTAGGCGCCCTGCTCATGGTCGAGCGAGAGGCTCTGCGGCAGTCCGAGGAAAAACGGTCCGCCCCAGGCAAGGGCGACGAAGATGAGCGCCCGCTTGCCGGACTGCAGCGCATTCGCATGCAGCAGCTTCAGTCGGGCCTGAAGTTCGTAGAACGGCCCGCCGTGCGACGCGAGGAACTCGGCAATTTTCGACTGGCGCGCTGCAGGGTTGGTGTCGGCCGCATCGCCGCCGGTTGACTTCTCCATGGGTGCCGTTCCAGTCATGGCCGTCGTCCTCAAAAAGCTGACATATCGTTCGCATCGAGGTAGCCGCCCGTCGCGGAGCGGGGCGCTTGTCCGGTATAGATCCAGGCTGCAGGTGGGCCGTCCCGGTGATCTCTCCGGTCGCGGTAAATCAACTTGGCCAGCGGTTGCAGTCAGCTCTGGTTACAGCCCCTGGACAATGCCTCCGCTGAGCCTGAGGCGTCAAGCTCGACCTGCCCGTCGCGCATGAGACAGCGAAGGGAGTGCCTCAGAAATTCACCAGAAGACGTGCCCGCCCGGCGCTCGACTGAACGCCGTCTGCGAATTCGCCCATGTAGGTGAGCGCCAGCCAGGCCGTTTCGGAAATCCTGGCGGAAAGGCCCGCCTCCACCACCAGAGCATCGCGCGGCAAGGGCACGCCGGCGATCGTGAAGAAGCCGGGGTCGGCAAAGGCGAGGCGGGCTGAAGGCGACAGGTCGCCGGCGGCGTGCCGCCAACCCAGCATGCCGGAGAGTTCGACGGGCACTTCGGTCGCCGGAAGGTCTGCCCACCAGCGAATGCCGATCGTCGACAGGGCCAAGGCGTCCGAGGCTTCGTCTGCCGACAACCTGGCCGGGCCGCCCAATTCTCGAAAATCGTCGGTATCCAGATGGACATAGGCAAGGTTCGCGAACGGCTGAAGCTTGAGCTGGTCGGCCTGTAGCGTCCAGGAAAGATCCGCGAAGACCTGCGCCGTGTCGCTCTCGTAGTCGGCCCGCAGCCGATCGGAGAATTGCCCGAAAGAGATGTTGCGAACGGTCGCGACTTCGTTGCGGGAATAGATCGCGCCGCCTGTGAGGGTGAGCGGCCCGCCTTCACCGGTGAGATAAAGGCCGGCATGGTATGAATCGACAGTGGCTTGCGGCTGCGTGGTCAGATGGCTGTAGCCGAGGATGCCACCGAGGCGCCAATCGTCAGAAATCTCCGCATCGGCGCCAAACACCACGCCCGCGACATGAGCGTCGACACCTGCTGCATTGCCATCGCCGGACAGCCGGTTTGTCGCCCCGTAAGCCGCGGTCCAGAATACGTCATCGTCCGTCAAGGTGTGGCTCGCGCCGGCGGCCGTTGTCCGCGCGAGAACGGCCTCCCGCGGCAACCGGCTTTCCCACAAGAGTTCGCTCTTGAGGGAAGCATGCACCTCGCCGGTCAACTGCGAAAAGGCACGGCCGGCCGTTTTGGCATCCAAGGACAGCACCGCCAGAGCGAGCGGGTCCGTTGCGCTCAGGGCTTCGGCTGCCTCGGCGGCTGCTCGGCTATTCGCCGTCTCAGCCAGTTCCGCGAAGGAAACGTCGTTGCGGTCAAGCCGGAGGTCGATGCTCGTCGGGCCGTAGCTGAGCATCGGCGACAGGAACGCGAAGTTGCTAGTAACTTGATCGAAGGTGCCGGTGACGCTGCCGGCAGTCAGGATCCTGTAGTCGGTCGTCGGGGCATAGCTGCCGCTGCCGGCAAGAACGTCCAGCCGGCCCCCCTCTACGGAGACCGCACCGGAGGCAGCGAGGCGATCCGAAAGGCCGGTTGCATCCACGTCCAGCTGGTAGACCGAGCCCGAGCGGAACGTCACGTCTCCATTGACCGTGGCAACCGCAATGCCCGGGCCAGGCGAAAGCACCCCATCTGCACCGACCGTCAAGCCGCCGACCACGCCGGTGCCGGATAGCAGGCCGCTGTCAAACACATCGATGCGACCCGAGATCGTGCCGTTATTGATTAGCGCCCCGCCGCTGACGGTTGCCGTGCCGCTGATCGTGCCGGTGTTGGCGAACCGGCCATCGCTGATGGTCAGCGAGGCGATCGTTCCGTCGTTGGAGGCGGTGCCGGCCGTCGTCACCCGTCCGGCGCTGGCGCCGCTGTTGTTGGTAAAGGTGCCCGCAGCGCCGATCTCAACGTCCCCAAGCACGGCATTGTTGACGACCGTGCCGCCGGCGACCGTGGTCATGCCGGTGACCTTGCCGTCGCCATTGTTGGTGAAATGACCCGCCTGGTTGTCCAGGGACGCGATGGTGCCGGCGTTCGAGACTGTGCCGGCATTTCTGACGTTTCCGGCCGTTGCGCCGTTGTTGTTGACGAAGGCAGCCGCGGCCGCGACGTCCGCGTCGGTCACGACGAAGTTGTTGGTGACGGTTCCACCGGCGACCGTCGTTTTCCCGGTTATGGTGCCGCCGGCATTGTTGGCGAAATTGCCCGCCGTGTTCGTCAGGGCGGCGATCGTTCCCGCGTTCGATGCGGCGCCGGCGTTCGTGACCGCGCCGGCGCTGGCGCCTGTCGTGTTCGTAAACGTGCTGCCTTGGCCGACGGCGACGGTGCCGAGGGTCGCATTGTTGGTAACGCTGCCGCCCGCTACCGTCGTTGCGCCCGTGACCTCCCCACCGAAATTGTTGGTGAAGTTTCCGGCGTCGTTCTGAACGGAAGCAATGGTCCCGGCATTCGATACGGTGCCCGAGTTACTGACATGCCCGGCCGTGGCGCCGTTGTTGTTGACGAAGGCGGCTGCGGCCGCAACGTCTGCGTCGGTCACAACGAAGTTGTTGGTGACGGTTCCGCCGGCAACCGTCGTTTTGCCGGTAATGGTGCCGCCGGTGTTGTTGGTGAAATTTCCGGCGGTGTTCGAAAGCGAGCCGATCGTCCCGGCGTTGGAGGCGGTGCCGGCATTGGTGGTGGCGCCGGTGACGGCGCCGCTGTTGTTGACGAATGTCCCGCCGGAGGAAACGTCGACGTCGCCAGTCTGCCCATTGTTCGTGAGTGATGTGGCGGCGCCGACAACGGCGCTGTCCAGCGTTCCGTTCACGGAGACATTTCCGTTGTTCAGCGTCAGTCTTCCGTTGAGATCGCCGTCGACCGACAGGTTGCCGCCATTCAGCTCGACGTTGGAATTCAGTGCGCCACCCGCGTTGATGCTGATGCTGCCCGCGTTGAGCGTGCTGCCGTTGGTGACGGTCAGCGCACCGGTATTGGTGATCGTGACATTGCCGCCGTCCACGTCGAGCGTACGGATCTCGGATCCATTGGTAACCTGCGGTGAACCATTGTCCACTTCCGCAGCATCTGCGGAGCCGGGCAAGGCGGGAGACCAGTTGGAGCCGTTGCTGAACTCATTGTCGGCGCTACCTGTCCAGACGGACTGGGCAAGCGACGGCACGGTCAAGGCGAACGAGGCCAATGCCGTGAAAAGGCCGAGACGTCGGGAGAGTACCGCAAGCGGTGTTTTTCGCATCGATGGTACCGGTGCTAACGAACGCTCGCGAATCAGCCAGCGGTATTGGTAGCTCTCGCTATCTGAGCATGGTTAACGAATTGCTACCACCGCTTGCTTTTCAGCCACGGATCTCGACCTCAGCATCTGAATTAATCAAATTAAATCAATATATTGGCTATGGTTGTTCTGAGGTGCTCCGCGAATGCGAACCGCGAAGCCGCCGATCGCGCGAGGGGTGGCCATCTCGCGCTGCTTGGCCAGAGAGCCATGCCGTGACTGGGCGTCAGCGAATGAAGATCAGCGCCATGCCGAGGACGACGAGGGTAGCGCCGGCCCAGGCGCCGGCGGCAGGCCGTTCGCCTGTCCTCAGCCACAGCATCGGCAGGATCATGACCGGTGAGGTCGCCGACAATGTCGATACGATGCCCACCTTGCCGCCCGAGAGCGCGAAGAGCAGCAATGTCATTCCCATGCCAAGAGCCAGCACCCCGGTCAGCGCGGTCATTGCGGCAACCTTCAAGGTCAGCGGTGCCCTCGGCTTGACCGAAGGAATGGGCAACTGGAGCAGGATGCTCAGACAGAAGGCCGCAATCCCGACGCGCAGCATGGAGGCGACGAATGGATCTATGCCGGCGGCCATGACCGGGCGCACGATGATCGAGCCGATCGCCTGGCCCGTGGCGGCGCCGAGACCGAGCAGCACGCCGATCCACAGCGGCCCCTTGACCTTTTCCCATTCATGCATCTGCGCCCGGCGCTTGCCGAACAGAATGGCGAGGAAGACGCCGGCGGCCGTCAGTGCGATGCCCGCGACGGCTGTTGGCGACAGCGCCTCGCCAAGCACCAGCCAGCCGAGAAAGGCGGCGATCGGCGCGTTGAGAGCGAAGAGGATGCCGGAACGGCGCGGACCGAGCCGGTTGAGCGCGGCGAAGAGCAGCGTGTCGCCGATGAAAATGCCGATCAAGCCAGACAAAAGCAGCGGCGTGACGCTTGTGGCATCCAGCTCACGCCACGACCCGGTGGCGAGCACATAGATTGCCAGAAGTCCGGTGACGAAGATCTGCCGAAGGCGGTTGAAGGCGGGTGCGCCGAGATGGCCGGCCGGTCCGGCCGAGATCAACCCCGTCAGGGCCCAGCAGGTGGCGGCCCCAAGCGCGGCGAGTTCATGAATTGGCATGATGTTCCGATCGGTAGACTGCGGCCCCGAAGGAGCTCTCCTCGGCCTCCGTTAAAGCTTGAGCGAGCGGCATTCGTCCAGCGCTTTTTCCGCCGCATCAACAGGGCGCTTCGGGCCGGGCGGCAGAGAGTGAAGCAGGGTTGATCACGGTCGTCTTGCGCCAACAGGCGATCGGTCCAAGGGCCCAGGCACTGACGTTGATTCCGAATGAATTTTTCAGCACTTTTCTCCTGGTGATTGGCGCGCCTGAAGCCGGCTGCCGTCAGGTTTGGACATCAAGGGAATCCGCCATGAAAAAGCTCCTGATCGCCCTGCTGGTCTTCGGCGCGCTTGCGGCCGCTGGCGGCGTCAGCCTCGGCTATCTGTCGCGACGGGAGGCAACGGTGCCGATCGAAAAGACCTACGGTCCTGATCCGGTCCTGGTCGAACCGAAGGTGGAGCTCGTGCCGTCCGTCAGTGTCGCGGCAGCCACGCCCTGGCCTGCGGGCACGATGCCAACGGCTGCGCCGGGCCTTGCCGTCAAGCAGTTTGCAGGCGATCTCGATCATCCCCGCTGGCTGCACGTGTTGCCGAATGGCGATGTGCTGGTCGCTGAAAGCAATGCGCCGCCCCAACCCGATCCCGGCTTTTCAGTGCGGGCCTTTGCTGCCCAGCTTATCCAGGGCCGGGCTGGCGCGCGAAGTCAGAGCGCCAATCGCATTTCGCTGTTGCGCGATGCGGACGGCGACGGCGTGGCGGAAACGAAGACGCCCTTCATCACCGGGCTCAATTCGCCTTTCGGCATGACATTACTCGGCGACAAGCTCTACGTCGCCAATGCCGATGCGATCGTTGCCTTCCCCTACCAGGAAGGCGCAACCGAAATTGCGACGCCCGCGGAAAAGATCGTCGACCTGCCGGCAGGCCGCAACCACCACTGGACGAAGGATGTCATCGCCAGCCTGGACGGGTCGAAGCTCTATGTCACGGTCGGCTCCAATTCCAATGTCGGTGAGAACGGCATGGAAGAGGAAAAGGGACGTGCCGCCGTGCACGAGATCGACCTTGCCACCCGGCAGATGCGGCAATTCGCATCCGGGCTTCGCAATCCCAACGGCCTCTCATGGCAGCCGGATAGCGGTGAACTGTGGGTCGCCGTCAACGAGCGCGACGAGCTCGGGCCCGACCTCGTTCCCGACTACATGACCTCGGTCAAGGACGGCGCCTTCTATGGCTGGCCCTATAGTTGGTACGGGCAGCACGTCGACGAGCGGGTCAAACCGCAGGCCCCGGAACTCGTGGCGCGCGCGATCAAGCCGGACTATGCGCTCGGTCCGCATACCGCCTCGCTCGGCCTGACCTTCAACACCGGCGACCTGTTTGGGCCGGAGATGAAGAATGGCGCCTTCGTAGGCCAACATGGTTCGTGGAACCGGATCCCGCGTAGCGGCTACAAGGTCATCTTCGTGCCCTTCGCCAACGGCAAGCCGTCCGGCCCGCCGTGGGATATCCTGACGGGTTTCCTGACAGACGACGGCAAGGCGCTGGGTCGGCCGGTCGGCGTTGCCATTTCCCGTGATGGCGCGCTGCTCGTCGCCGACGATGTCGGAAACAAGGTGTGGTGGGTGGCGCCCGCACCGTGAGCGATCTGGCGGCGCTGGGCCAACGGAATTAACGTGCAGCTAATTGGTTGCGTGTTTGTCTGTAGCCCGTATACTTGCAACCAAGTCGTTGCACGAAAGGAAAGCGTCATGAGCTCATTCGATCGTATCGAGAAGGCAATCCTGCTGCGTGCGCCGATCGAACGCGTATGGCGGGCGATAACCGATGTCTCGGAATTCGGGCAGTGGTTCGGGGTAAAGCTGAACGAGCCGTTTGCTCCGGGGCGAGCCGTAACCGGCTCCTTTGCGGGAGAGTTCAACGCGGAGAATATCGCCGCGTACCAGGCTTCGATCGGTCTCGAGCCGGCACCGATCCGCCAGCCCGAACCGAATGCCGTCTTTTGCACCGTAGAGCAGATGGATGCGCCGCGGCTTTTCAGCTTCCGCTGGATCCCCTACGGCCTTGATGCCGAATGCGATCCGGCGCGGGAGCCGACCACGCTCGTCGAATTCCGGCTGGAAGCGGTTGGCGGCGACACGCGAGTGACGGTCACGGAATCGGGCTTTGAAGGCGTGCCGGCGCATCGGCGCAAGCGCGCATTTCTCATGAATGACGGCGGCTGGAGCGCCCAGATTGAAAACATCAAGCGTCATGTCGAACACGCCTGAGCGGGAACTGGCAAGCCTGTTTGCCGCACTTGGCGATGCGACCCGCCTCGCTCTGGTCACGCGGCTTCTGGCGGCCGGTGCCCTCTCGGCAACCGCACTGTCCGAGGGGCAGGCGATCACCCGGCAGGCGATCGTGAAGCATCTGCAGGTGCTGGTATCGGCAAAGCTGGTGGTGCACGAGCGTCAGGGCAAGGAGGTCCTTTACGCGGTCGATCCGCGCCGCCTCGAGGAGGCGCGCGCGTTTCTGGGTGCGATCGCGGAGGGCTGGGACAAGGCGCTCGGACGGCTCAAGTCGCTTGTCGAGGCGCCGTGATGCTACTTCGGCCCTGACGGCCGGATCAACGTGCCTGCGGCAGCCTGGATAACCTTCCCGGTGATCCCTCGTTTTAAGGAGAAACAGCGCTGCGGCTGCGTTTCGAAGGTTTTCCCGATAGGCGAGCCTGTTTCGCGCCGATCAAGGCCAAGGGTCCCGCACTTGGGTCAATGCTCGCACGTGTCCGTGATCGGTCCAATCCACCCCTCGTGAAGGGTTGAAATCGAAGCGCCCCGCTACAGTTGGTTTCTTTTGGTCGCCGGGCGTTGGACCGCGGATTTGCGATCGCAGCCTTCAGCGGCGGTCACGGTCGATTGCTCACCGGGACCCGGGGTGCAGACATGAGGCAGAGTGCGTCCGGCGTAGATAGCTCCTGGATCAAGAAGGCGGATGAACTGGCGGCTCTGTTTCAGTTCACGGATGCGCTCTATCGTGCCAATTCGCTCGCCGACATTTTCGATGCCACGTTCGATGCGATCGAGCGAGCCTTGCGCTGCAGCCGCGCCTCCATCCTGCTTTTCGACCCTACGGGGGTGATGCGTTTCGTCGCCTCGCGCGGGCTCTCCGAAAGCTATCGCCGGGCTGTCGACGGGCACTCGCCGTGGAGGCCCGGTGATCGCGAGGCCACCCCGATCTTCGTCAGCGACATAGAGCTTGCCGAAGAGCCCCGGGCGCTCAAGGATACCATACGGGGCGAGGGGATCCGCTCGCTCGCCTTCATTCCCTTGACCGCCAACGGCGTGGTCATCGGAAAGTTCATGACCTACCGCGAAGTGGTGCACGTCTTCACGGAGGAGGAGGCCGTCCTCTGTCTGACGATCGCTCGGCAATTGGGCTTCAGCATCGAGCGCAGACGGATCGAGGAGGCGCACCAGCGTGCCGAGGAGGGATTTCGCCGCAGCAACGAGCGGCTGCGGATCATCCTCGGCAGCGCCAGCGAGTATGCAATCATCACGCTTGACGGTGCCGGACGGATCGCAAGCTGGAACAGTGGCGCCGAACGGCTGCTCGGTTATCGCGAGACCGAGATTCTCGGTCAGCCGGGCGGCATCTTCTTCAGCCCGCAGGACCGCGCTTCGGACGTCCCCGAGCAGGAAATGCGAACGGCGCGCAAGGAGGGTCGCGCGGCCAACGAGCGCTGGCACTATCGCAAGGATGGATCCCGCTTCTGGGGCTCCGGGGTGATGCTTCCCGTCGAGGAGAGCGGACCGGACCGCTACCTCAAGATCTTCAGGGATCGAACCGAGGAGCGCGGGGCAGAAAAACGCCAGAAGCTGCTGATCGGTGAGCTCAACCATCGTGTGAAGAACACGCTGGCAACGGTGCAGTCCCTTGCCGAACAGACACTGAAGAGTGCGGATACGCCGGAGGCCTTTGCCGAAGCGTTCAACAGCCGACTGCTTGCTCTTGCCCGGGCGCATGACCTGCTGACCCGCGAGGCATGGCAGGCGGTCTACCTGAACGACATCGCCCAGGCGGTTCTCGCAGCCTGGCTCGAAGACGGGCGCGTGGCTCTCCACGGACCTTCGGTCCGCATCAGCCCGAAACAAGCCCTCGCCCTTTCGATGGCGTTCAACGAGTTGCTGACCAATGCGATCAAATACGGTTCTCTATCGAGCCCCCGAGGCCGTGTTGCATTGTCATGGCAATGTAGCGACCTGTGTTCGATCCGGTGGGAAGAGCGCGGAGGACCGCCGGCATCGCACCCTCAGCGCCAGGGTTTCGGGCTGCGCGTCCTCAATCGCGGCCTCGCCAGTGAGCTGGGACACCCAGTCGATCTCCGGTTCGGACCAAAAGGTGTCACCTGTACGATCGGGACGGACTTCGTCGACGGTGAGCGTGCCGGCATGGACGACAGGGGGGAATGACCATGTCTGGGACATTGGTGGGACGCCGGATACTTGTCGTCGAAGACGAGATGCTGGTGGCCATGTCGATCGAGGACACCTTGGTCGATGCCGGCGGCGAAGTGATTGGTCCAGCGTCAACGGTCGCGCGGGCATTGGGATTGCTGCAGGAGGAGACGAAAATCGACGCCGTCGTGCTCGACATGAATCTCCAGGGGCACAGCGGGCTCCCGGTCGCGGACGCATGTGATGAAAGAGCGATTCCCTTTCTCGTATTGAGCGGCTACGGCGACACGGCCCTGAGTGGTACGCACCATGCTGCCCCGATCCTTTCCAAGCCTTTCGCGAGTGCGGTGCTGGTGAAGACACTCACGACGCTGTTCGATGGCAAATGCTCGTGACGGGTCGGGGCGGCCCGGTTTCTGACGTCCGTATCGATCGCGTACAGCCGGGATAAGGAACCGCATTTCATCCCGTGGAGTTTGTTCTTTGGACCCAAATGCGTTGGGTGGCCCAATGTGTCGAGTGGATTGTGATCATGAACGCGGAACGCTGGACTCATATTTGCGTCGACATGCAGCGAATGTTCAGCGAGGAGAGGCCGCGGCAAGTGGACTGGATGGCGACAATCGCCGACCAGGTGTTGGAGGTTGCTAGCCGCTTTCCGGATCGTACCGTCTTCACCCGGTTCGTCCCGCCACATTCGCCGGCGGAAATGCCGGGCATGTGGCGGCCCTATTATGAAAAATGGCCGATGATGACCGCGACGCGGCTCGATCCGGGCCTGATCGATCTCCTTCATCCCCTGCAGCGCCTGGTGCCGCCCGCCCGTGTTCTCGACAAGCGCACCTATTCACCCTGGTTAAGCGGCAAGCTCGAAAACCTGCTCGCTCATCAGGACGTCGGAACGATCGTGGTGACCGGCGGCGAGACGGATGTCTGCGTCCTTGCGACGGCGCTCGGAGCGATCGATCTTGGCTACAGGGTGATCCTGTTGAAGGACGCAGTCTGCAGCTCGGTCGATCAGACCCACAATGCTGCGCTCGACTTTCTTGGTAATCGCTTCTCGATTCAAGTGACGATCGCGACGACCGAGGATTGGCTTTCGCTGGCGCGGACCTAGACGGCGCCCGTTCGGGGCGCCTTTCCGGGCCCACCTCAGCGCCGCATTCAAGCCATGCTTGGTTCCCTTTCCGGCGATGTCCGGCTGGCCATCAGGCCCACGAGACCGACGCCGATGATCGCCGCCGCATAGATGTCGGTCGTGAGTTGGTAGCCCACAGCCTTCGCCAGGAAGCCGGCCAGAATTGCCGGCAGACTGAACGCCAGATAGCTCTGGATGTAGATGGTGGACAGCAACCCGGCGCGCTCCTCGGCTTTTGCCAGCGGCATGACCGAGCCGAGCGTGGCAAGGAAGCTCGTGCCGAAACCTATGCCGGTGAGAAGCGTGCCGGCGATCAGGATGGGGACATAGGCGAGATGCGTTCCGGCGACCACAGTCAGCATGCCGAAGGTCGTGCTCAAGACGCCGAAGGTCAGGTTTGCCTGCGGGTGGCGCGCACGCCGAAGGAAGACGCCGAACGCACCGGCAGCCATCAGCGCCGCGACCACGGCACCCCCGGTGAGCGGGTTCTTGCTTCCCGTGGTGGCGGCCACAAGCGAGGGGACGAGCGAGAGGTAGAACCCTCCAAGCGCCCAGTTCGCGACGTTTACGGGAGTGACGAGCGCCAGCGGCCGTTTGGCGCGCTGCGGAATGGCAATCCGCGGCATGAGCGAGGACAGCGCTCCGGGGCGGCGCGAGCCGGTTTCCGGTATCAGCCAGATCGCCGCCGCCTGGACTATGAAGCCGACGAACAGCAGCACATAGACGAGATGCAGCGGATAGGGGCCATACTGGATCAGCGCGCTGGTGCCAAGCGCCCCGACCGCCAGGCCGATCAACGGTGAGAGCGAGTTGACCAGCTGCCCTCGGGCGTGGTCGACATCGACGAGCGCCGCGCCGATCGAAGCGCCGGCAACGCCGGTCGCAAGACCCTGCACGATGCGTGCTGCGATCAGCCAGTCGGTTCCATCTGCAAGGACGAACAGGGCCATTGCCGCCATCTCGACGAGCAGTGCGCCGAAGATCACCGGCTTGCGCCCGAGATGATCCGAGATCGAACCGGCGATCAGCAATGCCATGAGAAGTGCGAAGGCATAGACCGCAAAAATGACGGTCATCTCCACCGGGCTGGCGGCGAAGTTCTCCTGGTAGAAGCGGTAGAGCGGGGTTGGGGCCGAGGAGGCGCCGAAGAATGTCGCGAGCGTAACGGCGTAGAAGGCAATGGGACTTGCCGGGCGAGCGCTCTCTCTGGATTCGGAGGAGGAAGACATCTATATAACCCTTAAAGCTAAATCGTTGCGTTTGGCAGATTTAGGTGTGCTTCATCATAAAAGCAAATTATTTGCTTTTATGCTGTTGTGAGAATTTCTGAAGCATCGGCCGCGCGGCCGAAGAAAGACGGGGTTGAAGCGAATGGCGACAAAGGAAGGCCCACGGCCCGGCGGACGCAGCGCCCGGGTTCAGGCATCGGTTCACAAGGCCGTGCAGACCTTGCTGGCGACACTCGAGCGCACCGAGGTCACGGTTCCGCTGATCGCGGCGGAAGCGGGTGTTACGCCTTCGACGATCTATCGCCGCTGGGGCGACCTGCAGGAATTGCTCGCAGACGTCGCGGTCGAGCGGCTGCGCCCCGACATGGTGCCGGTCGATACCGGACGTTTTGGCAGTGACCTGATGGCCTGGGCTGAACAGTATGCCGAGGAAATGTCCTCGGGGCCGGGTCGCGAAATGATCCGTGACGTGCTGGCGGCGCAGGATGGCAACGGCGCCTACCAATGCTGCAACTTCACCAGACAGCAGATCGAAGTTATAGCAGAACGCGCCGAGGCGCGTGGCGAAGTCTTTCCGGATGTCGAGACCGTCATGGACGGCGTCGTCGCGCCGATCATGTACCGGATCCTCTTTGGCGGTGCGCCGGATGCGGCGCATGTCGAGCGTCTGGTGACGGCGTCGCTGACTGTGAAACCGGCGTTGTAAAGAAGCCTTTCGCCTACTTCACGGCGCCATGGGCAAGTCCGCTGACCAGATAGCGCTGCATGAACAGCGCGATCAGGTAGACCGGCGCGATGCCCGCGAGCGAGGCCGCGGCCATCTGGCCGAAATTGACCAGCCTGTCGCCCTGGAAGAGCGAAATCCCGACCGGCAACGTTCGCGTGGCATCGGAGAAGGTGAAGGCGGAGGCGAAGAGGAACTCGTTGTAGGCGAGCACCGTGACGATGATGAAGGTCGCGACGATGCCGGGCGCAATGATCGGCGTCACGATCTGCAGCAGTATGCGGAACGGTCCCGCTCCGTCGATGGCGGCCGCCTGTTCGATCTCGAGCGGCATCCGGCGCAGGAAGGGTGTCAGCAGCCAGAAGGCGACGGGCACGTTGGCGAGCCCGTAAACCAGAACCAGGCCGGCGCGCGTATCGAGCAGGCCGCTCGTCTTCAAAAGGAAGAACAGCGGGATCAGCGCCACGATTGGCGGCGCCATGTAACTCGAGAGCGTCACGTCCGAGAGCCATTGACCGCCGATCTTCAGCCGCAGGACCGCGTAGGCCGAAGGCAGCGTGAGCGCGATGGTGAGCAACCCCGCAAGCAGCGACACGGTTACGGAATTCACGATGAAGCCGACGACATTGGCCGCCTCGAAGGCCGCCGGCCAATTGGCAAGCGTTGGCGTCGTCGGCCAGAAGGAGCCGTTCAGCACGTCGTCCTTCGTCTTCAGGGAAACGGCGATAAGATAGAGGATGGGCAGGGCGAAAAAGCCGATGATCGGCGCCGTCGCCAGGCCCAGCCAGAGATGGCGTGCGGCAAGCCTCATATCTCGCGTCTCTCGAACCGTTGGTGCATGCGCACGACCGGCAGCGTCGCCAGACCGATGACCAGCGCATAGATAATCGTCTCTGCGGCCGCCCGACCGACATCGAACTGCTCTATCGCCCGGCGATAGATGGAAAATCCGGCGGATGTCGTCGCAAAGCCCGGTCCGCCGAAGGTGAGGATGTAGACGAGGTCGAAGAGCTTGAACGAGAGGATCAGCTTCAAGAGATAGATCGACGAGAGCGGTGCGGCGACGAGCGGCAGCGTGATGTGCCAGAAGCGCTGCCAGGCATTCGCGCCGTCGACAAGCGCCGCTTCGTGGACGCCCTCGGGGATCGTCGAAAGCGCCGCGAAGCAGAGAATGACGATGAAGGGCGTCCATTGCCAGAGATCGGCGACGGCAATCGCCAGCCAGGCCAACAGGGGGTGGCCAAGAAAGGAAATCGGCTGGGAGATCACGCCGTAGTTGATCAACGTGCCGTTCAACAGCCCGCCCGCCGGCGCGAAGATCAATTTCCAGGCGATACCGACCATGACGGGCGGGGTCATCAGAGGCAGCAGCACGAGGCTCATCAGGAAGCGGCCGCCTTTCAAGAGCGACGCGAACAGCAGCGCGATCAGGAAACCCAGTGCAAGTTGCAGCAGCGACGTCGACAGCGCATAGGCGACGCTTCTGCCGATTGCCGAAAGGAAGATCGGATCCTGAAGCGCGGTTGCGAAATGCTTGACGCCGACGAAACCGCGAAACGGCTTTCCAAGCGTGCTCTTGCTGAAGGCGAGCCCCAGCAGGAAAACCGTCGGGTAGAGCGTCGTGACGGCCAGAGCGAACACGACGGGAGCGATCCACAATGCACGGCCGAAGCGGACCCATAGAACGTCTCGGCGCGCAGTATGTCGGCTCGCGTCTGGCCCAAGGGCGTCGAGGGTGAAGGCGGTCATGCGGCCTCTGCCAGAGCCGGCCGTGTCGGCCCGCTGCCGGCCCGCGTGGCGACCAGCATGTCCTCGATGTCATCGAGATCACCGGCGGTGAGCGTGACGGTTGCCGCTTCGATCCAGCCGTCGATATGCGTCGGTTGGCGTGCCCCGATGATCGCGCCGGTGACACCGGGCCAGGAAAGCGCCCAGGCGGCCGCGATCGCGGCAACGGTCGTGTTGTGCCGCGCGGCGATGGGCCTCAGTCCTTCGGCGAATGCGAGATTGCGGTGCAGAGCCTCGCCGGAAAACTCCTCGTCGCGCGACCGCCAGTCGTTCGTCGGAAGCGCCCGGGCGCGGGCCGGCGTGAAGGCGCCGGTAAGCAGGCCGGATTGCAGCGGACTGTAGGCGATGACGCCGCTGCCATGCGTCTGCACCCAGGGCAGCTCGTTCTCGGCAAATGCGCGTTTGATCGCGGAAAAGGGAGGCTGCACCACGTCCACGGGAGCGACCGCGGCAGCGCGCTCCAGCAGGTCCCGGTCATGGTTCGAAAGCCCGATCGCCCGGACCTTGCCCTCCTTCTTGAGGTCGGCAAAGGTTGCCCAATAGTCTTCGACCGGCGTGCCGTCATTGGTCGGCCAATGCATCTGATAGAGGTCGATGACCTCGACGCCCAGCCGCTTCAGGGAGGCCTCCACCTCGCGGCGCAGCGATTTGGTATTGCCGATGCGGGCCGGAAGAGCGTTGCGGTTGTCCGGATCCCAGACCAGTCCCGCCTTGGTGAAGATCAGCGGGCGCTCGGATTGCGGTATCGTCGAGAGCGCTTCACGAACGATCTCCTCGGAATGACCGAGGCCGTAGACGGGTGCCGTATCGATCCAGTTGATGCCGCGCTCGACCGCATGGCGGATGGCTGCGATAGACTGGCTGTCGTCCTGGCTTCCCCAGCCCCATCCCCAATCGGGGCCGCCGATCGCCCAGGCGCCGAAGCCGACGGGCGTGATGTCGAAGCCGGTACGGCCGAGCCTGCGCTTCGGCAAGGTTTCCGTGGTCATGATCTTTTACCTTTGATGAGAGGAGGGGGCGCCGCCGGGAGGAAGCGAGCGCCCCCAGGGAGCAATCAGCCGTTGGTCTCGATAATCTCGGTCCAGGCCTGGTGGGCATCGGCGATCGCCTGTTCTGCGCTCTTGGTGCCGGCAAGCGCCAGCGCCAGCTCGTCGGTCAGGGCGTTTTCGAGCTTCGGCGCATAGACGGCTGTCGGCCAGGCGAGGCTGTTTTCCAAGGCGCCGTCGTCGAGCAGCGGCTGCACGAGCGGCTGGAACGCCTTGAACTTCTCCGACTTCAGGCCCGACTGGCGGTCCGGGTCGATGCCGGAGCCGGTCAGCGCCAGCAGTTGCTCGTGATAGTCCTTGCTGGTGGCGAGCTTGATCAGGTCCCAGGCGACATCCTTGTTCTTGGAGCCGCTGGTAATCGCAAAGCCGAAACCGGCGTTGAAGGCGAGGCGCGGGGTCGTGTTGCTGCCGCCGGTCGGAATGCGGGCCACACCCCATTTGTCGACGATCTTCGAGCCCTTGGGATCCTGGGCATAGCCGCCAAGATCGGTCCAGAAATCGATCTGCGCCGCCTTGCCGTTGAGGAAGGCGGGAAGCCCCTCTTCGAAACGTGTCTCGAGCGGGGTAGGCAGCGCATGGGGGGCGGAGGCGAGCAGCGACTTCAGGGCCTCGACGGCCTCGGCACTGTCGAGTGCGGAGGTGCCGTCCGGCTTCAGGAAGTTGCCGCCGAAGCCGGTCAGCCGGTTCGCATAGGTCGAGAGGATGATGACCGGGATCTTGGCGCCCAGAACGGCCGCGCCATAGATGCCGTTCTTCGCCTCGGCCTCGGTGATCACCCTGGCGTTCTCGTTGTATTCGTCCCAGGTGGAGGGTGCCTTCAGGCCATAGCGATCGAACAGTTCTCGGTTGTAGAACAGCAGGTGGCTGTCGCCGTCATAGGGCAGGCCATAGCGGCGGCCGTCATGGAGCGTGTACTGGTCGTAGATGGTCTGGATGAAATCATCCGGCTGGATCTCGGCCTTGTCGCGCGCGATGAGGTCGGTCACGTCCTCGATCACGCCGTCTTCGGCAAGCTGACCCTTGTAGGTGTAGAAATAGTCGATGACGTCGAACTGGTTGGCGCCCGATTGCACGTCGAGCGTCGCCTTGACGCTGACCTGGTCGTAGGGCACCGCCGTGACATTAACCTTGGCGCCGGTCAGCTTCTCGAAGTCCTCGGCGATCTTCTTGCCGGTGACGACATGCGGCTGGATGATCAGGAGATTGATCGTGCGCCCGGCGTACTTGTTGCCGGAGGCAAGGGCCGTCGACGAGGCAAGCGGTGCGATGAAGGGCAGGGCACCCGCGGCGGCAAGCGATTTCAGCACGCTGCGGCGGCGATAGGCCTGGCCGAAAATGGAACTGGACATGGGATCCTCCGTCGAGATCTGAGTTCTGGCGGTCGGCGCGCGCCATCCTCTCGGGCAGTGGTCTGCGCCGTGCGACCTTGCTTCAGCATCATGGGGGAGAAGAGAATTTTGATATACATGTAATACATATATTTTATGGATTATATGGGAACGATTTTGCTGCGGCGAGCCATCGGTCGGGGTAGGAATTTCTCAGGCGCCCCGATCGCCGCATCGGTGCTTTTGGAAAGCCGAAAAGCGCTTCCGTCGGCGCGGTCGGGCGATCGGGGAACGGAACGCGCCAAACCGTGGAGACAGCGGAGGAAGCCGATTGGACCCAGGCGGTCAGACGCTCAAGGCCCAATCGCAATTGTCATACTTCGAATACGTCCTCGAACGATTCCGGGAAGCTCTGGCGGGCAACCTTCTCATTGATGACGAGCAACGCTTCATAGGACACGGGATCGAAATCCTTGTCGACCGGTAGCACCTCGCGTCCGAACAGGAGGTTCAGCCGGGCGGCATCGAGATTGCCGCGCTCGAACGGTTCCGCACCGAAATGATGCCAGAGAGCGTGGAGGAAGGCCGCATCGATGCGGTGCGCCCCAGATCCCGGCCGGGCATGGCGAGGCAGCGCCTTGATCGGCGTTGCCCCCTTGGGATTGGCCCGACGGATGACGAACTGGATGCCCGTGCCCGGCATGGCGTAGGGAAAACCCCGATGTTTCGTCATATCAGCCAGCTTGGCCATTCTGTTCTCCTTACGCGGTCTGCTTCTCGACGATCTTGTCCTCAGTCTTCGTGTCGAAGTCGGAGGCGTCGTGACGCTCATGCAGTTGCTCGGCCGGATCGCCGCTCAGACGGTTGACCATGCGGCCGCGCTTGACCGCCGGGCGGGCGGCAATTTCGGCCGTCCAGCGCTGGATGTGCTCGTAGCTCTGGACCTCGAGGAAGGTACCGGCGTCGCCATAGACCTGGCCAAGTGCCAGGTTGCCGTACCAGGGCCAGGTGGCCATGTCGGCAATGGTGTATTCGGAGCCGGCCAGGAACCGGTTGTTGGCGAGATGGCGGTCGAGCACGTCGAGCTGGCGCTTCACTTCCATGGCATAGCGGTCGATGGCGTATTTGATCTGCATCGGCGCATAGGCGTAGAAATGCCCAAAACCGCCACCGAGGAAGGGGGCCGAGCCCATCTGCCAGAACAGCCAGTTCAAGGTTTCCGTGCGGGCGCGAAGCTCGCTCGGCAGGAAGGCGCCGAATTTCTCGGCGAGATAGGTGAGGATGGAGGCCGACTCGAAGACGCGGACCGGCTCGCCGCCGCCCTTCGGCTGATGGTCGGTCAGCGCCGGGATCTTGGAGTTGGGGTTGATGTCGACGAAGCCGGATCCGAACTGGTCGCCATTGCCGATCCGGATTGGCCAGGCGTCATATTCGGCACCCGAATGGCCCGCAGCCAGCAACTCTTCGAGCATGATCGTGACTTTCACGCCATTCGGTGTCGCGAGCGAATAGAGCTGCAACGGGTGCTTGCCAACCGGCAGGTCCTTGTCGTGCGTCGGCCCGGCGATCGGGCGGTTGATGCTGGCAAATGCGCCGCCGTTGCCCTTGTCCCAGGTCCAGACCTTGGGAACTTGGTAGCCGGCAGGGAAATTGTCAGCAGGGGATTTTTCGGTCATGAAATCTGTCCTTGTCGTCTAACGGGCAATCCAACAGGCAAGCAACGTCACAAAACATCCGATGTCGGCCAGCTGCTTCGCGCAGTTCTATACCGTCCTTTCGGTGCCGGCCAGAAAAACGGTTTCACTTCGTGCACGCTCGATAGCAAGCAAGTCTCGGCGATGAGCGACTTTTTCGACTTGCAAATGTCCGCTTCGGTCGGCGGCCAGCAGCGGTGGTCAATCGGCCACCGCGGCGGAGCGTCAACCGCGCCGTGCCGCCTCGATGGCCGCCACGTCGATTTTCCGCATGTCCATCATCGCCTCGAACGCACGCTTGGCTTCGCCGCCGCCGGCCGCCAGCGCTTCCATCAGGATGCGCGGCGTGATCTGCCAGGAGATCCCCCATTTGTCCTTGCACCAGCCGCATGCGCTCTCTTCGCCGCCATTGTTGACGATGGCGTTCCAGTAGCGGTCGGTCTCTTCCTGATCGTCAGTGGCGATCTGGAACGAGAAGGCCTCGCTGTGCTTGAACATCGGGCCACCGTTGAGCCCGAGGCAGGCGACCCCGGCAACGGTGAACTCCACCGTCAGCACGTCGCCCTCCTTGCCGGACGGGTAGTCGCCAGGCGCCCGGTGCACGGCCGTCACTCGACTGTCCGGAAAGACCTCCGCGTAGAACCGCGCGGCGGCTTCGGCGTCCTTGTCGTACCAGAGGCAGATCGTGTTCTTTGCCATAACCTTGCTCCTTTC
Organism: Ensifer adhaerens; assembly: GCF_028993555.1. Classification (NCBI taxonomy): domain Bacteria; kingdom Pseudomonadati; phylum Pseudomonadota; class Alphaproteobacteria; order Hyphomicrobiales; family Rhizobiaceae; genus Ensifer; species Ensifer adhaerens. The sequence continues at coordinate 2,357,746 of NZ_CP118611.1, read as the reverse complement.
GTGCTGAAGGCTTTGCGCCCTCTCCATCAGGTCTCCTACGAAATAGGTAGCAGCCCGGCTTTCTCCACCCCGAAGGTGCTAGTGCGCTTTGTCGAGCGCACATGGTGACGACCTCGTCGCTTCGCGGGTTGTGTGTATGTGTTCGACAGCTGTGCCATCAGTTGGAAAGTCGCGCTGCAATTCCTAGATGTGCGGCTCGATGTTCGCGCCGGGCGTGACGGCCAGCGCATGCTTCAAAGGAATATAAATGAATCAGATGGATGGAACGATTGCTGTGGTCACCGGTGCAGGCCGTGGCCTCGGAGCGGCGCTGGCTTACACGCTGGCCGAAGCCGGTTGCGATCTCGTGCTTTGCGGGCGCAGCGCAAATGGGCTTCAAGACGTGGCACAGGCGATCACTCAAAATCTGGGAAGGCGTGTGCAAACGGTCGAGCTCGATCTTTCCGATGCGGACAGCGTGGCGGCAGCGGTTGCCCGCATCAAGACGGAAAACGCCCATGTCGACATCCTCGTCAACAACGGTGCGATGTGGCTCGAGGACAGCCCGGTTGACCATTCAGCCGATGAGGTGTTCGGCGTCGTCAATGCGGCGGTAACCGGAACGTTCCTGTTGACCCAGGGCCTGCTGCCGCTGCTCGATCAATCTGCCCGGCCCGATATCGTCACCATCGGTTCGATCAGCGGTCTGCCGAATGCGTCGCTGCAGACGGTATCCGTGCCGTTCTATGCCGCCAAGAGAGCACAAGCCGCGCTGGCCGATGGCCTGCGCCAGAAACTGGCCGGCACGCCTGTGCGCTCGATCGTGGTGCATCCTCCCTACCTCGATGACGTCTCGCCCCTCGCCGCGGGAGGGTGGCAGGAGGCGGGCAAGCGCAGGAAAGGCGAAGCGGCGACGAACCGTGACGTCTGCGATGCGGTGCTGTTTGCCTTGACACGTCCCCGGCACGTGACACTGTCGATCACGGTCGATGCCGACGAAGGCGGCCTCTTCCCACCGAGAACGATCTGATTTTGGTCGCTGCTTATCGTCTATGCTTGTGGACGATAAGTCTCAGCGCAGCCAGCTACAGCGGTAGCGTCCACATGGATACATCCATGGCATCAACCATGGAGAAACCGACATGCACACTATCGCTGAACCGATCTTCACCGCGGGCTTTCCGCTCGGCAGCTCCGCCGGACTGGTCACTGCGTTCGAATGGCTTGGCCAACCCTTCCGCCTTACCCGCGTCGACATGCTCGGTGAAATGCGCACCGAGGCCTATCAGCGGCTGAACGGCCGGGTCGAAACGCCTGTGTTGGTCACCGACGAAGGGAACGTCCTCACCGAAACGATGGCCATCGCGCTGTGGCTCGAGGGGCGGGACCACGAGCGCCGCATCAGCTTTACGCCCGGATCCCACGAAGCTGATCGGATGCATCAGTTCATCGCCTTCCTCAACACCGGCTTCACCGGTGCGTTCTTCCCCATGTGGGTGGCACTGGAGGCGGAAGAGGCTACGGAGGACTATCGCGAGACGCTGCGCGCCTTTGGTCGCGAATTCGTCGCCAAGCGCCATGCGCAGCTCGAGTCGATGATGGGCGACAGCGACTATCTGCTGGGCGACCGGCCAACGCTGGCCGATGCTGTTTTCGTTGGCGTCGCACGCTGGGTGGATTTTCACGAGGCGATCGAGCCTGAGGACTATGTGCGGAACTACCCGCGCATCCACGCGCTGCGCAAACGCATCGAGGCCGATCCCGCCTTCCGCTTCGCGCTGGCGATCGAGGACGGAACGCCGGCGTCCGGCAACGGCGCGATGAAAGGGCTCGTTCCGCTTGAGGACGTATTGCGTTTGACCGGCGCGTTTTGATCCGATGGGGGTGCGCGCCGACGAGCGCGGCGCGCACCGCGCTACCGTCAGATACGCCGCGCGAAATCGATGATCGCGTCGCTCACGAGGCCCGGACGCTCCTGCGGGAGCCAATGACCGCTGTCGGGCACGACGATATTGCCCTTGAGTTGGGGGACGAGCGTGGGCATTGCATCGATGATGCCTCGCATCCCAGGGATGCTGAGCCCGGTGTCCCGCTCGCCGACCATGAACAGGGCCGGCACGCCGACTTTCACACCGGCAAGCGATGCTTGCAGTTGCCAGTTGCGATCCAGGTTGCGGTAGTAGTTCAGGCCACCGCGAAAGCCGGAGTGGGTGAAAGCCTGCGCATAGGCTTCGAGGTCGGCTGCCGTCAGCCAATCCGGCATTTGCTGAGGATCGGGAAGGGCTGCGAGCAGTCCGTCGCGCCGCGAAACCATCCCGAATGGATTCGGCGTCTGGTCGCCGACTTGCCGCGGACCGGCTTCGCCCGAGGCCGCGAAGAGGATCTTGCGCAGCGTCTGTCGAATGTCCCGTTCCAGTTCGGCCTCGGCGATACTGGGTTCCTGAAAATAGAGCGCGTAAAGTTGCGACTCGTCGGTCTGCGGAAAGATGCGGGTCGGCGGTATAGGCGGCGGGGCCATCATCGGCACGCTGATCGCGACCACGCCGCGGAAGCGATCCGGCCGCATCTGTGCCGCCTGCCACGCGACCGTCGCGCCCCAGTCGTTGCCGACGATGAGGGCAGTCTCTGCGCCGAGTACGTCCAGGAGCGCGACCATATCCCCGACGACATGAAACAGGGTGTATTCGTCGATCGCCGTGGGGCTATCCGTGTGTCCATATCCGCGCATATCCGGCGCCACCGCGCGAAATCCGGCCTTGGCCAGCGCCGCTATCTGACGACGCCAGGCATGGGCCGTTTCCGGAAAGCCGTGGCAGAAGAGGACGAGTGGCCCTTCGCCCTCTTCGATGACATTCATCCGGATTGTTCTTGTCTCGATGGTGCGAGCAGGCATTTTCGGTCCTTCCGCTCTTGATATTGTGTCTCGGTTGGCGCTCGGCCCGGCGCGGGACGGCCATGCGGCTGCCAACAGACCGGCCAACATCGTTCGTCTTCGCATTCCAGGGCCCTTGATTCCGTAATTATCTAAGTTACAGAATTGGATGAGGTCAAGTATACGTAACATTAAAAGTTACGCATTGAGGTAGGTGCATGAAACGAGACAGCCGGCTGGCAAGGATGATCCACGTGCTCATCCATATGGGGCTCCTGGGTGGTCGGGAGACGTCGGAAACCATCGCCAAGATGCTGAACACCAATCCGGTGGTCGTGCGCCGCACGATGGCGGCCTTGAAGCGCAAGGGCGTGGTGGATTCAGAGGGAGGGCGCGGCGGCGGATGGGTGCTGTTGCGGCCGCTGGACGATCTGACGGTCCTTGATATCCAGAAAGCCCTGGATGAAGGCGAGGTTCTGGCCGCCGGCGTTTCGGAAGATCATCCCACCTGTCCGGTGGAGCGGGCGGCGAATGCCGCCCTGGTGCAGGCGTTCGACCGGGCGGAGTGCACTTTGCTGGACGAGTTCGCAAAGCTCAGGCTGTCGATCATCGCCGAGCATGCCCTGTCTGCCGAACGGCAGGTGATCCCGCCTCAAGATGGAAGAGATAATGACGGAAAACGGCGCTGAGAACCTGTGCGTCGTATGGCGCGGTGACTTCACGAATGCCGAGTTGAACGTGCTACATGCCGAGTGTTTCGAACACGCGCTTGCCGATGACGATTGGTGGAAACAGGTGAACACCTTCAGCCTCGGCTGGGTTTGCCTTCGTCTCCAGGGAAAGCTTGCCGGCTTCGTCAATGTCGCCTGGGACGGCGGGGTGCACGCCTTTCTGCTCGATACCATGGTAGCCGCGCCGTGGCGGCGAAAGGGTTACGCGCGAGGGCTTGTCGAAGAGGCGGTGGCAAACGCGAAGCTGTCGGGCTGCGAATGGCTGCATGTCGACTTCGAGCCGCATCTTCGCGACTTTTACTATGAGGCCTGCCGCTTCGCGCCCACCGATGCCGGCCTGATCCGCCTTCGCTAGGAATCGCCAATGCGCGCATCGGCCGGGGCTTCCGTTGCGCATTAAAGATGAGTAAAGAATGAAGGAATTAGATCGAGGCGCGGCCTCTGATTTCCCCGAGCATTGGTCAATTGATGACGTACCAGCCACGGATGCAGAACAAGATCTCCGGCTTCAAGGTCCTCGGCGGCTTGCACCGCCGTGAATGGAACGGGATCATCGCCGACGTCTGGGATGTCGAATGCGAGGCGCGGGCGGGCGGTCACTATGTGTCGGATGATCCGCGCATGTTCATTGTGCTCGATGCCCAAGGCGGGAGCCGCTGCAACGTCAAGCTTTCGCCCGGCGGGCCCGGGACCGTGCAGAACTATCGCGAACAAGGCCTTTCCTATATCCCGGCGGGTATGGAGATCTGGGCCGATGTCGACGATGTGCACTACATCCGCCACCTCGATCTGCACTTCAATCTCGATGTCCTCAGCCGACGGCTGATGGAAGACCTCGACGCCAGCCGTTGCGACGCGCCTCGGCTGATGTTTCATGATGAGCGTTTCCTGCAGCTCGCCCGGCTTATCGCTGAAGAGTGCCTCAATCCGCAACCGCTGCACGATCTCTACGGTGATGGCCTCACAGTGGCGCTGTTCATCGACCTGATGAAGCTCAACCGCGCCGATCCGCGCAGGCGCAGTCCGCTGGCCGCATGGCAGATGCGCCGCGTGGCCGACTACATCGAAGAACACTTCGGTCGCAACATTCGGCTCGAGGAGTTGGCGGCGCTGGCGGGGTTGTCGCAATCGCATTTCAGCCACGCGTTCAAGGTCTCGACCGGCATGGCGCCGCATCAATGGCAGACGAATGCGCGCGTCGAACGGGCCAAACAACTCTTGCTCACGAACGACGCGTCGCTGACGGCGATCGCCGTTGAGACCGGATTTTCGGATCAGGCGCACTTCACCCGGGTCTTCCGCAAGGTCGTCGGCACCACGCCGGCGCAATGGAGGCGAAGCCGATTGGCTTGAGCAAACCGCCTCGGGCGTGGGCGATTCTTCGCTGTGAATAGCCCAGGATCGTTCAATTATCGCGGATCGCTCCAAGCGTCGGCATTATAGTTGATATAAACACTCATCTTATCTGAGGTTTTTAAACGCTGCGTATCGCCCCGGGGATTGGCGCGATGGGCGGCACGGGGCGATGAAGAGATGATGGTGCGTGGCAGGGCCGCAGGTTTGGCCGAATGGTTGGCAGGCGGGGTAGCGGGCATTGCAATTCTGGCGGCGGGCGCCGCGATGGCGCAGGACGCGCCGGCGACCCGGCTGGAGAAGATCGAGGCTCAGGCCGGTGCGACCACCGTCGACGCGACCGGTCCGGTCCAGGGTTACGTCGCCAAGGCCACGACCACCGGCTCGAAGTCTGCCACCCCGATCAACGAAATTCCCCAGTCCGTATCGGTCATCGGTCGCGACGAACTGGACGATCGCGGCGTCGTCAACAAGATCGACGAGGCGCTTCGTTATACGCCCGGCGTGATGGCCGAGCCCTTCGGCGTCGATCCGGACACCGACTGGTTCTACATCCGCGGCTTCGATGCCACGCAGACCGGCGTTTTCCTCGACGGCCTCAACCTCTTTTCCTATGGTTTCGGCGGTTTCCAGATCGATCCGTTCATGCTGGAGCGCGTCGAGGTGCTGAAGGGACCGGCGTCGGTGCTCTATGGCGGCGCCAATCCGGGCGGCATCGTCAGCCTCATCAGCAAGCGGCCGAGTGATGAAACCTCGACCTACGTGGAAACCGGCATCAACAACAACGGCAATGCCTTCCTCGGCATCGACGTGAACCGCCCGTTGGACGATGCGATCAACTACCGCGTCACCGGCAAGGTCTCCGGTGGCAACAACTACACCGACCATTCGGAAGACCTGCGCGGCTTCATCTTGCCGCAGATCACCTATCAGCCCGACGATGCGACCAGCCTGACGGTCTACGGTCTGCTCCAGGGCCTTGATCAGGTCCATACCGGTGGCGGCTTCCTGCCCTATGTCGGTACGGTCGTCGATGCGCCCTTCGGCAAGATCGATCGCAAGGCCTTCTTCGGTGAACCGGCAATCGATACCGGCACCTATGTGCAGCAGATGCTCGGCTACGAGTTCAAGCACGAATTCGACAGCGGTTGGCAGTTCAGCCAGAACCTGCGCTATGGTCATCTCTACAAGCACGAGAACGGCCCGTACACCTACGGCTATTACGATCCGAGCCTGCCGTTCCCGGTTTCGCCGACGCCGGCAACGCCCGACAACCTGCTCTATCGCCTTGGCTTCGAGGCGACCTCCAAGGTCGATACCTTCGGCGTCGACAATCGGCTTGAGGGCGAATTCGAGACCGGCGCGCTGGATCATACGCTGCTGGTCGGTATCGACTACAAGCTCTTCCGCCTGGATCACGTGCAGGCGTCGTCTGCGGGAACGCCGATCAGCGCCACGGATCCGGTCTATGGCGCGCCGCAGCCGGCCAACGCCATCTATATCAACCAGGTGATCACCCAGCAGCAGCTTGGCGTCTATGCCCAGGACCAGATCCGCTTCGGCGACGGTTGGCTCGTTACGCTCAATGGCCGCTACGACTACGTCGACACCAAGACCGACAACGGTCCCACCTTCTGGGCTCCGACGCAGAACTCGAGCTTCGACTACAGCGAAGGCGCCGTCAGCGGTCGCGCCGGGCTTGCCTATGAATTCGACAATGGCCTGACCCCCTATGTCAGCGTCGCCACCTTCTTCAATCCGATCGTGGCGGTGACGGCGACCGGCAACACCAAGCCTGAGGAGGGCGAGCAGTTCGAGGCCGGCGTCAAATACGAGCCGACCTTCTTCGATGGCGTGCTGACGGCGTCCATCTACCAACTGACCAAACGCAATGCCCTCGTCACCGATCCGCTGACGAGCATTTCCACCCAGACCGGCGAGGTGCGCTCCCGCGGCATCGAGCTCGAGGGCAAGGTCAATCTCAACGAAAGCTGGAAGGTGATCGCCGGCCTCGACTTCATGGACATCGAGGTGACCGAGGATGCGAACCGGACGCTGGTCGGCAAGTCGCCCTATCTCGCTCCCGATGCGCAGGCCTCATTGTGGGTCGACTACACCGTGCAGCAGGGCGCGCTCGAGGGCGTCAGCTTCGGTGCCGGCGTTCGCTACCGTGGCGAAAGCTGGGCGGACAAGGAGAACACGGCGAAGGTGCCCACCTCGACGGTGTTCGATGCCGGGCTGCGCTATGAACAGGATGGCTGGGGCGCCGCTCTCAACGTCACCAATTTGTTCGACAAGGAATATGTGAGCGGCTGCAGCGGCGTGCTCGTCTGCGGTTACGGCGACGCCCGGACCGTCACGCTCAAGCTCAGCAAGACCTGGTAGTTTGAACCATTGGGCGGGGCCGGAGCGAACCGGCCCGGGGCCACTTTAGGGACGGGCTAAACTCGCTTCTGCGCTTCCACCACTGTCGAGGGAACGGCGCGGCTGCCTCAAGAGGCACCATTGCCCTCCAGCCGAGCCAACCACTCCGATCCGATCCGGTAGCGGCGCAAGACCGTGGCCGGGTCTTCCGCGTCGAGCCGCGAGCAAATGCGGTAGACTTCAAGCGTTTCGGCATCCATCAAACCGCGTTGGTAGAAGAACATCGCGGCCGCGTATCGGGCGCGGCCGGACCATTCCTGCCCGGCCGGCAACCTGATCATCTCCCAGTGTCGTTTCGTCTCATCGTCCATGCTCGTACTCTCAGAAGCGGCCCGGCGGGTTGGCCGAGCGGCGGTCGAGCTTGACGAAGGGCCGGGCGACGACGCGCGCCCGCTTCATCAGCTTCTGGTATTGCAGCTCCCGCAGAGCATAGATCTCCACCCAGAGGTCGTCTACGACGCGGCTGCCGAACGGGCGCGAAAGGCTGGCAATGGCGATGTTGCGCTTGGCAAGCGGCGACCAGATGGCGGCCGTCACCAGGCCGACTTCCTTCTTGCCACGGTGATAGACGATTGCGCCCTCGGCCGGAATGTTGCCCTCGATCTCAAGGCCGACGAGCACATGCTTCAGCGTGTTCCTCTCGCGTGCTCGGAAGATGGCGTCGCGCCCGTTGAAGAAGGGCTTTTCCGCATCCACCAGCCAGTCGAGGCCGATCTCGTCAGGCAAGCGTTCGCGGTCCGCCCGAAGGGCCGCCTCGGCCGTGATGAAATCGGCATTGGCAACGATGAACCCTGCTTCGACGCGGGCGCGGTTGAGTGCGTCATAGCCGATCGCCTTCAGGCCGAAACCAGTGCCGGCTGCCCATAGACGGTCCCAGAGGCTCAGCGCCCGCTTGGCGTCGACAAAGAGTTCGTAGCCGAGATCGCCGGTAAAGCCGGTGCGTGAGATCGTCACCGTGCCATCGAGATGCGAGAAGTCCGAGAGCTGGAACGGTTTTAGACCCTCGACGCCGGCAAAGCCCGCGGCTTCGAGGACAGCAAAGGATGTTGGCCCCTGCAGCGCGACCGCGGCGATCTCGCTGGTCTCCTCGACGATCTCGACGGAAAATCCGCCGGCGCTGTCGAGAAGCCAAGGGAGATGCCGCTCCTGGCAGCAGAGCCGAAAATCGTCCCGTCCGAGGCGAAACAGCGTGCCGTCGTCGAGCACGTGGCCGTGGTCGTCGCACCAGGCCGTGTAGTGCACGCGGTTAATTCCGAGCTTGGCGACGTTGCGCAGCGTCAGCCGGTTGAGATAGCGCTCAGCATCTGCGCCGCGGATGCGGTATTTCACCATCGGCGAGATGTCGAACAGCGCCGCCGTCGAACGGATCGCGAAATATTCGAGCTCGGTGTCGAAGATCGAATGCGGCGCCTTGTAGCCTGCCCAGCTGTACCAGTCGTTGGTTTCGCTGAGCGCAGCAAGGCGCTGGTGAAACGGTGTTTCCAGCCGGGGCATCAGGATATGGCCTTGGGCTGCGCGGCGAAGGGCGGTCAGATGCATCATCATGCGCGTTTCTCCGAAAGGACCTGGCGGGCGGCAAGCAGCCCGGGCAGGCCGGAAATGCCGCCGCCCGGATGTGCGCCGGCGCTGGCGAGATAGAGGCCCTTGAGCGGCGTCGAGTAGCCCGATGCGGCATTGACGGGACGGTTGACGAGCAACTGATCTGCCTGGAGTTCGCCGTGGTGCCAATGCCCGCCCGGCAGGTTGTAGCGTTCTTCGATATCGACGGGTGTCAGCAAGCTCGTCCCCAGAATGCTGCCGTTGATGCCAGGGGCGTAGGCTTCCAGAGTATCGAGCACGATTTTCTGAAAGGCCGGCTTGCCCTTGTCCCAGCCGTCGGCAAGCGCATAGGGCGCAAACTCGACAAGCGCCGACAGCGTACAGCCGCCGGAAAGCGCCAGCGACGGATCGGCAAGGCTCGGAAGCGTGATCTCCATCACCGGATCCTTGGAGAACTGACCGTACTTCGCCGGATTGAAGGCCTCTTCGACATGGTCGACCGATCGGGCGATCACCAGCCGGCCGCTGAGATCGGCGGCGGCAACACCGGAGAACTCCGGAACGCGGTCGAGCGCGAGATCGAGCTTGGCGACGTTGCCCTTCGAGCGGATGTTGCCGATGGCGCGGCGGAAGCCGGTGCCGATCTCGGCCGGATCCGTAAGGTCCAGGAAGGTCGCCTTTGGATGGATCGCCGAGACGATGGCGCCCGCCTCAAGCGTTTCGCCGGAGGAAAGGACGATGCCGGTTGCGCGTCCGCGATCGGCGATGATGCGTGCCACCCGCGCACCGGTCCTGACCGTGACGCCGGCCTGCATCGCCGCGGCCTCGAAGGCGGCAGCCGCCGAGCGTCCGCCGCTGTTGGCCACCAGCTGGGCGCCGGTCACGCCCTGCATCTCGCCGGTCAGCCGATAGTAGAGACCAAGCAAGGAGGTCGGCGAACGGGGCCCGAGGTGGATGCCGAGCGTCGCGTCGAAGGCAAGCAGCGCCTTCAGCCGGTCGTCGGTCAGATATTCCTCGACGGTATCGGCGACGTTCATCAGCAACATGCGCAGGAAGTCGCGGCTTTCCTCACGCCCCTTGCGCAAGAGCCCGAGGCCGGCGCTGGCGAGTGTTGCAAGGTCGGCAAGCGCCAGCTCGCCGATTTCCGGCGGGCGCCGCCTGAGGAAACGCTTCAGGATGGCGGCCTGGAACACCAGCTTGCCCCGCAGGTCCTGGAAGCGTTTCGCCTCCTCTTGCGATACCCCATCGATCGCTTCGCCATAGCCGCCGCGCAGCACCGCATGTTGCCCGGTCGGCGACAGCACCACGGTCGGTGCGGCTTCGCTTCGCTTGTTGTGAAGTGAAAGGGCTGCCGCCACTTCCGGATCGAGCCGGTTGAAGATGTGGGCAAGGCCGGGGCTGGCGTAGCCGGGATGGAAAGAATAGCCGCGCGCGGCACCGCCGAGCGTGTCGCCGGCTTCCACGAGCAGGACCCTGCGGCCCGAGCGGGCGAGGAAGGTGGCGGCGGTCAGGCCATTGTGGCCGCCGCCGATGACGATGGCATCAAATGACGTCATGGGCCGGGCTCATCTTGTTTGAGGGGGTGTGGCGGAGGTCACGCAGGATTTCGGCGGCGGCATTGCGGCCGGGTGCTCCCATGACGCCGCCGCCCGGATGGGTGGACGAGCCGCAGATGTAAAGCCCGCGCACGGGGCTGCGATATTGCGCGTAGCCGGGGACCGGCCGATTGAACAGCAGCTGGTCGAAGGTCAGCTCGCCCTGGAAGATGTTGCCTTCCGTCAGCCCCACCTCCTGTTCGATCTCGCGCGGCGTGCGCACTTCCATGTGCAGGATGCGCTCGCGGAAACCCGGCGAATAGTCGCTGATCTGCTTGATCACGGTTTCGGCGAAGGCGTCACGGTCAGCGTCGGTCCAGTCGTTGCCTCCTACCTTCGGCGGACAGTACTGAACGAAGCAGGAGACAAAGTGCTTGCCGGGTGGTGCCATCGTCGGATCGAGCGTTGTCGGGATCATCATGTCGACGAAGGGGTCGGCCGACCAGCGCCCGGCCTTCCAGTCGTCGTAGGCGCGCTCCATGCGCTCGACGCTGTCGGTGAAGTGCAGGTCGCCGCGAATACAGGAGGAGCCGGCCGGCAGTGCCGGGAATTCCGGCAGGCTGTCGAGGGCAATATTCACCTTGCCTGAGGAGCCGCGCATCTTGAAGTGGCGGACACGGTGGACGAAGCGTTGCGGCAGGGCATCCTCGTCGACGAGCTTCAGGAAGGTGCGCTTGACGTCGGCATTGGAGACGACGAGTTTGCCGAGCACCTCTTCGCCATTGGCAAGCACTGCGCCGGAAGCGCGGCCGCTGCGGGTCAGCACCTTGGCGACATCGGCGCCGGTGCGGATCGTGCCGCCGGACGCTTGGAACGAAGAGGCGAGTGCCTTGGTGACGGCACCCATGCCGCCGCGAGCATAGCCCCAGGCGCCGACCGAACCGTCGACCTCGCCCATGTAGTGGTGCAGCAGCACGTAGGCAGTCCCCGGCGACATCGGCCCAAGTGCGGTGCCGATAATGCCCGAAAGTGCAAGATAGGCCTTGATCACATCGGTCTCGAAATATTCGTCGAGAAAGTCGGCGATCGACATGGTCCAGAAGCGCAAGGTCGCCGCCATTTCGGCCGCTGAGAAATCACCGAACTTCCTGGCAAGATAGATGAGTTCGGAAATGTCGCGCGGCTTGAAGCTGAACGGGTCGGGGGCCGTGCGCATCAACAACGGCTGGATGAAGCGGCACTGGCGGGTGACGTCGCGGGCGTAGCGCTCATAGGCCTCGGCGTCGCGCCTGGAATAGCGGGCGAACTCGCGGCGATGGGAATCGTGGTCGCGATAGGAGGCCAGATAGTCGCCATCGCGGGTAAGGACCGCGCCGCCCTCGTAGGAGATCACCTGCAGCCCATGTTTCGGCAGCTCGAGATCGCGCATGATTTCCGGCCGGAACAGCGAGCAGACATAGGAACAGTTCGAATAAAGGAAGCCCGGCGTCAGTTCGCGGCTGGTCGCGGCACCCCCGACCCAGTCGTTCTTTTCAAGGACGACGACATTCAGTCCGGCGCGCTGCAAATAGCAGGCGGCGACCAGGCCGTTATGCCCTCCTCCGATCATCACCACGTCGTATTTCGTCATGTGGCTCCCCTTGTCGTTGATCAAAAAATGACACGGAAAGCAGAATGTTGTCCATATATTTTGAATGAGCGTTCAGCAAATATGTTGCAATCCTCTGATAATGCGATAGGATTTTTAGCAAGAGTTGATATGGCAGGAGCTTGGATGTCGTCGGTCGATCGAGAAACGGGACACGCCGTCGAATACGACGATACGGCCATCCGTTTCCTGGAAGTCCTCTGGGGTGAGGGATACCTTTCGCCTGGCGGTCCCGAGGAGGTCGATCGTGTACTTGGCGGTCTCGATCTTGTGGGCAAGCGCATCCTTGATCTCGGCTGCGGCGCCGGCGGCGTGACGCTGCATATCGCCAGGACTTATCATCCGCTGGGCATCTCCGGTTTCGACGTCGAGGCGCCGGTGATTGCACATGCAAGGGAGGCTGCCGAGCGCGCGGGCATTGCCGGCGTTTCCTTCGTCCAGGCGCCGCCCGGCCCGTTGCCTTTCGTTGACGGCAGTTTCGATGTCGTCTTTTCCAAGGATGCGCTCGTCCATGTGCCCGACAAGCGGTCGCTCTTTCGCGAAATTTACCGCGTGCTTTCGCCCGGTGGTGTCTTTGCCGCTTCCGATTGGCTGATCGCCCATGACGACGAACCGTCAGACGATATGAAGTCCTATCTCGCGGCCGAGGGCTTAAGCTTCGGAATGGCGTCGGCCGGGGCCTATCTGGCCGCAATGGCGGAGGCAGGCTTCGTGCAAACGCGCGCCGAAAACCGCAACGACTGGTATCGCGAAGTGGCGCGGCAGGAACTTTCACGGCTGCAGGGAGGGCTGCATTCGGCCGCAGTCGCAGCGGTCGGCGAGGCCTATGTAACCAAGAATGTCCGGACCTGGACTGCCATGCAGAAGGTGCTTGACAGTGGTGAGCATTGTCCCACTCATCTGCGTGGCATCAAGCCGATGCGGCGCGGAGCATGATATGCACCTGCGTCTGAAGAAGAACGAGACGGCGGTACGGATGAAACTCACCCCTGAAGTGCAGGAAGCGGTCGAAAGCGAAAAGCGCGGACGCAAGGCGTCGAAAGAGACCCGGCGGCAACAACTGATCGAAGCGACGATCGATTCGCTTGCGAAGCGCGGCTATTCTGAAACGACGCTGGCCGACGTCGCCGATGGCGCCGGCCTGTCGCGCGGCATCGTCAACTTCCATTTCGAGAGCAAGGAAAAACTGCTGATCGCCACGCTGCAATATATGGCGGACGAATATGCCGCCAATTGGGGCGCGGCGCTGGAAAAGGCTGGCGACAAGGCGGCAGCGCAACTCTGGGCACTCGTTGCCTGCGATTTCGATCGCAAGATCTGCACCAAGCGCAAGCTTGCGGCCTGGTGCGCCTTTTGGGGCGAGGCGAAGTCGCGGCCGACCTATCAGGCGCTCTGCGGTGCGCGCGACGTCAAATACCAGGAGATCTTCCTGGCGCTTTGCCAGAGGCTCAAGGACGAGGGTGGCTACGCCTACGAGCCCGAGGGCATGACGCTGGCGCTCTGCGCATCGATGGAAGGGCTGTGGCTGCGGCTGATGATGGGCGACGGTCTGACGCGCGAAAAGGCGCATGCGGCGGCTGTCGAATATCTGCTCGTCGCCTTCCCCGAGCATTTCACCCGGGAAGGGCCGAAATAGGGAACGATAACGCCGGAATGGCCGAATAGAGGAGGTTGGCATGACATTGGTGAACGCGTGCAGGCAATTCTTGGGAGGCGCCTTCATCGCCTCGCTTGTCTCAACCACCGCCTTGCCGGCGCTTGCCGCAGACAACCTCACGATCTTCGACTGGTCCGGCTACGAGGATCCGGCCTTCCATCCGTCCTACACCGCCAAGCATGGAGACGAGCCGGATTTCAGCTTCTTCGGCGACGAGGAAGAGGCCTTCCAGAAATTGCGCTCCGGCTTCAAGGCCGATCTCGCGCATCCCTGTTCGCAAAGTGTTGCCAAATGGCGCGAGGCGGGGCTGATCGAGCCGCTCGACACCTCGAAGCTCACCTATTGGAACGACGTCGATCCCGGCATCGCCGCGATGAAGGGGCTGATGACGACGCCCGATGGCAAGGCCTGGATGCTGCCTTTCGAATGGGGCAACACCGTGCTCACCTACCGCACCGATACGGTGAAGGAAGATGAGGTCAAGTCGCTCAAGGCCTTTGCCGATCCGAAGTTCAAGGACCGGGTTTCGATCGGCGACAATGTCGACGATGCCTATGCGCTCGCAAGCCTCGCCATCGGCGTCAAGGACTGGACGACGATGACCGACGAGCAGTTCAAGCAGGCGTCGGATTTCCTGCGCGAAGTGCACAAGAACGTCCGCCTCTACTGGACCGACAACACCGACCTGAGCCAGGCGATCGCCAGCGGCGAGGTCGATCTCGCCTGGGCCTGGAACGAGACCGCGACGACGCTGCAGGCCGATGGCGTTCCCGCAGCGATCAAGAAGGACACGACCGAGGGGCTTTCGACCTGGGTTTGCGGCTATGTCCGGCTCAAGGGCGCGACAGCGCCGGTTGACGAGCAGTATGATTTCCTGAACTCGATCACCGATCCGGCGATCACCCCCTACATCGTCGAATCCTGGGGCTATGGCCATGCGAACGCCCGCGGCATGGCGCAGGTCGATCCGAAGATCCTCGCCGACAAGGGTTATGCCGACGTGTCGAAGTTCCTGGCCAACACGCTGTTCCAGTCACCGATGCCGGTCGAATTGCGCCAGCGCATGATCGCGGAGTTCGAGAAGATCAAATCGGGTTATTGAGCCGGAGTTTGGCGAGCCGTGGTTCACGGCTCGCCTCAATCTTGTCAGTCGGCAACGGCGACCAGCGCGTCGGGATCGTAGGCGAGCCGCACCGTATCGCCGACCGGAATATCGTCGGCGCCGAAATTGTTGGTTTCGGAAACCGAGAGTGGCTGCTCGAGGCCGGGAATATCGACGATCAGATGGGTGATTTCCCCGAAATAGTGTCGATCGACCACCTTGCCTGCGACCTCGAAGTCAGAGCGGGCCTCGTCCCAGAGGACCCTTAGCCGTTCCGGCCGGATGCCGATCGTCGCCGCGCCGTTGCGGGCGACGAAGCCGAGCGGCTTGTCGACCGTGACGCCGCCGAAGCGCGGGGTCTCGACGGAGATGCGTGTCGCGGTCTCATTGGTCACGCGCGCCTTCATGAAATTCATGCCGCCGAGAAAATCGGCGACCTGCCGGGTGTTGGGCCGCTGGTAGATTTCCTTCGGCGTCGCAACCTGCGCGATGCGGCCGCCGAACATCACGGCGATGCGGTCGGAAAGCGCCAGCGCCTCGTATTGATCGTGGGTGACGAGGATGAAGGTAATGCCGACGGCGCGCTGCAGCGTGCGCAGCTCCACCTGCATTTCCTCGCGCAGCTTCTTGTCGAGCGCCGACAACGGCTCGTCGAGGAGCAGCACCTTCGGGCGCATCACCAGGGCGCGCGCCAGCGCCACGCGCTGGCGCTGGCCGCCTGACAGTTCATGCGCCCGGCGCTTGCCGAGATGGCCGAGCCGCACCTGCTCTAGCGCGGCCACGACGCGTCGCCGCTCCTCGGAAGCATCGAGCTTTAGCCGCTTCAGGCCATAGGCCACATTTTCCTCGACATCGAGATGCGGGAAGATCGCGTAGTTCTGGAAGACCATGTTGGTCGGTCGGCGGTTCGGCGGCACGCCGATCACCGATTGCCCGTCGATGCGGATATCTCCTTCGGTCGGCGTGTCGAAACCGGCGATCGAGCGCAGAAGTGTGGTCTTGCCGCAGCCGGAGGGGCCGAGCAGCGAGAAGAACTCGCCGGCGGCTATGTCGAGCGAGACGTTGTCGAGCGCCTTGTAGATCCCGTAGAACTTGTTGACGCCATCGATCGCGATCATCGGTTTATCAGGCATGCTGCGCTCCCTGTGCCCTGAGCCTGTGTTCGGCGCGGCGGCGAATGAATTCCGAAAGAGTGAGAAGCAGGATCGAGATCAGGAGCATCAAACTGCCAAGCGCCAGCACGCCCGGTAGCTTGGCGGCGAAGCGCAGCTGGCCCCAGATATAGACCGGTAGCGTCGGCTCGGTGCCCGAGAGGAAGAAGGCGAGGATGAATTCGTCGAGCGACACCGTGAACGATACCAGCAGGCTCGAGATGATCGCCGGCGCGACCACCGGCAAGGTCACCCGACGGAAGGTGCCGATCGCCGTTTCGCCGAGATCGAGAGAGGCTTCTTCCAGCGAACGGTCGAAGCCGTCGAAGCCGGAAATCAGGACCGACATGGCATAGGGCAGGCAGAAGATCACCTGCCCGAGGATCACGGTGACCAATGAAAGCTCCAGGCCGAGCTGCAAGAGGACCATCAGCAGCGACACCGCCACGATGATCTCGGGCAGAAACAGCGGTGCCATGATGAGACCGGTCGCCGGCTTCTTGCCGCGGAAGCGATAGCGGGTCAGCGCGCGAGCCGCACAGATGCCGAGAACGGTGCTGAGGATCGCAACCGATATGCCGACGATCAGGCTGTTGCGGGCCGCTTCCAGCATCGCCGAATTGCCCCAGAGCGACGCGTACCATTTGGCGGTGAAGCCTGCGAGCGGGAAGGTCGTGGTCGAGGCGTTGTTGAACGAGAAGATCGGCAGAAGCAGGATCGGGAAATAGAGGAAGAGCAGGTAGAGGCCGACATAAGCGGGTAACCAGCGGGACTTCGGAATGCCGTGACGACCACTCATTTCGTCAACCTCACCAGCAGCTTGAGCATCAGAACGACAAGCCCGGCTATCGCCGAGACGACCACCATGGTCGTCACGGACAGGGCGGCGCCGAGCGGCCAGTTGGCGCCCTTGCCGAACTGCGCCTGGATGGCGGTTGCGATCATCACCCCGTCCTTGCCGCCGACGAGCTTCGGCGTGACGTAGTCGCCGACGGTCGGGATCATCACGATCAGGAAGGCGGAGATGACGCCAGGCAAGGATAGCGGCAGTGTGACGCGCAGGAAGCTCATCAGCTTGTTGTCGCCGAGATCGTGCGCCGCTTCGATCAGTGAGCGGTCGACCTTCTCCAGCGACACGTAGATCGGCAGGATCGCAAACGCCGCCCAGCTATGGACGAGCGTGATGACGACGGCATTGGAATTGTAGAGCAACGTCGTCAGTGGCTTGTCGATGAGGCCGATCGACAGAAGCCCGGTATTCATCACGCCGCCATAGCCGAGAATGACCTTCCACGACATGACGCGCAGCAGATAGCTCGTCCAGCAAGGCACGGTGATCAGGAACAGCCAGAGGTTTTTGTGTACCCCGCCATGGAAGGAGATGAACCAGGCGATCGGGTAGGAAACCGTGACGGTGACAACGCTCACGACCAGCGAGATGACCAGCGAGCGGAGGAGCAGGTCCTGGTAGATCGGCTCGCCAAGCGCGGTACGGTAATTCTGAAGGGTAAAGGTGCGGTCGATCGTCAGATAGTCCTGGGTCCAGAAACTGTAGGCGATGACGATCAGGACGGGCAGGAAGAGCAGGGCAAGCGCGTAAAGCAGTGTCGGCGAGATGAGGGCGAGGCCGCTGGCCTCTTCGCTGGCGATCCAGCGCGTTCGGCTTTTCGGCGGGTCTGCGGGCCGATCCTCCATCCCTGTGTCTGACAGAACCGCCATCAGCATGCCCTCGCGCAGTGCGTCGAGCGTGGACACTGGAAATGCAGCGATCGCTTCATTCAATCCATCCCGTGGCGGTATCCGCCTTCTCGTGTTCCCTGATTTAGCAAAACGCAAATCGGGATTGAACGCAAGCGGAATTTCTGCAATATTGATTGAACGGCCATTCAATAAAATGAAAGTTTATCGATTGATATCATGTGATTGAGTGGCTTTTATCGTCAGATATTAGGGGAGATTTCGTGATGGCTGCGAAGCGCGATCTGGCAGATATGCACAATGAAGGGGCCGACGAACCCTCTGAACTGGCGGCACGGCATCTCGTCCAGCCATGGCCGGTTGCCGGCAGCATCGGCGCCGAATCGCGCGGGGCGATCGAAAGCGGCGACGGGATCTACGTGACCGACGGCGAGGGACGCCGCCTGATCGACGGCCCCGCCGGTATGTGGTGCGTCAATGTCGGGCATCGCCGGGCAGAACTCGCTCAGGTGCTGCACGACCAGGCACTGGTGCTTTCCTACAATTCACCTTGGTACACGACGAGCACGCCCTCGGTAGAGCTCGCCGAAAGGCTTGCCGGTCATGCGCCCGGCGATCTTGGCCATGTGTTCTACACGACCGGCGGATCCTCGGCGGTCGAGACGGCGCTGCGGTTCATGCAGTTCATGAACAATGTGCGCGGTCGGCCCGAGAAAAAGTTGATCGTCTCGCGCCAGGGCGGCTATCACGGCTCGACCTATCTCTCGGCCTCGCTGAATGGACGCCCGCGCGATCACGACTGGATGGACAGCGCCTCCGATCAGGTGATCAAGCTCACCTGTCCCAATCCGTTCCGCCGCCCGGCGGGCCAATCCGAGGCGGAGTTCTGCGACTTCCTCGTTGCCGAATTCCGGGCCGTCATCGAAGAGCGCGGTGCCGAGAAGATCGGTGCCTTCATTGCCGAACCGGTCATGGCGTCCGGCGGCGTCATCGTTCCGCCCGCTGGCTACCTTCAGCGCATGCGGGCGCTCTGCGCCGAATACGATATCCTCTTCATTGCCGACGAGGTGGTGACGGCCTTTGGCCGGCTTGGTGAGGTCTTCGCCTCGAAAACCGTCTTCTCGATCGAGCCTGACATGATCACCTTCGCCAAGGGGGTGACGTCAGGCTATTTCCCGCTCGGCGGGGTGATGATCTCGTCGCAACTCCTCGAAACGCTGCGGCAGTCGAACCATCCCGACGCGATGTTCGCCCACGGCCTCACCTATTCCAGCCACCCGATCGGCTGCGCGGTGGCGCTCAAGAATCTCGACATTCTGGAAGATGGGCTGCTCGACCATGCCCGCTCGATCTCCGGGCATTTCCAGCAGGCGCTGAAGCGGCTCGAAGACTTGCCGCTTGTCGGCGAGGTGCGTGGTCTCGGGCTGATGGCCTGTGTCGAGTGCGTGGCCGACCGCGTCAGCAACAATCCGCTGACGCTCGATCTCGAGGTGGGCAAACGCATCGACCGGCACTGCCAGGAGCTTGGTCTGCTCGTCCGGCCGCTGATCAACATGTGCGTGATGTCGCCGCCGCTGACGATCACTGCCGGCCAGATCGACGAGTTGGCCAGTATCCTCGACGTCAGCATTCGCAGGACCATGGACGAACTCGTGCGCGAGGGACTCTGGAGGGGCTGAGAGCACAACATTTCAGAGCGGGATGAGGAAAGCCGCACGCACTTTTCCTGACCCCGCTCTCTCCAGAAATGCCTCGGCCCCGCCAGCATTCCCCGGCAGGGCCGATTTCAGGGGCCGGACAATCTCCGGCCCTTCTTTTTGTTTTGGCTTAGCGCGCCGCCATCGATGCATTGACGGCAGCGATCTCCTCTTCACGTGGCGCTTGATCGAGCGTCATGACCGGCAGCACGGCACGCAGATGGTCGTGGTGGGTGCGCACGCCATATTCGAGGTCGGACAGATAGAAGCCACCGAAGGCTTTCGAGGTCATCGATTCGTTCGACCAGATCGTCAGCTGCACGTCTTCGGCCTGCGTGTCGCGGTCGATGCGGAAGGCCAGGTAGCGGGCGAGCCGCTGCTGGCGCGTCTCGTTGGGATAGCGATAGATCGCGCCGCGCAACAGCGTCTTGCCGGTCGAAAGCGGAAACTCCTGATAGAACTGCACGCTCTCCGGCGTCACCGCAATGACCGCATTCGGGAACAGGCCAAAATAGATCCAGGCCTTGCGCAGCCGCTCAGGCAGATGCGTCGCTTCCGGCGCAACCTTGACGTATTGCTTGACGCTCCAGCGGCGGCCGGCATGCGGGTTGTAGGTCGCAAAAGAGCGGCAGAGACCGTTGACAAAGGGCTCGTCGTAGTAGGTTGAGCCATAGAGATCCTGCAGCGCCGGGTGTGCCATGGCGACGTGGTAGCCTTCATTGTCCACGTCGCGCACCGATTTCCAGTTGACGGGGCTCTCATGGGTCCAGATGCCCTCCGTCGGTACCAGCGCCTCGGTCCCATACTGGCCGAGCTCTTCGGCGAAAGGCTGCATCAGCTCGGCGACTGAAGGCTGCGGACCCGGGCGGAAGCGGATGAAGACAAAGCCCATCCACACCTCCAGTTCAAGCGGGATCAGCCCGAAGGCCTGCTTGTCGAGCGGCGGGAAGGAGCGCGGGCGCGCCGCCCCGCGCAGCGTTCCGTCGAGATTGTAGACCCAGCCGTGAAACGGACAGACGAGTGCGTTGCGGCAAGTGCCCTTGTCGTCGGCGACGACCCGCGAGCCGCGATGGCGGCAGATGTTGTGGAAGCCGCGGATGGTGCCGTCCTGGCCGCGCAGGATCAGGGCCCGCTCGCCGACGACGTCCATGGTGACGTAGTTGCCCGGTTCCGGCACGTCGGAGACGTGACAGGCGATCTGCCAATGCTGCCGAAAGACGTGCTCCTTCTCCAGTTCGAGCAGGGTGTTGCTGTGATAGCACCATCCGGGCAGCCCACGGCGATCCCAGTTGTTCGGAACGGAAATGTCGCGGACCAGTTCGTTCATCACGGTCTCCATTTTTGCTGAACGTTCATTCAATATAGCTGATTTTTGGAATGAAGGGAAGCCTCGCGGGCGGAGGTGACCCGGCGCTCTGCCGGGTGCTGTCGGCTGGTAGCCCCGGCGATGGTCGCGCAGCGTGCCGTGCGCGGTTGCCTCCGCGCAGAACTTTCGGGCAGCCGGAACGCGGTGTGAAGGCGGACTCTGCTGTCGAGGTCGCATCTTGTTGGCGACGGTAAGCGTCCCTATAGAAAGGGGGCTGTTGGGGTTGATCGCTAGAGAGGCGGCAAAGGTAACTCGATGACTGCCCATATTCGTCCCGTACCCCTCGAAAAGTCCTATCGGCTGTTGAACCACGGTCCGACGGTGCTGGTTTCAGCCCGTCACGGCGGGGTGGAGGACGTGATGGCTGCGGCCTGGGCTTGCGCGCTCGACTATGATCCGCCGAAGCTCACGGTGGTGCTCGACAGCGCCACCCGCACTCGCGGCCTGGTGGAGGAGGCGGGTGTCTTTGTTATTCAGGTGCCGACTGCGTTGCAGGCGAAACTGACCCATGCAGTCGGCACGACGAGCCTCAACGACGACCCGGACAAGCTTCACAGGGCTGGCGTGGAACTCTTCGAGATGCCGGAGCATGGCCTGCCCTTCGTTGCCGGGTGTTCCGCCTGGCTGGTCTGCCGAATAATCCCCGAGCAGTCCATTCAAAGCCGCTATGATCTGTTCGTAGCCGAAGTCGTTGCAGCCTGGGCGGACGACCGCGTGTTTCGCGGCGGGCGCTGGATATTCGAGGCTGCCGATCCGGCGCTGCGCAGCCTGCACCACGTCGCTGGTGGCCACTTCTACGCCATCGGCGACGCGATCGACGTATCCTCTGGGTAGCTGACCGTTCTCTCCGGCTGACAGGAACCGCAGGCTGATCGGGCATTTGACAACGCATACCCAATTGGCTATACGTCATCACATAGCCAATTGGGTATGAGACATGTCGCAGTTGCAGGATGCGGTATTCCGGGCGCTCGCCGATCCCACACGCCGTGGGCTCTTCGAGCATCTCTGCCGCCAAGGAGATACGACGGTCGTCGGATTGCTGGCTGATGCCGGCGTTTCGCAGCCGGTCGTCTCCAAACATCTGAAGATCCTGAAGGCGGCGGGCCTCGTGCACGATCGGCATGAAGGCCGTTACACCTATTACAGTGCCAAGCGCGAAGCGCTTGCGACCCTGGTTGACTGGACGACGGAGATGGCCGGCTTCTGGCAGGACCGCTTCGACGATCTCGATGATTTGCTGAAGAGAATGGATCAATGACCGAAACAACTGAAACAACACGCTCTGTCGTGGTCGAACGCGAATTTGCCCATGCACCGGAAAAGCTCTGGCGCGCGCTGACCCAGCCCCATCTGATTGCCGAATGGCTGATGCGGAACGATTTCGTGCCCGAAGTGGGCCGCCGATTCACGCTCTCGGCCGATTGGGGACAGGTCGACTGCAAAGTCGAGACGATCGAGAAGGATCGCTCGCTTGCCTATCGCTGGGACACCAAGGATCTCTCGAGCGTCGTCACCTGGACGCTTGTTCCGACTGCCGGCGGGACCAGCTTGCGCATGGAGCAACGCGGCTTCAAGGCGGAACAGAAGTCTTATTACCAGGGCGCAACCGTCGGGTGGCGACGCTTTATCGACCAACTGGCCGAGGTGGTCGCAAAGCTCGACTGATAACGCCGGGCTTCAGGACCGTTCTCAAACAACGAGGTGCCAGACATGACCTCTCTTATCCGGACGATCCATCGCTGGACGTCACTGCTTTTCTCCCTGGCCGTTGCGGCGATCTTTGCCGGCATGGCGCTGACGACGCTTCCTGAATGGGTCTACCTCATGCCGCTGCCGCCACTGGCCGTGCTTGTGCCGACCGGTCTCTATCTCTTCGCGCTTCCCTACATGGGCACGCGGCGGGGCAGGGTGCAGGCGGCCGAGTAGAGCGTACGGCCAGGAAGGCTATTCAGCGAGAATGGCCGGGTTGGCGAAGCGCTTGCGATACTCCGCCGGTGTCACGCCGACATGGCGCACGAACGCACGCCGCAGCGTATCGGCATCGGCAAAGCCGCAGCGGGCGGCGACCTGCTTGGGGGCAGCGTTCTCCCCTTCGATAAGACGGCGCGCGGCATTGACGCGCGCCTCCTCTACCCAGCTTGCTGGCGTGATGCCGACTTCGCTGCGAAACAGCCGGGAGAAGTGACGCGGGCTGATCTCCATCCGATGCGCGAGGCTGGCCACGCTGTGATTAAGGGCCGGGTGGGCCGCAATCCAGCGCTGCAGTTCCTGAAGGGCGGAGCGGCCGGCCGGTACGGCCTCGCCTTTGCGGCTGAACTGCATCTGCCCACCGGGCCGCTTGAAGAACATCACCAGCTGGCTCGCCACGCGCTTGGCGATCTCATCGCCAAGGTCCTCCTCGACCAGTGCCAGCGCCAGGTCGAGCCCTGCGGTCACGCCGGCGGCCGTGCGCACCGGCCCGTCGCTGACGTGGATCGCATCCTTGTCGACGGTCACATCGGGAAAACGCCGCACGAACTCTGCCACCACAGCCCAGTGCGTGGTCACGCGCCGCCCGGCCAGCAGGCCAGCGGCTGCGAGGAAAAAGGCGCCGCTGCAGACCGATCCGTAGCGCCGCACTGTTGGCGCCCGCTGTCGCAGCCAGTCGAGAACGACCCCATCGGCGGGAACCTCCATCGCATTGGGACATCCGGCGACAAGCAATGTGTCGATCGCATCATCAAAGTCGCGGCCGATGACGCGGTCCGGCATCAACCGGACGCCGGACGAACTGCGCAGCGGTCCTGGCTCCGCGGCCGCGACGAGGAGGTGATAGGCTTCGCGGCCGACCTGCGCGTTCGCTTCGGCAAAGACATCCAGCGGACCCGAGACGTCGAGAAGCTGTACGCCGGGCAGCGCCACCATCACGATCGTCCTCGCCCTCACACGCATCTGCGTCCGCCTTGATCTGGATTTGTCCGTTTTTCACGTTTAACGTCGATTGCAGACATAATAGGTGGTTTCTATCCTGTTGGCGAGTAGAAAGCGCAGGAGAAAACAATGCCGCTCATCGCCAAAGACGCAGCCATTCCCGATAGCAAGCTGGCCAGAGAAATTACCGAGTATATTCGCGACACCGAAACGGAGCTGCTCTTCAACCACTCGAGCCGCGTCTACCATTTCGGTGCGCTCGCCGGCATCCATCGCGGTCTGACCTTTGATCGCGAACTGCTCTATGCCGGTGCGATGTTCCACGATATCGGCCTGATACCGAGCCACAGCAGCAAGCATGAGCGTTTCGAAGTCGACGGCGCCCATGCCGCCCGCGACTTTCTGCGCAGCCATGGCATTTCGGAAGAGGACGCCTACACGGTCTGGACGGCGATTGCGCTCCACACGACGCCCGGCGTGCCCGAACACATGCATCCGGTCGTGGCGCTCGTGACCGCCGGCGTCGAGATGGACGTGCTCGGTCTCACCTACAAGCAATATTCCGACGCCGAGCGCGAAGCGGTCGTCGGCGCCTTCCCTCGCACCGCCGAGTTCAAGGAGGATATCATCCAGGCCTTCTACGACGGCATCAAGCACAAGCCCGACACCACCTTCGGCAACGTCAAGGCCGATGTCATCGCCGACAAGGAACCGCACTTCCACCGCGGCAATTTCTGCAGCGTGATCCGCTGCTCGCACTGGCATGGCTGAGGCGTCCAGGGCACGGGGCTGCCGCATCCCCTGCGGCAGCCCCGTGCCCGTCAGCCTATTCCAGGAGGCTATCGATCAGCGCTCGCGTGGCGGCGGACAGGTTGCGATGCGGCGGATAGATGAGGGAGAAGGGACGCGACCGGCCACCCAATTCCGGAAGAAGCTCGACCAGGCTCCCCCGCGCCAGGCGATCACGCACGACGAAGTCATAGGTCTGGCAAACGCCAAGTCCGGCTTCTGCCAGCGAGACGGTGCCGAGCACATCATCCTCGACATGGATGGGACCCTGCGGCACCCAGTCGAGGTCATTCCCGTCGACCCGGAACAGCCAAGGCCCGGGACGGCCGGTTCTCGGCATGATGAATGGCAGGCACGTATGTGCCGCAAGATCGCCGATCGATCGCGGCAGCCCGCGCCGCGCCACATAGACGGGAGATGCCACCAACCTTAACGGTGCATCCTCGATCTTTCGCCCGATCATGCCGCTATCGGGAAGTTGACCAAGTCGTATGGCGAGGTCGTAGCCTTCTGCGACGAGATCGACGTTGCGGTTGGCCACCGACAATTCGACGATGACGGACGGGTGCTTCATCGCAAAGCGTGTCAGCTTTTCCGGCAGGCGGAAATGACCGTAGGTGGTTGAAACGCTGAGGCGGACCCGACCGGCCAGAATGCCGGTGCCCTGAACGGCCCGCTCGGCCTGGTCGATCGCCTCGAAGGCCGCGCGAACCTGTTCCAGATAGGTGCGTCCCGCTTCGGTGAGGCTGATGCGCCGCGTTGTTCGCCGCACCAGCTGCGTGCCGAGTTTCGTTTCCAGCCTGGTAATTGCCCGGCTCAGCACGGAAGGCGTCGTGCCAAGCGCCACGGCCCCGGCCGTCATCGACCCCCTGTCGATCACCGTGATGAAAGCCTCGACATCGGCGAGGTGATCGAAGCGGCGCATTTTTGCCTTTCAAGACCAAATCATTTCCTTGGAAGTGAATTTATCGCCGAAATCGGAGATAATAAACAGGCGTCATCAGCAACGCCCGCGACGTCGGGCCCGTTCCAAAAAGGGAAGTGATGATGACGGAGACAGCCTCGACAACCGGAAAACCCGTGCTTTTCGTTCTCACCAGCCATGGCACCAAGGGCGAGGGCGGCCAGCCGACCGGCTTCTATCTCGGCGAGGTCACGCACCCGCTGGCCGTGCTCGATGCGGCCGGGATTTCCGTCGAATTCGCGTCGATCAAAGGGGGCGAGCCGCCGGTCGACGGTCTCGATCTCGAAGACAAGATCAACCAGCGCTACTGGAACGACGAAGCATTTCGTACGGCGATCCGTACGACCGCCAAGCTCGATGACGTCGAACCCTCGCGCTACGCCGCGATCTTCTTCGCCGGCGGCCACGGCGCCATGTGGGATCTGCCGCAAAGCGGCGCGGTTGACCGGGTGACCCGATCGATCTTCGAGGCGGGCGGTCCCGTTGCGGCGGTGTGCCATGGCCCGGCGGCGCTCGTAAACGTCAAGCTTTCCGACGGCAGTTACCTCGTGTCCGGGCGCGATGTCAGCGCCTTCACCGATGCGGAAGAGCGCGCCGTCGGTCACGACAGAACCGTGCCTTTCCTGCTTGCCAGCACGCTCGTCGAGCGCGGCGCCCGGCATCACCCGGGACCGGACTGGACGTCGAAGGTCATCGTCGACGGCCGATTGATCACCGGCCAGAATCCGCAGTCCGCCACGGGCGTCGGCGAGGCGCTGCGCGACGTTCTTATCGCCTGAAAACCCCAATTGCAGGAGGTGGTGAGACCTCCATTCGGAGACATGAAAATGAAAATTCTGATGAACCTGGCAGCCACGATGGCAATCGTCCTCGGCGCCACGCACGCGAATGCCGGCAATATCCTGGTCGTGCTTTCGGATGAAAACAGGCTGGACCTCAAGGATGGCAAGGTCTTCGAGACCGGCTTCTACCTCAACGAATTGATGCAGCCGGTAAAGGCGTTCCTGGACGCCGGCCATGAGGTAACCTTTGCGACGCCGAAGGGCATGGCGCCCAGCGTCGACCGCACATCGATCGACAAGATGTATTTCGGCGGCGATGAAGCGGCGATGCGGGAAAGCGAAGCGCTGCTCGGCAAGTTGAAGATCACCTTGCCGGCCGAGACACCGGTTATCAGCCTGTCGCGGGTGGAACAGATCGGCTACGACCAATTCGATGCGGTCTATGTTCCGGGCGGCCATGCGCCGATGCAGGATCTGCTTGTCGACGAGGACCTCGGCCAGTTGCTTCGGCATTTCCACGTGAGCGGCAAGACGACCGCCTTGATGTGCCACGGGCCGATCGCACTTCTGTCGACACTGTCCGAGCCGGTCGCGTTTACCGGCGAGCTGGCAGCGGGTCGTCAGGCTGCTGCCGATACGGACTGGATCTATGCCGGCTACCGGATGACTGTCTTCAGCAATGGCGAGGAAGAAATGGCCAAGCCGCTGCTGAAGGGCGGCGAGATGAAGTTCTATCCGCAGGATGCACTCACCCTCGCCGGCGGCGCGATCGCCAACGGCGACACGCCCTTCCAGCCGAACATGATCGTCGACCGCGAGCTGATCACCGGCCAGAATCCGGCGAGCGCCATGGACGTGGCGGCAGAGATCCTGAAGCGCGTGCAATAGTCTCTTATCCTCTGGGCGGCCCACGGGGCTCACGGAAAATTCGTTTGCGAATTAAGTCTATGCAATGCATAGGTTTTCGATCGCCTTCACGAGGTTGCTCCGAGGTCGCCCATGCCCATTGCAAGTCTTGCCATGTATGTCAGTCCGCCGCCGCTGAAGGATGCGACGCGGCAGTTCTGGGAGGCGCTGGCGGAGCGTCTTCGCGCCGTGGGGCTCGATGCGCCCACCGCTCTAGAGGAAGATATGCGTTATGATGAAGCCTGGCTTCGTCCCGACCTCCTGTTCGGCCAGACCTGCGGCTATCCCTATGTCCAGCGCCTGCGCGGCCAGGTGCAACTGGTGGCGACTCCTGTCTACGGACTGCCGGGTTGCGACGGTCCGCTCAAATGCAGTTTCATCATCGTGAATGCCAAGTCCTCTGCGCGTTCGATCGAAGATCTGCGGGGGGCACGCGCAGCGATCAATGATCCCGGCAGCAATTCCGGCTACAACCTGTTCCGAGCCTCCGTGGCGCCCTATGCGATTGACGGCCGGTTCTTCTCGCAGGTGTTGCAGACCGGCGCCCATGTGGCGAGCATCGACGCGGTTTCGAGCGGGGTCGCCGACATCGCGGCGATCGATTGCGTGACCTTCGGCAACACCTTGCGCTTCGACCCGGATCGCGTCGCCGGCGTGCGCATCCTTTCGGAAACGAAAAGAGGGCCGGGCCTGCCGTTCATCACCGCGGCATCGACGCCGGCAAAGGACCTGGTGCTGCTACGCCGCGTGATTGCGGAAACCATTGCCGATCCGGCGCTGGCCGCGGTCTGCGATACGCTATCGCTGCGCGGCATCAGCCTGCTTGGAGACAGCGACTACGAGGCCCTGGCGGCGCTCGATCGCGATGCCGCCGGTCAGGGGTACCCGGCGATCGCCTGACGGTTCACCAACAGTGCTTCACGGCGCCCCGTTGTGAACCGAGGAGCGACGGCGAAGCTATAGAATATAAATTACATAGAATAAATATTTTACGGGTATGGGCTTTGGCGCAACCAGTATTCCCGTTCGCGTGGCTTCGCCGCAAAGCCATGCGGCGCGTTTCCACTGGCCGGCTTTTTATATTGGCGATTGAAATTAATCGCCTTTTTCCAGCCGGAGACCCCATGTCGACTGATGCGCTGCCTCCACAATCGAATCTATCTGCAATAGCCCGCGTGGAATGGCAGACCGTTGCTCTGGCCCTCGTCATCTATGGCGGTTTCCTCGCTCTGACCTGGTTCTGGCAGGTGCTTCCCATTGCCGTCGTGATCGGCCTGGGCGGCTGGCTGATTGCCTGGCACGGGTCGCTGCAGCATGAGGTCATTCACGGGCACCCGACGCGCAATCAACGCATCAATGATGCGATCGGCTGGCCGCCGCTTTCGCTTTGGTTGCCCTATGCGATCTATCTGGAAGGCCACCTCGTCCACCATCGCGACGAACATCTGACGGATCCGATCGAGGATCCGGAGTCCTCCTACTTCACCCGAGCCGCCTGGGAAAGTATGGGCAAGGTAGGGCGGAAGCTCGCCGAATGGAACACGACTTTGCTCGGCCGGCTGACGCTTGGTCCGCTCGTCATGATCCTGAGCTTTCTCGCGCAGGAGCTGGTCCTGATCGTGCGCGGTGACCGACAGCGGGCAAGGATCTGGCTCGCGCACGCGGCAGGTATTGCCGTCGTTCTCGTCTGGGTGGTGGCAATCTGCGGCATGCCGCTCTGGATCTATCTCTTCGGCTTCGTCTATGTCGGTGCGGCACTGACCAGGCTTCGCTCCTATGCGGAACATCGTTATGCCGGTCACCATGATGAGCGGACCGCGATCGTCGAAGGCACACCGCTCTTCGGCCTGCTGTTTCTCTACAACAACCTGCATGTGCTGCATCACCAGCGGCCGGGCGTTCCCTGGTATCAGATCCCGGCGCTCTATCGCCGGCACAGGAATGTGCTGCTGACGATCAACGGGGGCCTCGTCTATCGCGGCTACCTCGATGTGGCCCGTCGCTTCCTTTTGAAGCCCCACGACGATCCGCGCCATCCGCAGCATCTCTGATGTGACGAGCGCGTGGTGCCAAGGGCGGCAGTCCCGAAGCCTTATGCCGTTCGCCCGTAGCGCGACCGGTGATGGGCGACGAAGGCGCGCACGGCTGCCGAGCCTTCGACCTTGCGGTAGGCGACCGCGAGGTCCGAGGTGACGCGGTTTCGCGCCAGTGAAACATAGCGCACGCCGGGAAGCTGCAGGCATTGCAGCGACTGCGGCACGAGCGCGATGCCGAGCCCCACGGCGACCATGCTCATGATGGTGGTGAAATCCCGCCCGGTCGCGCTGACCTTTGGTGCGATCCCGGCGTCTTTGCAGGCGTCGAGCGTGTTGGAGTGGAAGCCGACATCGGCGGGTTGGCGTGGCGTTATGAAGGTCTGGTCCGAGAGCGCTGCGAGATCGATCGCATGCTGGGCGGCAAGCGGATGGGCCTCCGGCAGCGCCACCACCAATGGCTCGCGCAGCACGGCGGTCGTCGTCAGACCGGGCGGGATCGGCGCCGGCGGGCGGATGTAGCCGAAGTCGAGCTCGCCTTCCGAGATCATCGTGAGCTGCTGGCGCATTTCGATCTCGACAAGCTGAAGCTCGATGTCGGGAAATTCCTGCCGGAAGGCCGTCAGAGATTCCGTCAGCACGCCCGAATAGGCGGCCGAAGCAACATAGCCGATCGATATTCTGCCTGTCTGGCCCCGGCCGACGCGTTGCAGTTCCGACAGCGCGAGGTCGGCCTGGGCGACGATCTTTCTGGCTTCGTCAAACAGCAACTGCCCGGAGAGCGTCAGCTGCACGGAACGTTTCGCGCGGTTCAGCAGCGGGATGCCGACCAGGCTTTCCAGATTGAGGATCTGCTGGCTGAGGCCGGGTTGGGCAATGCCGAGCCGGGCGGCGGCCCGTTCGAAGTTCTTCTCCTCCACGAGGGCGATGAAATAGCGCAGGTGCCGAAGTTCGAAGCTCGCGGCGCGTGGCGATTTTGGAGCCGGCATGAGGTCTCGCAATGCAATAACTTAAAACGATGCTGTGGACGCATATCACAAGTGATAGTTCTGAAAAATCCCGTGCCGAGTTATTGGAATGGCGGAAAATTTGGCTATAGAAAGATGACAAAATTACTCCAGATTGAGTGCGCAAACGCCGCGCGCACAGAGGCTTTCGTCATCCCATGTCACGCATTCATTGGCTGCTGTTAACGTCCGTCGCTTTCATCGGAGCCGCCGGTCAAAGTGCAGTGGCGCAGCAAACCGAGACCAAGCTCGAGGCGATCGTCGCGAAAGGTGACAGGGAGGCCGGCGGCCCGGTCGAGGGTTATGTGGCGAAATCGAGCCGCACCGCTTCGAAGTCGGGCGCGCCGCTGCTTGAGACGCAGCAGTCGGTGTCCGTCATCACCCATGACCAGATCGATGCGCAGGGCGCCCAGACCGTGGGGCAGGCGCTGAACTACACGCCCGGCGTTTTCGGACAGCCCTTCGGCGCCGATCCGCGTTTCGACACGCCGATCATCCGCGGTTTCGACGGTCGCCAGGTCCAGTTCCTGAACGGGCTCAGGATGATGCGCACCGCCGGCGCACCGGCCGTTGAAATCTACGGGCTGGAGAACATCGACGTTCTGCGCGGACCCGCTTCGGTGATGTATGGCCAGGGCAATCCGGGCGGCATCATCAACATGATCAGCAAGCGGCCGATCTTCGAGACTTTCGGCGAAGTCGGCGTCCAGGGCGGAAGCTTCGAGACCTTCGGCGGGTTCTTCGATTTTGGTGGTACTCTCGGTGAAGAAGCGGATCTTGCATACCGGCTGACCGGTCTTGGCAAGAACGCCGCTGCCCAGGTCGACGAACTGGACAACGATCGCTACTTCATCGCACCGGCGCTGACCTGGCAACCGGATGGCGATACGAAGCTGACGATCCTTGCGAGCGTCCAGCACGACAACCCCGGCACACCCTCCGGCCTGCCGCCGCAATATACGCTGAACGCCACCGACTTCCGCCTGCCGCGTGACTTCTATGTCGGCGACGAATCCTTCGATCGCTCCAGCCGTACGCTGACCAACCTCGGATATGAACTCGAACATCGCCTGAGCGAGAACTGGCTTTTCCGGCAGAACTTCCGCTACACCGACTTCGACTGGGACTACCAATCGCTTGGCATGTCGACGCTTGGTCTTGCCGCCGACGGGCGAACACTGCGCCGAAACGCGACCTTCCAGGACGAGGCGCTCAACACGGTCAACATCGACAACAATCTGCAGGGCGAGTTCTCGACCGGCGAAGTCGACCATACGCTGCTCTTTGGCCTCGATTATCGCTATTTCGACAACAACGTGCGGACCCGCTTCTTCCAGGCGACACCGCTCGACGTGCGTTCGCCAAGCCGTGGCGGACCGATCCGGCTGATTGCGCCGACGCTCGATACGACGGTCGACAGCGAACTTTCCCAGCTTGGTGTCTACGTGCAGGACGAACTGGCGCTCGGCGGCTGGCGGGCGACATTGGGCTTGAGGCAGGATTGGACCAGCAGTTCGGGCACCTCGCTCAATGGGCTGACACGCGTTTCTCGTCCGCTCGACCAGGACGATCACGAACTGACCGGCAGGGCCGGCCTCAGCTATATCTTCGACAATGGCATTGCGCCCTATGTCAGCTATTCGACGTCCTTCGAGCCGGTGATCGGCGCGGCTCCGGACGGCAGGCCTTTCGAGCCGACTTCGGGCGAGCAGGTCGAACTCGGCGTGAAATACGAACCGACGGACTGGAACGGCTTCTTCACGGCGGCCGTCTACGACCTCAAGCAGAAGAATGTGCTGCGCACGATCGCCGGCATTTCATCGCAGATCGGCGAGGTCAATGTCCGCGGCCTGGAACTCGAAGGCGTGGCGAGCATCACGCAAGGGCTCGATCTGCGGGCGGCCTATACCTATACCGATGCCCGCATCGCCGCGGGCGCCGACGACGGCAATCGCGTCGAAAACGTGCCGGAGCACATGGCAAGCCTCTGGGCGAATTACACCTTCCAGGAGGACACGGCGCTCGAAGGTCTCGGCGTCGGGGCGGGCGTGCGTTATGTCGGCCAGCGCTATGGCAACAGCGCCAACACCTTCGGCCTGGATTCGGTCGTACTCGCCGATTTCGCGCTTTCCTATAAGAAGAATGGTTACAAGGCCTCGCTCAACGTTCAAAATCTCTTCGACAAGGACTATGTCGCAAGCTGCAGCTCCTTCGGCTGCTACTACGGCGACGGCCGCACGTTCATGGGGAAGCTGACCTATAGCTGGTAGCGCATTGAGAGAGCGGGCATTGGGTCCTTTTGTCAGCCGCCGGGAACTGCTTCTCGGCGCGGTGCTTTTGCTCGCCGCGCCCGAGGTCAGGGCCAGCGTGCCCTTGCGCATTGCCGCGATCGACTGGGCGATGCTGGAGACGCTGGGCGCGCTCGGCCTTACCCCGGTCGCGGCGACGGAGCTCATCCAGTTTCGCAGCGATGCCGTCGAGCCCGACTTGCCCGCGGATGTCGTCGATCTCGGATTGCGCGGCTCGCCCAATTTCGAACTGCTTCACCTCCTGAGGCCCGATCTCATCCTGATTTCGCCCTTCTACGTGCGCCACGAGGCGGCGCTCGGCCGGATCGCGCCGCTTTTCTCCCTGCCGTTCTACGTGCGGGGAGAGCCGCCCTTCGAAAAGGCGCTCGCAGCGGTGAAGGCGCTCGGCGCGCGGCTCGGGCGCCCCGACAAGGCCGAAGCGCTGCTTAAGGAGATTGCGGGCGAGATCGAAGGTTTCAGGCAGACGATGGCTCCCTTCGCGAGCAGGTCCACCTATATCGTCAATATCGGCGACGCGCGGCATGTCCGCGTCTTTGGTTTCGACAGCATGTTCGGTGACATGCTCGCCCGGCTCGGCCTGCCGAATGCCTGGACGGATCGTTCGCGCTTCACCTTTGCGGCACCCGTCCCGATCGAAAACCTGGCGGCTGATCCCGATGCGCGCATCGTCATCGTTTCCGAGGTGCCGGTGGAGGCGCGCAGCGGCCTTCGAAACAGCATCATCTGGAATTCGCTGGAGCCGGTCCGCAAAGGGCGGGTCGTCCAGCTCGCCAACGTCAATCCCTATGGCGGTGTTACTGCGGGCCTGCGGTTTGCGCGCCTCCTTGCCGAGGCGATGCTTGCAGGGGATCAGCGCGGATGACGATGCGGGCATGGTCTTTCCTGTCGGCCAGCCTGTTCGCCGGCCTCATCTTCTTCGCGCTGGCCGCATCGAGCCAGGTCCCGTTTTCACAATGGGGAGACCTGTTGGCCCCTCCCGCAGAGCTCAGCCTCGACAAGATCATCCTGGTCTACAGCCTGTTCCCCAGGGCGGCGGTTGCGCTGGTGGCAGGCGCCGCGCTCGGTCTTTCCGGGGCGCTTCTCCAGCAATTGCTGCGCAATCCGCTTGCCGATCCATCGACCCTCGGGATTTCGGCGGGCGCCCAGCTCGCGATCGTCGCGGCGACACTCTATGTCCCTGAAATCGTCGATGGCCACCGAACCTTGGTCGCGCTCGCCGGCGCTGCCGGGGCAGCGGCGATCGTCTTTGCGCTCGGCTGGCGGCGGGCTTTCGAGCCGGTGACGATGGTGGTTTCCGGCCTGCTTGTGGGGGTGACAGCCGCAGCCTTGTCCGCAGCAATGACGCTTGCGCGCGGCGAATATCTGATGTCGCTGGTGACCTGGAACGGCGGCTCGCTCAGCCAGCAGGACTGGTCCGTGTTCCAGGGGCTTGGGCTGGCATTTGTCCTTCTTGGCGTGCTTTCCAGCCTGTTGATCCGCCCGCTGCTCGTTCTTGGCCTGGGCGACACAAGTGCGCGCAGCCTGGGGGTCAATCTCGGCGGCCTCCGCTTGGCGATTGCCGCGATCGCCACGGCGCTCGCCGGCTTCGTCGCCGCAGCGGTTGGCCTGGTGAGCTTCGTCGGCCTTGCTGCTCCGGCCTTCGTG
Organism: Ensifer adhaerens; assembly: GCF_028993555.1. NCBI lineage: Bacteria > Pseudomonadati > Pseudomonadota > Alphaproteobacteria > Hyphomicrobiales > Rhizobiaceae > Ensifer > Ensifer adhaerens. The sequence goes on along the minus strand of NZ_CP118611.1, from coordinate 2,323,647 downwards.
CGCGCCTGTGGCGCTCGCCGACCGGGGGCGATCGTGGCGCTGTCGCCGCTTGCGGGGGCGCTATTCCTCTGGCTCTGCGACGGCATCGTGCAGACGCTTGCGCGCGCCTCGAGCGAGAATTTTCCGACCGGCGCGGTCACTGCACTCATTGGCGGTCCTTTGCTGCTCTGGCTTCTGCCCAGGGTGCGCAGCATGGAAGTGCCGCACGATGCGCGCGAAAGTGTTCATCGCGGCAACCTGAAAACAGCAGTCGCCGCCTTCTTGCTTCTCGTTCCGGTCCTTGTCGCGGTGGCGTTCGTCGTCGGTCCGACCGGACATGGCTGGAAGATCCTGAGCTGGACGGAAACGCTCGACCTCGCACCGCTCAGATGGCCTCGGCTCCTGGCATCTGCCGCCGCAGGCGGCCTGCTCGCGGTGACCGGCGCGATCCTCCAACGCATGACCGGCAACGCAATGGCCAGCCCCGAAGTCGTCGGCGTCAGTGGCGGCGCTGGACTCGGCTTTGCCGCAGTCCTCACCTTCGCGCCGGATGGCGGCACGGTCGTGGTCTTTACGGGCGCCGGGCTCGGTGCGCTCATCGCCATGCTGGCGGTGCTCCTCTTTGCCAGCCGCCGGCATCTGCCGCCGGAAAAGCTGCTGCTTGCGGGTGTAGCGGTCGGCTCGTTCAGTTCGGCCGTCCTGTCGGCACTGCTGGCAATCGGTGATCAGCGGTCGTGGCAAATTCTCTCCTGGCTCGGTGGTTCGGCATCCACGGCAACGCCGACGACCGCGATATTCCTCGGGGCCCTTTCTCTGCTCGTCCTTGCCGCCTCACTGCTGTTGAGCCGCTGGCTGACGATCCTGCCGTTCGGGCCGTCGATCGCGCTGTCGCTCGGCCTTTCGGTGCGGTTGAGCCGCATTACTCTGTTGCTTCTCTCAGGCGCTGCGACCGGTGCGGCGTCCCTGCTTGTCGGCCCGTTGAGCTTCGTCGGCCTCGTCGCGCCGCATATCGTTTTGCGCGCCGGTCTCGTCACGGCGCCGCAGCACCTGGCAGGCTCCTTCCTGCTCGGCTCCATCCTGATGGCCCTTGCCGATTTCGGCGCCCGCACGGCGACCTTCCCTTACGAGCTGCCGCTCGGCCTCTTCGCCGCACTCGTCGGCGCGCCCTACCTCATTTGGCTTCTGGGGCGGCAGAGATGATGGTGAACCAGCTTCCGGCGCTTCCCATGCCGTTCGCGGATGCGGCCCTGCGCCACACAGTGCCGGCCGAAGACGATGATCTCGTCAGCCTGGACAGCATTCTCGAACCAGAGCCGATAGCGAATGCGCTGGATGGCCTGTTGCGGCGGTGGGGGCCCGGTGATCGCCGGGCCGCGGCGTCGCTATGGACGCAGGGGTATTTCGGCCGGCTGCTCAGGCCCGTCATCGCCTACGGCCTCGTTCACGACATCTGGTTCTCGATGAAATTGCCGGACGTTCAGGTCGGCCTGTCCGATATGGCGACGCCCGTCCGGTTCGTGCTGAAACCTGCGGCTTCGGCTCCGCTCAGCGCGCGTTTGCGGGCGATTGTCGAAGACAATGTAAGACCTTTGATCGCGCGAATGGCGAAAGTGACGGCCACGTCCGAACGGGTGCACTGGAGCAATGCGTCCTTCGCGTTTTGCCGCGCTCGCCGTCATGTTCACGATCTCTGGCCGCAGGAGGCCATGCCGGCCGATGTCGCGGCGCGCTTGCGCGAGATGGAGACGCTGATGGCAGTGGACCATCCCCTTTTTCGGCCGACGCAGACGGTCCCGGATGCCGCGGGCGGTGCCTGTCTCCAGCGAAGGGTCTGCTGCATCCGCTATAAGCTCAGCGGCCTGAAGAAATGCGGCGCAGCCTGCCCGATCAATGTCTCGACCTTTTGCCGTCAATGATATCTATCGATGAGTCAAACAGCAGGTCCAGCGATCCTGTCCGGAATGAAGAGATGCAGAACCACGCGACTGAAACTCCACCGATCGCCCGCGACGAAGCCGTACTGTCGCTTCGTGATGTGAGCTTTGCGATCGATGGGCGCAACCTGCTGCACCCGCTGACGCTGGAGATCCCGGCCGGGCATTCCATCGCGCTGATCGGCCACAATGGTTCCGGCAAGTCGACGCTGCTCAAGCTGATCGGGCGACAGCTCGCGCCGACCACCGGGCGTATCGATTTCGAGGGAAAGCCGCTTGCGGGCTGGGGAACGCGGGCCTTCGCCCGGCGGCTCGGCTATCTGCCGCAGAATACGCCGCCAGCACCCGGCATGTTGGCGCGTGAGCTGGTCGCGCTCGGCCGCTATCCCTGGCACGGCGTGCTCGGTCGCTTCGGCGCGGCCGACAAGGCGAAAATGGAGGAGGCGATCGCGGTCACCGGTATCGAGCCGTTTGTCAACCGGGAGGTCGACAGTCTGTCAGGTGGGGAACGCCAGCGCGTCTGGCTTGCCATGCTCGTCGCCCAGGATGCCACCTGCCTGCTGCTTGACGAACCGATCTCCGCCCTCGACATCGGCCACCAGCTCGAGGTTCTGGCGCTGACCCGCGATCTCTGCCGGGACAAGGGCATCACCATCATCTCGGTGCTGCACGAGATCAATATGGCGGCCCGCTTCTGCGACCGCATCGTGGCGCTCCATTCCGGCCGCCTCATCGCCGAGGGCACGCCTTCGGACATCATGACGCCCGAAGAACTGGCGCGGATCTATGACGTGCAGATGGATGTGCTGGAACAACCCGGCAGCGGGCGACGCGTCGCGCTGGCGCGGTAGGTGTCACGCTCGCCGTCGGGGGAGAACAGCCGTGACCGCCCGCGTGGCTCCAGCCTTTTGGTCGCGGCGGATGTGGATCAGTTAGACGGTCTCAGGCCCCACAGACGATCGCGCAACGCGGTGTCAGCCAGAATTGAATGGTCGAAGGCGGCCAAGCCGAATTGCCCAACGATCGTGGGCTCTGACGAAAGTAACGAAGTTCCCAATCCGGCACGGTTGGTGGGAAGCCTGTAGTTCATGGCGTCCAGAATCGTTGGGAAGACATCGACCATGCTGGCGGCCGTGCGCGTTACTTCGCCCGAAAATCCTTTTCTAATGATGATCAGCGTGTTGCGCCGCTCCTGCCTTTCGAGTTCGGAGTAGAATTCATTGCGCATGGCAAGGTGATCACTTTGCACGACAAGAACAGCATTGTTCATCAGACCACGTTTATCCAGATGGTCGATGAATTCCGCAGTCAATGTGTTGGTACAGGCAAACGCCCTCATGGTTTCATTGGGGTAGCTCATGATGTCGGAGCGCGTTGTGCAGCTTTTTGAAACATAGCCTTTCGGGCTATGACCGCCCAAAGTTTGGATCGTTACATGATACGGTTTCGGTTCACGGCTCAGCTGCTCAATTCTTTGAAGCGCTATTTCAAAAACACGATCGTCGTCGTATCCCCAGTCATTGTCGGCTACGCGCTCTTCGCCTGCCAACTCGTCAAAGCCGAGTGCTTCCTTGTAGTTGTGGGATGCGAGGAACCGATCCGTTCCCGAAAAACTTAGCTGCGCGCCCTTGATGAACACCTGCCGGTAGCCGTCTCTTGCAAGCAGATCACTCAGGCATGTTGCATTCGGCATGAAGTCGGAAATTGTCGAAAACTCATTGCGATCGATAGCTCCAAGACCGAAGAGCGGCACACCGCAATCACTTGCCACCATTCCAGCGAGAGTCCATCCCGTAAGCTCCGCCTGCTCGATTCCGATCGCTGAAAATCCGCGTTGTTCCAGTTTCTTCAACGGGGCTGCAATGTCGCTGAACACCTCTTCGTGCCAAATCGTCCGCTCGGTGCTTTCCAGAATGATACGGATGAGATTTTTGGGCTTTCCCGCCGGTGCCACTGCCAGCCGAGGATCGGAGTAATATGTATCCAGAGCAATCGTGGACGCTGAATACGCGCGCGTGAAGTAGATTCCAGTTGCCAGCGTAAATGGGTTGAGAATGAAAAGAGGCAACACTATCGCGCTGCCGAGACGTTGGAGCCGGGTATTGCCCCGAGCAAACGCAATCCAGCAGGTGATGACCAGAGTGAAGGGGAGAACAGCGCTCACGATCTGCAGAACGATTTGCAAGGCGACATCGTTCGATCCGAGATCGTACTGCAGGTGAAACAGGATGGCAGGAATCGAAAAGGTGCCGAACACTTCAACGAAGATGTGCCATGTCATCCAGAGCGCGAGGGGAATGATGGGCAACCACCAGCCCGCAGCCGGGGTTGCGCTCGGGAGGCGGCGTCCGAGTCGCATCAAGATGAACGCGAGCCCTGTGGCCGGAAACGCATAAAGGATGGTGATAGGATCGGCATCGATCGTGTAAACGATAATGTGCGTCAATCCGTAGGCGAAAATGAGCGCCCATGCCGGCCACAACGGCCTCGCAGCACCAATCTGGTCAGTCATTAATCAACCTGTACTAGAAGTTATGACAACCAGAAGGCGGCATCAGTTGTTAAGGTCCAACTAACAACCTCGGCGAAATGCTCGTTATAAGAGAAAAAATGTGCAGTGCCATTCTGGATTTCGCACGGCCGCGGCCCTACGCACGTCGCCCCAAATCCTGGCGTCACGTTCCGAGCCGCTTCACGGCAGCCGCCGTTACCGCTAGCCTTGCCTTTGGCGCCGGGACGATCTGCGGGAACCGAGTTCACCGACCAGCCGTTCATTGCAATCAAGCTTTCAGCTCCAACGCGGCTGACCCGCAATTGACATGAGTCAATGCGGCAGCCTCGTCCGTCTGGCCTATTCCCGGTTGTGTTTAAGTGGTCGCGGGCTATTCTCGTGGTCTGTTTTGATGGTGGGACGCTGAAATGGAAAAAGCCCGGAAGAATTGGCTCCTGGTCGGTCTGGTCATCCTGGCGCTCGCAGGCGGCTACTATGCCTGGCAGAACATGGATCGCAACGCGCTGCCTGCCGGGATCGCCAGCGGCAACGGGCGCATCGAGGCCGTCGAGATCGACATCTCGACCAAGACGGCGGGCCGGATCAAGGAAATCCTGGTGGATGAGGGCGACTTCGTCACTGCCGGCCAGGTGCTCGCCCAGATGGATACCGTGCAGTTGGAGGCGCACAAGCGGCAGGCCGAAGCGCAGCGGCAGCGTGCGATCATCAGCGTCGAAGCGGCGAAGAACCTTGTAACGCAGCGCGAAGCGGAAAAGGCCGCGGCCGAAGCCGTGCTTGCGCAGCGGCGCGCGCAACTGGACGCTACCGAACGGCGGCTCGCCCGCTCCGAGCAACTCGTGAAGACGAGCACCGTTTCGCAACAGGTGCTCGACGACGACAGGGCCACGGCCGAGGGCGCGCGCGCTGCCGCCAGTGCCGCGGAGGCCTCGCTCGCTGCGTCTAATGCGGCGATCAATTCGGCGAAGTCCCAGGTCGTCGATGCCCAGGCCGCAGTCGAGGCGGCCAAGGCGTCGGTCGAAAGCATCATCGCCGACATCAACGACAGCACCCTGGTCTCGCCGCGCGACGGCCGTATCCAGTATCGCGTCGTTCAGCCCGGCGAAGTGCTTGCGGCCGGCGGCCGTGTGCTCAATCTCGTCGATCTCGGTGATGTCTACATGACGTTCTTCCTGCCGACGGATCAGGCCGGGCGTCTCTCGATTGGCAGCGATGTCCGGCTGGTGCTGGACGCCGCGCCGCAATACATCATTCCCGCCAAGGTCTCCTATGTCGCCGACGTCGCGCAGTTCACGCCGAAGACGGTCGAGACGGCCGAGGAACGGCAAAAGCTGACCTTCCGCATCAAGGCGCAAATTCCGAAGGATCTTCTGAAGAAGTACATCCGCATGGTGAAAACCGGCCTTCCGGGCGTGGCCTATGTGAAGGTCGATCCGAATGCAGAGTGGCCGGCGAGCCAGACCGGCACGCTGGTGCAGTGATGGCAGCCCCTGATCGGGCCGGCCTGCCGCCGGCAGAGCCCGTGGTTCGCTTAAGCGCCGTCACGCTTTCCTATGGCAAGACGAAGGCGCTCGCCGACGTGACGCTCGACATCCCGTCCGGCTGTATGGCCGGGCTGATCGGGCCGGACGGCGTTGGGAAATCGAGCCTGCTGTCTCTCGTTGCCGGTGCGCGTGCCGTGCAGGCGGGCCGTGTCGAGGTTCTTGGCGGCGACATCGCCGATGCCGGCCATCGGCGCCGGACCTGCCCGCGCATTGCCTATATGCCGCAGGGCCTCGGCAAGAACCTCTATCCGACGCTTTCCGTTTTCGAGAATGTCGACTTCTTCGGCCGGCTCTTCGGCCACGATCGCAAGGAGCGCGAGAGGCGGATTGCCAGCCTGCTCGAAAGCACCGGGCTTGCCCCCTTCGCCGAGCGTCCCGCGGGCAAGCTCTCCGGCGGCATGAAGCAGAAGCTCGGACTTTGCTGCGCGCTGATCCACGATCCCGATCTCCTGATCCTCGATGAACCGACCACGGGCGTGGACCCCTTGTCACGGCGGCAGTTCTGGGAGCTGATCGACGACATCCGTGCCGATCGGCCGGGCATGAGCGTCATCGTGGCGACCGCCTACATGGAGGAGGCCGCCCGCTTCGACTGGCTGGTTGCGATGGATGCGGGCCGGGTGCTGGCAACGGGCACGCCCGGTCAACTGCTTGAAAAGACCGGCGTCGGCACGCTCGACGCCGCCTTCATCGCGCTCCTTCCCGAGGAGATCAGGGGCGAGCATCACGACGTCGTCATTCCGCCGCGCCCAGAAGGCGCGAGCGACGACATCGCGATCGAGGCGAATAACCTCACCATGCGCTTTGGCGATTTCGTTGCTGTCAACAATGTCAGTTTCCGCATCGGCCGTGGCGAGATCTTCGGCTTCCTCGGTTCCAACGGCTGTGGCAAGACGACAACGATGAAGATGCTGACGGGCCTGCTGGCCGCCAGCGAGGGCACGGCAAAGCTCTTTGGGCGTGAGGTCGACCCGCGCGACATGGAGGTACGCCACCGCGTCGGTTACATGTCGCAGGCCTTCTCGCTCTATACCGAGCTCACGGTCCTGCAGAACCTGGAACTGCACGCCAAGCTGTTCGGCATGGACGGCATTCCCAAACGGATCGAGGAACTGGCGAAGCGCTTCGATCTCGCGGACGTGATGGACGCCTTGCCGGACGCCTTGCCGCTCGGTGTGCGCCAACGGCTCTCACTTGCCGTCGCGCTGATCCACTCACCCGATATCCTGATCCTCGATGAACCGACATCCGGCGTCGATCCCGTGGCGCGCGACAGTTTCTGGCAGATCCTCGTCGATCTCTCGCGCAACGATCAGGTGACGATCTTCATCTCCACCCATTTCATGAACGAAGCGATGCGCTGCGATCGCATGTCGCTGATGCATGCGGGCAAGGTGCTCGTCAGCGATACCCCGGCCGGCATCATGAAAAGCCGTTCCGCCTCGACACTGGAGGAAGCCTTCATCGCCTATCTGGAAGAGGCGATCGCCGGGGCAAAGCAGCCGGCGCCCGCAGTGGTCAGGGCAAAGGCTCCGCTGGAGCCGATTGCCGAACGGCATGCCGAGACGACGCGGTCATCTAGACAGGGATTCTTCGACCTCGGGCGGATGTTCAGCTATACCCGCCGCGAGGCGCTCGAACTGGTGCGCGATCCCATCCGCGCGACGCTTGCCACGATCGGCACGGTCATCCTGATGTTCGTCATCGGCTACGGCATCAACATGGATGTCGAGGACCTGACCTTCGCGGTGCTCGACCGCGACCAGACGACGACCAGCCGCGAATACATTCTCGAGATTGCCGGCTCGCGCTACTTCATCGAGAAGGATCCGATCACCGACTATGCCGATCTCGACCGGCGCATGCGTAATGGCGAACTGAGCCTGGCGATCGAGATCCCGCCGGGTTTTGCCCGGGACGCAGCACGAGGTAATACGGTGGAGATCGCTGCCTGGATCGATGGTGCGATGGCGAGCCGTGCCGAAACGGTCAAGGGTTACGTCCAGGGGCTGCACGCCCATTGGCTGACCGGCAAGATCCGCGAACGCTACGGGGCGGCCGCAACCGCCGGCACTTTCAAGATCGAGACGCGTTTCCGCTACAATCCTGACGTCAAGAGCATCGTCGCCATGGTGCCGGCGGTCATCCCGCTGCTGTTGATGCTGATCCCGGCCATGCTTTCGGCACTCAGCGTCGTGCGCGAGAAGGAGCTGGGCTCGATCGTCAATCTCTATGTCTCGCCAGTGACGCGGCTCGAATTCCTGATCGGCAAACAGATCCCCTATATCGCCCTGGCAATGCTCAATTTCGTGTTGCTGACGGCATTCGCGATCTTCGTCTTCCGGGTGCCGTTCACCGGCAGTCTGCTCGCCTGGACGGCAGCAGGCCTGATCTATGTCTCGGCAGCAACCGCGATGGGGCTCGTCATCTCGACCTTCATGTCGAGCCAGATCGCGGCGATCTTCGGCACGGCGATCCTGACGCTCATTCCGGCAATCCAGTATTCCGGCATGATCGATCCGGTCTCTTCGCTCGAAGGGGCAGGCGCGTTCATCGGTCAGATCTACCCGACCACCCATTTCATGACGATTGCCCGCGGGACCTTCTCCAAGGCACTCGGATTCGGCGATCTCGGCGGTGCCTTCGTGCCGATGCTGATCGCGGTGCCCGTGCTGCTCGCGATCGGCACGCTATCCCTCAAGAAGCAGGCGAGGTGACGATGCGCCTGTCCCATATCTACCATCTCGGCATCAAGGAACTCTGGGGGCTCTGGCGCGATCCGATCCTGTTGATCCTGATCGTCTATTCCTTTACGTTGTCGGTCTATACGGGCTCGACCGCGATGCCGGAAACATTGAACCGTGCGGCCATCGCCATCGTCGACGAGGACCGCTCGCCGGTTTCGACGCGAATATCGACGGCTTTCTATCCGCCCTATTTCGTGCCGCCGCAAATGATCACGCCTGCGGAAATGGACCGTCGCATGGATCAGGGGCTCGATACCTTCGCACTCGACATCCCGCCGAATTTCCAGACGGATCTCTTGGCCGGTCGCTCGCCGACGATCCAGCTCAATGTCGACGCGACGCGCATGAGCCAGGCCTTTTCCGGCAACGGCTACATCCAGCAGATCGTCACCGGCGAGGTCTCGGGCTTCCTCGATCGCCACCGCAGCGAGACACCGCTGCCCGTCGATCTCGTGCTACGCGCCCGCTTCAATGCCGAACTCAACAAGGGCTGGTTCGGCGCTGTCATGAACGTCATCACCAACATCACCATCCTGTCGATCGTGCTCACGGGGGCCGCCCTTATCCGCGAGCGCGAGCACGGGACGGTGGAGCACCTCCTGGTCATGCCCGTGACCCCGTTCGAAATCATGGTCAGCAAGGTCTGGTCGATGGGGCTGGTGGTGCTGCTCGCCTCGGCGATCTCTCTGATCTTCGTGGTCAAGGGCGCGCTTGCGGTTCCGGTGCAGGGCTCGTTCGCCCTGTTCCTGCTGGCAACGGCGCTGCAGCTCTTTGCAACGACCTCGATGGGCATCCTGCTTGCGACGATCGCCGGCTCCATGCCGCAGTTCGGCCTGCTGCTGATGCTTGTGCTCTTGCCGCTACAGGCGCTCTCGGGGGGCATGACGCCGCGCGAAAGCATGCCCGAGATCATCCAGAACATCATGCTGGCTACGCCGAACACCCACTTCGTCATTCTGGCGCAGGCGGTTCTGTTTCGCGATGCCGGGCTGGACGTGGTCTGGCCGCAGCTTCTTGCCCTGCTGCTGATCGGCGCCATCCTCTTCGCCTTTGCCATGCGGCGCTTCCGAGCCTTCCTGAAGTAGGCGCAGGTGTGGCTGATCGGGGAAGCGTGCTGCAGACGATCAGCGCTTGGTCGGAGAAGTTGCATGTCTCCTTCAATCGACCTCGATTAAAGGATAAAGACATGCAGCAAATCAAAGTGTTACAGCGACCTTTGCGCGTCTGATAAAACGCGTGGCGCTGTAATGTCTGCGCCGCGCAAGGCGTCAGGCAGGAATGAATTTTCCATCGTAGCGCACGCGAAAATTCCGGCGCTGGGCATCTTCCTGGAAGCAGACAAACACCAGTTCGAGATCGTGCGTGCTGCTGCGTCTGCCAAGCAGGCTCAACGTGATCACGATCACGCCGCCATAGGTGCGCGTCAGATTGATGGCAGCGCGGCGGATTTCATTGGTTCCGGCATCGTCCCGGTCTTCGCGCCGTTCGTACACCTGCCAGAAAGGCGCGCTCTCCCAGGCCGTTCGCAAGGCTTCGGTAATTTCCGCCTTGAACTCGTCAACCGATCGGCCCTTGCTCCATGAAACGGTCCGCTCGGTGTGGTCGCCAAAGATATCGAGATAGGCGTCATAGTCGTCCGGATCGGAAAAACACCGCTCGATCATTCCGAATGCCACGTCGTCGGAAAGTGCTGCCTTAAAGAAAATCGTCATCGAATCGCAATCCTGCCTTGAGCGCCTATGTTGTCAAAGCGTTGGCGACGTATCCAGCCCCTCGGCGTGTGATCGCTGCCGCGCGAACAACTATCGTCTCTCTGCAGTGTCTTGGGCGGGTCGATCGCATCGCTCCGGCGGCCGATTTCGTGTATATGATTGTTGCCTTAAATTCAGGCTCCATGCTATCGTTGGTTTCATTATTGGCTGACGCAACTTTCATTCTCCTTTCGCGGTCCAAGGGCACGATCTCGGCAATGGAGACAAAGAACTGTTTGTTTTGATAGTCATATTTACAGCATGAAAATTGCGGGGCGCCGCACACCGCGCTGATGTGGAAGGGATCGGGCGAGATCGCTCCATCCTGGCCGCCGGCGAAGGCCCAGTCGGGAGAGGTACAGTTTTTGATCGGCATGGCGTTTCCACGAGAAGTATTCTCGCGTTCAGTGGTCATTGTCTGTCTGTTGGTTGGGCTTTTGGCCCCCGCAGCGACGGTTCGAGCGGCGCCGACCGGTGGTGCCGACATGCAGTTCTTCGTGGTTCGCAGCGGTCAGCCAGGGTGCGAGCCAACCTGTCCGGAGTGGATATCGGCCGAAGGGACGATCGCTCGCGAAAGCCCGGCGCGCTTCAAGAAGCTGCTCAAATCCATTGGCAACCGCCGCCTGCCGGTCGTGGTGACGTCACCCGGCGGAGACGTCGGTGCCGCGCTGGCGCTGGGGCGGCTCATCAGGGCGCGAAAGCTTGAAGTGGCGGTCGGGAAGACCCGCTTCGTTGGTTGTCAGCCGCAGCAGAAGGATTGCCGCGACAACGACGGCAAGGGCGCCCGCTATATCGGTACCGCCTATTCGGGCGAAGCCTACTGCAATTCGGCCTGTCCGCTGATGTTGGCCGGTGGCACCCGGCGCGTGGTCGGCCAGTGGGCGTATCTGGGCGTTCACCAGATCACCACCGTCTTCATTCAGACCCAGACGCGGTATCGGGAGGAGTATCGTATCGTCAACGGCAAGAAGAAGATCACCAGCAAGAAGGTCGTCAGTCGCAAGAATCTCGGCAGCCGCAAGATCTACGAGATGAGCAAGGCGCAGGAGCGTGAACTGGTGGCCTATCTCGCGGAAATGGGCGTCAGCCGTGCCGTCATCGATCTGATGAAGATCACGCCCGCCTCCGATATGCGCAAGATCGAACCCGTCGCGATGACGCAGATGAAGTTGATCACGCAACTGGGTGGGGTCGAATTGCTGACCTCGGTCGAGACCTGCAGGACCGTGCCGGCGTCCGCCAATTGTCGGGTTTTCATCATGTCGGACCTGAAGCGCTAGGCTGGAGATAGGGATGTCAGTGGGGCGGTTCTCTTTGCGCAGGGTCTTGGCGAGCCTTTGGCGGGCGGCGCTGCTGATGTGTCTGACGACGCCAGGTCTGTCGATCGAGCAGCCGGCAATGGCGTCAGAACAGCAGATGCGGTTCGTTGTTGTGCGTTCGAACCAGTCCGCTTGCGAGCCGACATGTCCGGAATGGATTTCCGCCGAAGGCGTCATCGGTGCGAAAACGCCGGCGTTGCTGAAGGCGACCTTGAAGACGCTCGGAGGCCGGAATCTGCCGTTGGTCCTTGCCTCTCCCGGCGGCGATACGGCTGCTGCCATGGCAGTCGGGCGCCTCATCCGCAAGAACAAGCTGAGCGTGGCCGTGGGCACGACCATCTTCATCGGGTGCCAGAGGGACCAGGAGAACTGTACGGCAAACGACGGTAAAGGCGCTGATTTCATCGGCGCGGCGATCTCGCAGGGAGCATGCACCGAGGCATGCGCTCTGGTGCTCGCGTCCGGCGTTCGACGGCTTGCCGGAGGGGAAACGACCGTGGCAAACATTCCGACGGTGACTGGAAACGGGACCGGCAGCAAAAAGCTGGCGGCTTATTACGACGAAATGGGCGTGCGATACCAGAAGTTGGCCGAGGGCCAGCGCGATGTGGATGGCAACCCGGGTCCCTGGCAATTGTTCAAGGCGCTTCTGGTGACGAACACGCTCGCCGTGGATCAACTGGTCGATGCGCAGATTTGCAAGGGCACGCCCGCACCCGACAATTGCCGGGTCTTCACCACGATGGATCTGGAGTAGGTTCGCTCGGGGCCTCTCCCGCCGAGAGCACCAGCTGGCGCATGCGGGCCTCCAGGCAGGCATGGAGCGATGGTGGGTTGAGGTGGTGGCGCGCAATGGCTATGTGGTGCGCTCCGTATTCAACGAACCATAGGGCCAATCGGGATGATCCCAGAGTTTCTCGTTACCCATTCCGGTGGCTTTCACGCCGACGAGCTGTTGTCCACCGTCATTCTCACACGGCTCTTCCCGCAGGCGCGCCTGATCCGCAGTCGGGCTCCGGAGTGGATCAAGCCCGGTGCGGATCGCATCGTCTACGATGTGGGTGGCCTGTATGACGCTGCGGCCGGTATCTTCGATCATCACCAACGCGGCGCGCCGCTCAGAGAAGACGGTCAGCCCTACAGCTCGTTCGGGCTGATCTGGAAGCACTATGGCCGCGACTATCTCGTCGCTTCAGGCGTTCCTGAAGACCATATCGAGGCGGTGCATGCGGCCTTTGACGCACGTTTCGTGCTTCCGGTCGATCTGGTGGACAATGGTGCGCTCGACCCTTCCGCTGCCGGACCGCTTGCCGGGCTGACGCTGCCAGCATTGTTGGAAACCTTGAAGCCGGTGTTCGACGAGGGCGGCCCGGAGGCTGACGATCGCGGCTTTCAGTCGGCCCTGGCGATCGCCCGCACGCTCGTCGAGGCCGGCGTCGCGCAGCGCGCCGCCAAGCTCAGGGCCGAGGCACTCGTCCTCCAGCAAATCGCCCGTGCCGGGGATGGCCGAGTTCTCGAGCTGCCGATGGGCATGCCCTTCCGTCCGGCCGTGGTGAAGTCCGGCGCCGATCACCTGTTGTTCGTCGTTCACCCGCGCGACAAAGACTGGTGCCTGACGGGCATCCGCAAGGCCGATGAGGGCTTTGAGCTTCGCGCAGACCTGCCCGCAGCCTGGGCCGGCCTGACCAACGGCGAACTGGAAGCGGCTTGCGGGGTCAAGGGCGCAAGCTTCTGCCACAATGGCCGCTTCATCGCGGCGGCCGCGACGCGTGAAGCTGCCCTTGCCATGGCTGCGTTGGCCGTCGCAGAGGCAGCGTCGCTCGAAGCGGAAATCAGGGCGTAAGCCAGGACAGCCCTGCGTCGGGCACATTCGCCTGTTCCGGCGCTGACCGGAAGCGACGGCATCATGGTCCGGCCGCGGCGCGGTCGGTCCATGAATCAGCTTCGCGCTAGCCTTTGGCGGGCCCGCTACCCGCGGTCCTGATGAAATCGACGAAGGCGCGCAGTGCCGCGGGCATTTGCCGGCGGCTGGGATAGTATAGATAGAGGCCGCCGTAGTAGGGACACCAATCCTCGAGCACCCGAACAAGCCTCCCCCCGTCTATCAGTGACTGCACTTGATCTTCGAAGGTGAAGGTTACGCCGGCGCCCGCAAGGGCCGCGTCCACCATCAGGTCCTGGTCGTCGACGATCAGGGGGCCGCTCACTTCGACCTGAAGTTCCACGCCGCCGCGCTCGAATTCCCATGCGTAGAGGCGGCCGCTGCCGAAGCGCAGCCCGACACAGGGGAGTTCCCTCAGGTGATCGGGAGCGGTTGGTTTTGGATAGCGCTCGAAGAAGGAAGGCGTCGCCACAATCGCGGTGCGCTGGCGCGGCCCGATCGGGACGGCGATCATGTCCTGCGCGATGATTTCACCGAAACGAACGCCGGCGTCGAAACCCTCCGAGACCATGTCGACGAGGTCGTTGTCGGTGACGATCTCGATGCTGATTTTCGGGTAGGCTTCGAGAAAGCGCGCGACCAGTGGCAGAAGCACCATCTTTGCCGAGGCGCGCGCCGCATTGAGTTTCAAGCGCCCGACCGGTGTGCCGCGGAAGTTGTTGAGGTCATCGAGAGCGTCTTCAATGTCGCGAAAAGCGGGGGCGACGCGCGCGAGCAATAGTTCGCCCGCTTCCGTCAGCGCGACGCTGCGGGTCGTTCGGTTGAAGAGGCGGAGATCGAGCCGTTCTTCAAGCGCCTTCAGGGCATGGCTGAGCGCCGACGGCGTGCAGCCCAGTTCGTCGGCGGCGCGGCGGAAGCTTCGCTGCCGGGCCAAGGCAAGGAAGGAGGACAGGTCTGAAGGCGATACGGTTCTCATTGATGAATCCTACTCAGCAACTCAAGGAGAATCCAGTCGATTATCTCAGTAGATGTGACGCGGTAAAACCTTCTCAGCCGCCGACGATGGAGCGGCGACACAAACAGGAGGTTCACATGCATACTTGGTTCGTTACCGGCGCATCCCGCGGATTTGGTGCCCTCATTGTCGAAAAGGCGCTCGCCAAGGGCGATCAGGTTGTCGCGACGGCGCGCAATCCGAAGGCGATCGTCGAGCGTTTCGGCGAGCAGCCCAACCTTCTGGCCGTGGCGCTCGATGTTACCGACGAGCCCCAGGCGCATCAGGCCGCCGGGCAGGCGATTGCACGCTTCGGCCGGATCGATGTTCTGGTCAACAATGCCGGCTACGGTTTGCTCGGTGCGGTCGAAGAGGCAAGCGGTGCCGAGATCGAGGCCCTCTATCGCACCAACGTCTTCGGTCTGCTGGCCGTCACCCGTGCCGTGCTGCCGCATATGCGCCGCCAGCGTTCGGGACGCATCCTGAATTTCTCGTCGGTCGGCGGCTATCGCAGCGGCCCTGGCTTCGGGGTTTATTGCTCGACGAAATTTGCGGTCGAAGGCTTGACTGAAGCGCTCGCTGCAGAGCTTGCCCCGCTCGGGATCCATGCAACGGCGATCGAGCCCGGCTATTTCCGCACCGACTTCCTCGACTCGACCTCACTGAGCGTAAGCCCGATCGAAATCGACGACTATGCAGAAACGGCCGGCATCGTTCGCCACAAGGCGAAGGAAATCAGCCACAATCAGCCGGGCAATCCCGACAAGCTGGCGGATGTCCTGATCTCATTCGTCGACGCGGAAAATCCGCCGGTGCGGCTGCCGCTTGGCAGCGACACGGTGGCCGCGATCGAAGCCAAGCATGCATCGGACGCACAAATCCTTGCCCAATGGCGGGCCGTGTCCCTTTCGACCGACTTTGAGCCTGCCGCATAAACGACGAGCAGCGGTGGTCGCCCGTTCCCTCAGAAGCCCCGCCTTGGTGCGGGGCTTCTCGTTGGCTGGGCCAACTTTGCCGCTGTCGCAGCGGTCGCTCAACCGCTCAACGCTGCGCCTTCCTCCCGAGATCTCGAAGGCCTTGTCGCCAGCCAGAAGATCAGGGAACCGAGGCTGATCACCGCGCCCATCAGGCAGACGCCGTTCCAGCCCGCATGCGCATAGGCGACCGTGGAGAGCGAGGAGCCGGTCGCGCTGCCGAGCGAATAGAAGAGCATGTAGGCAGCCGTCAGCCGGTTCTGCGCCTCCGGACGAACGCGATAGATCAGGGCCTGGTTGGTCACGTGGACCGCCTGGAGCCCGAAGTCGAGCACGAGCACACCAGCGATCAGCCACAGGATGGATTGGTTCAGCAAGGCGATCGGCAGCCATGCGACAAGCATGAGCGCGAGCGCAATCCCGGTCGTCGTCTGGCCAAATCCGCGATCGGCCCAATGGCCCGCCCGCGAAGCGGCCAGCGCTCCGGCAATGCCTGCGAGGCCGAAGAGGCCGACCTGAGTATGCGACATGGAGAACGGTGGCGCACTCAGCGGCAAAACAAGCGGGGTGAGCAGCGTCGTCACGTTCGCGAAAATCAGCATGGCGATCACGCCGCGGGCACGAAGCACCGGCTCTTGCCAAATCAGCTTGAAGGTGGAGCCGACAAGGCGGGGGTAGCTGAGCTTGCTCGTTTCCCGTCTCTGCTGCGGCAGCAGCCTGTACAGCAGGCCCGCGATCAGGAGTGTTGCGACGCCGGATGCCATATAAACCGATCGCCAGCCGGAGAGATCCGTCAGAAGGCCCGCGACAGTGCGTGCGGACAGGATGCCGATCACGATGCCGCTGGTGACAAATCCGACCACCCGGCCGCGTTCCGATGGCTGAGCCAGGCTGGCCGCATAGGCGACCAGGGCCTGCGTCAGGACGGCAAGCATCCCTACCGTCGCGATCGCGGCCATCAGCATTTCGGCGTTGGCCGAAACGGCCACGAAGCCGAGCGCGACCACGGAAAGCAGGGATTGGATGATGATCACCTTGCGGCGATCGAAAAGGTCGCCAAGAGGAACAAGCAGGACCAGGCCGAGGGCGTAGCCGACCTGCGTCGCCCCGACGATCAAGCCGGCGCTGGTCTGCGAAAGGTCGAGGTCGGCGGCCATCACATCGAGCAGGGGGTGGGCAAAATAGGCGTTGGCGACCGCAAGGCCGGAGGCGAGGGCAAAGAGGGTCATCATCGGCCGCGTCAACGGTGATGCCGTGGCACCTCCGGCATTTGGGCGCGCAATGTCGTTTGCGGCATCGATCGACGCCGCAGCAGTTCTGCCATCCATTGGACTTCTTCCTTATTTCGGTTTAATAATGAAACCAAATTAATGGATACCAATTTGGTTTCATAATACAACCAAAATCTCGTGGCATATGAGAGAGGAAAGTTCGTATGGTGGCGCGCAGAAGCCTCAAGGGAGACTACTGTCCCAGCGCGCGATCGCTGGACGCGATCGGCGACTGGTGGTCGCTGCTGATCGTGCGCGATGCGTTCGACGGACTACGACGCTTCAGCGATTTTCAGAAAAGCCTCGGCATTGCCAAGAACATCCTGACGGAGCGCCTGCGGACGCTGGTGGACCGCGGCATCCTGGAGACGGTTCCCGTCGGTGAGGCGAAAGCGCGTGTCGAGTACCAATTGACGGCGATGGGTCGAGACCTCTTTCCGGTGATGGTCGCCTTGCGCCAGTTCGGCGAAAGGCACCTCTTTCAGCCGGGCGAGGAGCATTCCCTGCTGGTCGAAAAGGAAACCGGACTGCCTGTGAAGCTCGACATCCGCACCCAGGACGGCAGGCCGATCGAGGCCGCCGCGACGGTGCTGATCAAGGTGCCCGAAGACTGACCGTGCCTGCAATGCTCGGCACATCAGCGGCGAACCGAACTAACTTTAGACGAATATTCAGTTTTCTCTGCCAGTTTGCTGGTGACCTTCCGCAGCCGGGGAAATTGGTAATGAGCGTCGTCACGCTAGACCAGGTAGAGAACCAGATCGCGCGCGGCTTTCGTTATTTGCAATTCTCGCCGGAGATCGAGGCGCTGTTCCGCAAGGAATATGCGGCCGAGCGTGTGCGGCTCACGGTGATCTGGGGCGTGATCGGCGTTTTCATCTACGATCTGGTCTATTTCGGCGATCGTACGATGATGCCCGACGTTTTCAACGAGCTGCTCGTTGCCCGTTTCCTGGTGTTCACGCCTTTCGTCATCGGCTGTATCCTGGCCGTGCGCCGCTGGCCGAATGCGCTTCTCTACGACGTTCTGGCGGTGGCGATCGCGGTGCTGGGCGTCACCTTGCCGATGGCCGCGGCCACGCAGAGCACCAGCTCCTACCTGTTCGTCTATCAGAACGGCAATTCCGCCGCTTTCCTGTTCTTCGTCATCGCGCTGCGGCCACGCTTCTTTGCCGTCGTGATCGGGCTCGCGCTGATGTGCGCCTCCCATTTCACCACCACGCGTCTGACCGGTGCCTTCGACGATGTCACCTATTCCGGCATCATCACCTTCTACTTGACGCTGTCGATCTTCCTGGCGGTCAGCGCCTATTTCCTGGAGCAGAAGGACCGGCAGAATTTTCTCAACCAGTTGAGGGGCAGCCTTCTCTACCGCCAGCTTGAGCGCAATGCCGAGCGGGATGAACTGACGGGACTGTTGAACCGCCGTTCGCTGGCGCGGGTTGGCGAGATGCTGTGGAACGACGCGCCGCGCCTGGCGCCGGTTTCGGCAATCCTGCTGGATATCGACCACTTCAAGCGGTTCAACGACGTTCACGGCCATATCGAGGGTGATGCCTGCATCCGCGCCGTCTCGCAATGCATGCGCGACACGGTGGACGAGGCCTCCTTCGTCTTCCGCTTCGGCGGTGAGGAGATGCTGGTGCTCACGGCGGATCGGGAGCCGCTGCAGGCGCTGGCGATGGCCGAGCGTATCCGCACGGCGATCGAACGGCTCGCCATTGCACATCGCGGACTTGGCAATGGGTGTGTGACGGCAAGCCTGGGCGTCGCCTCGGCGCTTGCGGCCGAAACGACGCTTGAAAAGCTGCTGCAAAAAGCAGACGCGGCTCTCTACGAGGCGAAGCACATGGGCCGCAATACGGTCGCGTTGGCAAACGCGCCGAAGGCCGGCGCGCAGGTCGCCTGAACACGGGGGATCGCCCGTCAGCCAATGATCGCCTTCGGCTCGAGAAAAGCTTCGAGGCCGAAAGGCCCGAATTCGCGACCGATGCCGGATTGCTTGAAGCCGCCGAAGGGAGCCTGGGCATCCGCCGGCGCCTCGTTGAGCACCACGCGTCCGGCCTCGAGCTGGCCGGCGATGCGGCGCATACGTTCCACATCCGTGCCGAGAACGTAGGATTGCAGGCCATAGTCCGTGTCGTTGGCGATGGCGACCGCCTCATCTTCGTCGCGATAGGCAAGAATGCTGAGCACGGGCCCGAAGATTTCTTCCCGCGCAATCCGCATGTCGTTGGTGACAGCGGTGAAGACGGTGGGGCGAACGAACCAGCCACGATCGAGCCCTTGCGGGCGACCTTCGCCGCCGACCAGCAGCTTTGCTCCTTCCTCTTGGCCGAGGAGAATATAGGACTGCACGCGCTGCCATTGTCTGGCGCTCACCATCGGGCCGATATCCGAGGCCGGGTCACTCGAAGGGCCGACCTTCAATGCGGAGACGGCGGTGGCAAGACGCGAAGTCACGTCCGCTAGCCTCCGCTCCGGCACCAGAAGCCGGGTACCAGCAATGCAGGCCTGGCCGCTGTTGCGGAAGGCGGAAGCAAGCACGTGCGGAATGGCGTGATCGAGATCGGCATCATCGAGCAGGATCTGCGGACCCTTGCCGCCGAGCTCCAAGGTCACGCGCTTGAAGTTTTCCGCAGCGGTTCGAAGGATCGTGCGTCCGGTGATGGTCGAGCCTGTGAAGGTGATCTTGGCGATGCCGGGGTTGTGGCTGAGCTCGGCGCCGACGACATGCCCATAACCATTGACGACGTTGAGCACGCCACGCGGCAGGCCGGCTTCGTGCAGCGCTTCCAGCAGTGTCTGGGTCTGGATGGCGCTCATCTCGGATGGCTTGATCACGATCGTCGTGCCCGCCGCGATGGCGGTGGCGAGCTTGGTGCAAATGAAGCCGATGTTGCTGTTCCAGGGGGTGATTGCGGCGGCAACCCCAACCGGTTCCATGACGACTGTGGCGTTGCCGATCTGCCGGGTAAAGGCATAGTCGGCCACCGTCTTCGCGGCGACGTCGAAAACACGCGCGGCATGTGGCACCGAGAAGGCGAGGAAGGACTGCGGTGCGCCGTATTCGGTCGCCATGGCCTCATGCAAGGCATCGGCGCGCGCCGCGACGGCGTCGCGCAGCGCCTGCAACATGGCGATACGTTCGGCGGGTGTCGTGCGCCGCATGGCCGGAAAGGCGCGCCTGGCGGCTGCGACAGCGGCGCGGGCGTCTTGCTGATCGCCGAGGCGGACCTCGCCGATCTTCTCTTCGGTGGCGGGATTGAAAAGTTCGAAACGCTCGCTGCCCTCGGGGGTAACGAAAGCGCCATCGACATAGATCTGCTCGATCATCTTCATCGTTCGGTTTCCTGTTGCGATGAAGGGGATATGCGCCGGAACGGTCGCCAGGATAAGATCATCAATCATAGACAGGTTGATGAGGAAAATAGTGCAATGAGACCCAGTCTGTCCGAACTAGAGGCGGTGACGACGATCGCGCGGCTCGGCGGCTTCCGGGCCGCTGCCCGGGAACTCGGCGTGTCGTCCTCCGCGCTCAGCCATGCCGTATCGACACTGGAAGAGCGGCTCGACGTCCGCCTGTTCAACCGGACGACACGATCGGTGGCGTTGACCGCGGCGGGCGAAGCCTTCGTGGCGGAGGTGCTGCCGGCGCTTGCCGCGATCGACGGCGCCGTCGAGAGGGTGACGGAAGCTCGGGCGCGGCCGACCGGGACGCTTCGGCTCAACACTTCACCCGGTGCGGCGCGCATGGTCTTGCAGCCGCTGCTCATGGAATATCTCCGGCGCTTTCCGGAAATGGCGGTGGAGGTGGCGACCGACAACGCGCTTGTCGACATCGTCGCCCTCGGCTTCGATGCCGGCTTCCGGCTGGTTGAGGCGGTGCCGCCGGACATGATCGCCGTGCCGATCACGCGCCAGTCGCGGATGATCGTCGTCGGGTCGCCGGACTATTTCCGGGAGAGAATGGCGCCGCAGCGACCGGCCGACCTCTTGAACCATGCCTGCATTCGGGCGCGCATGGCGAGCGGCAAGATTTATCACTGGGAGTTCTCGCGTCATGGCGAAAGTGTGGAGATCGACGTGCCCGGACGGCTCATTCTGGACGAGAGCGGGCTGATGCTCGAGGCGGCGCTGTGTGGCGCGGGGCTGGCCTATCTCTCCGACCACGCGGTCCAGGAGCACGTCGCCGCCGGGCGACTGGTGCAGGTTCTCAGTGATTGGACGCCACCCTATGACGGCCTGTGCCTCTATTTCTCCGGCCGACGACACGTGCCGGCAAAGCTGCGGGCGTTGATCGAGCTCGTCAGGGAGTTGCGTGTCGAGGGTGGCGGTATTGCGCCTTGAATCTCGGTGAGAAAGTGAGACGAACCGGACAGGTTGGGCGCTCGACTGCCGTTTCGTTGGCCGTGGCGAGAAACCGGAAAAACCGCCATGTTCGCCATCCCTGCCGCGTCCGGTTGACACGGTTCGTGCTCAGAAGGGCAATGGCCATCGCGGCGAAAAGTTCCGCTCCTGCAACGGGATACGGTTCCCGGCCAGTGGCACTCAGGCTCGGCGGTAACGTGTCGCCTGCTGCCTCGAAAAATAACATGACTATTACAGACAAGTTTATTTCCGCGTGCTAAGAGACGTCGCGTTCGTTTGGCCATCCGGTCCATCGATCGCGTCGCGGCAGGCAGTGCGAACAACGCTGGACGCCACATCGAAGTTGTTTTGTTCGGATCAGACGCCTTGGTCGATATGGAAACGCGCCATCAGGTCTATTTCGCCAATCGTATTGCTTTGGTCGCCTATGCCACGCGCATCGTCGGGTCGCGTGAGACTGCCGAAGATATCGTGCAGGAGGCGTTCATTCGCTTCGCGCCGGCCAATACCAACAATGGTTCCCAGGGCCTCTCGCCTGCCTATCTCTACAGGATCGTCCGCAATCTGTGCCTCGATCTTCTCAAGCGTCGGAAGCTAGAGGCGCGGGAGGAACAGGACGAGCCGCCGTTCTGGTCGATGCCGATCGAGATGCCGACGCCCGAAGACATCGCTGTGGTGAGCGACGAGATCCGGCGCATTTCCGGCGTCCTTGACGACCTTCCCACGGACGTCCGCGTGGCCCTTGAGATGCACCGTTTCGGTGGATACACCCTGGAGGAAATCGCCGCTCACCTGAACATCTCGGTCGCAACCGCACATCGCCATGTTCGCACCGCCATGACGCGGGTGGCGACAATTCTGGCGGGGGATGCCTCCTAGAATTTTGGGACCGGCATGAAAAAAAATCCGAAGTAATTCGTCTTTGTGACAGACCAAGTGATTCCGCTAGTGTCTCGTCAGATAGTAACCGGCAGGCAGAGCTTTGACCAAGGACAACCACATACCGGAGGCGTTGCTCGAAGAGGCCATGGACTGGTTTCTCGAACTGAAGGCGCGTCCGAACTGTCGGGAGACCGAAGTCGGGTTCCGGACCTGGCTGGGCCGATCGGAACTGCATGCCCGGTCCTGGGAGACGGCGTTGAAAACCTGGCAGCTGCTCGGAGAAATGCCGCCGGTTCATGAACACCTTTGGCGTGGCGCAGCGCCATTGGTTTCGCCTGCAGCAACCATCCACCAGCCGAAGCGCTGGGCAGCCAGAACCTTGGTCGCCGGCACGGCGGTCATGACGCTCGCCGCCTGCCTGTTGCTGTTCGTCTCACTCCCCTCGTTGCTCATCTGGTGGCAGGCCGATCATGTGACCGAGACCGCGCAGAGCAGAACGATCACGCTGGAGGACGGCACGACCATCCAGATGGGAGGCGGCAGTGCCATCGCCACCGAGATCGGCGCCAGCGCCCGGCACGTCCGGCTTCTCAAGGGCGAAGCCTATTTCGATGTTGCACGCGATCCGTCTCGTCCCTTCGTCGTCGATGCCGGCGGGGTGCAGGTTTCGGTTCTCGGCACGTCCTTCGATGTGCAACTCGCGAGTACGGAAACGACGGTCGAGCTTGCGCATGGCACGGTAGCCGTCTCGTACAGCGGGAAAGACCACAAGCAGAACTTCGAGCTCGCGCCGGGAGAAATGGCGACGGTGGCGCATGCGACGGGTGCGGTCACCCGAAGTGCGATCGCGGCCGAAGAGATCGGCGCCTGGCGCAGCGGCAAGATGTTCGTCAACAACGTCACCGTTGCCGCTGCCGCCGAGCGGCTGCAACGCTACCATTCCGCCTGGATCTCCATCCCGCAATCCGAACTTGCGTCGCGACGGGTGACGGGCGTCTATGATCTCAAAGATCCAGACCACGCTCTTCAGGCATTGGTGCAGCCGTTTGGTGGCAAGGTTCGCGAGGTTACGTCCTATGGTCGCGTTCTGACGCAATTTTAATTTGGACTCAAAAATTCAAGAAAAAATCGCGGACCGGTGAAAAAAAATCCGGAGCCCGTCGTCTTTGGTCCGAAGCGCCTGCCCGAGAGGCAGCGCGCGGATCATCGAGACGGGGGTAAAATGAGTTCGCCGAAATGCCGCAAGGGACATCCTTCTTTCAATGCAGGACATAGCTATGCAGGTCTGCGCCTGCTGACAACGACGGCGATTGTCGGGCTTTCCTCCCTTGCCTTCTTGCCCGTTTCCGTCGCCTCCGCCCAACAGACCACTTCGCGCGTCAGCACGGCTCGCACCTTCAACATTCCGTCGCAGCCGCTTGCGAGCGCATTGAATGCCTTCGGGCGCCAATCCGGTCTGCAGGTGACCTTGGCTGCGGCGACGTCGCAGGGCATTCGCTCGACCGCCGTCAGCGGCACCCTGGAGCCGCAGCAGGCTTTGGCGCAGCTGCTGGCGGGCACCGGCATCTCCTACAGGGTATCGGGTGGAACGGCCCTGATCGGTTCGACGACGGCGGCCGGCGGCAGCGAGGGCGTTGATGCCTCCGGCGCCACGGTCCTCGATCCGATTTCCGCCTTTGGCAGCGGACCACTCGGCGCCGGCGAGATCGTCATCTCGTCGGAGGACCTGAAGCTGAAGAACCCTGCCAACATTGCCGACGTCTTCTCAGGCGAGCCGGGCATCGCCGTCGGTAGTTCCTTGCCGATGTCGCAGAAGGTCTACGTTCACGGCATCGAGGAAACGAGCCTTGCCGTGACCATGGACGGCGGCCGCCAGAACAACAAGGTCTTCCACCACAATGGCACGAACCTCATCGACCCGGGCCTCCTTCAGGCCGTCAGCGTCGATGCCGGCGTTGCGCCGGCCGATGCCGGCCCGGGGGCGCTCGCCGGTGCGATCGCCTACGAAACGATCGATCCGCGCGATCTGTTGGATGTCGACGGCTTCGGTGGTTTCGTTACATCCAGCTACAACTTCAACAGCGATACGGTGACCACGGGGCTCTCCGCCTATGGCATGCAGGAGGGGCTCGAGTTCCTGGGCTACTTCAGCTTCGGCAAGGGCAACGATTTCACCGCCGGCAATGGCAAGGAGGTCGACGGCACCAGCACCAATCTGCTGAGCGGCCTTGGCAAGCTCGCCTACGAGTTCGACAGCGGCGACCGTTTCGAAATCAGTTACGACCGTATCAATGACGATGCGCCCCGGCCGTTCCGCGCCAATGTAGGTTCGATCTCGAACCCGAAGCCGTGGGAGCCGCGCATCCGCGATTACACGCTCGATCGGCAGAACACCGTCTTCACCTATACCGACAGCACGCCGGACGGATGGTGGGACCCGAAACTCCTGCTTGCCTACAGCAAGACGGAGGTCGATCTGCCGATCTTCCCGAAGCCGGGACCGGGCGTTCCGACGACCTATGACGCTATCGGCACGTCGGATAGTTTCAACGGCAAGTTCGAGAACAAGTTCTCCTTCGACATCGGCAATGTGATCGCCGGCATCGACTTCTACAGCGACAAGGCGGAGCTTGAGGATCTCTACGATCCCGGTACCGAGAAGGCGCGCAATGTCGGCCTCTACGCGCAGGCGAGGCTGGAGCCCTGGGAGAGAACGCGCCTTTCCTTTGGCGCGAGAGGGGACAACCAGCACTTTACCGGAACGACGGGCCAGGATTGGACCAACTCGGGCTTCAGTGGCAATGTCTCGGGCGAGTATGATCTCATCGAGGATCTTCTGACGGCCAAGGCCGGTTACTCACATGTCTGGGCCGGTATCCCGCTTGCCGAGAACTTCATCATCAATCCCAACTGGAACTATGGCAACGGTCCGAAGCCGGTAACCGCTGACAACTACGTCCTGGGACTGGAGGCCAACTACAACGGCTTCATGGTCGAAGGCAGTGTCTTCCAGACCGATCTCGACGATGCGCGCGCACCGCGCTTCCGGGCAGATCTCGGCATCGCCGCCCATGACGTTCGCTCGCGCGGATTCGAAATCGGCGGCGGCTACAATTGGGGCGATGGCTACTTCAAGGTGAAATACGCCAACATCGACGTCGAAATCGACGGCAAGCCCGCCGACTCCGATGTCGGCACCTATCTGGCAGCACCCGCTGGCCAGATCATCACCCTGCAGGCGGTCCACACCCTGGCGGACTGGGGTGTGACCTTCGGCGCGGATGCGGAAATCACACTCGACTACGACGACGTCGCCGCCGGCAGCAAGCCCTTCGAGGGCTACGAGGTCTTCAACGCGTTTGTCGAATATGTGCCGCCGCAGCGGCCGAACCTGACGCTGCGCGCCGAACTCAAGAACATCTTCGACGAAACCTATTCGGACCGGGCGACCTACGGCCAGGAGTTCGGGAACGTGACGCCGCTCTACGAACCCGGCCGCTCCTTCATCCTGACCGCAAGAGCGACGTTCTAGGGCGACGGTCCGTGATCGCGGCTGCCGTGTCCTCCCCACGGCGGTCGCCCAAGACGCTCAGGCGGTCATCCCGGGCCGCCTCGGCAGTAAAAGCCTGATGACAGGAGTTCCAGATGCAAGAAGCGACCACTCACTTTGCAACGGACGACGGCCAGAAATACCTGACGCAGCTCTGCAAGCATTTCGCCCACAAGATCGACGTCGAGCAGGCGGGCGATCGCGCCGAACTCCGGTTTTCCTGCGGGACCGGCTATCTCCAGGCCACACCGGATGGCCTGAGTATCCGCGCCCGGTCGCCCGATGCGGCCGATCTCGCGGATACGAAATCGGTCATCGAAAGCCATCTTCTGCGCTTCGCATTCCGCGAGGAGCCGGGATCGCTCCACTGGCAGGCCGCCGGCTGAGCGCCGCGGGTCAAGAGTACTTTCAATAAGAAAATTCAATGTGTTGGTCGACAA